>NZ_JBHXLL010000007.1:112389-272606 GCF_042721415.1 Kitasatospora sp. NPDC058444 | reverse complement strand
GGAGCCGGTGTGGCTGGCGACGAATGCCAAGTTGCCAGACCGCGACGGCCGCCGCCAAGGCCCTCCCGCTACGATCCGCGGTCGTAGCCGGGAGGTCGGCTCCGAATCGAAGGGCGCACGGCCCGCGGCGCGCCCACCCCTCCCGGCCTGCGCGAACGCCCGCCGCCCCCACCGCGACGCGGGGCGGAACGGACACTGCTAGGTGCCGTCGTGCCCCCGCATCCGTGTGTGAGCGCACTCACCGCCCCCGCCCCGGCGACCTCACCGACCGGCCCGCCGCCACCACGCCGAGTCAGCACCGACCGGCCGCCGATGAGACCGCCGCCACAGGCGTGGCGCCCTGGACGGTCAGGGGCGGCCGCCGCGCTCGGCCGGCCCGGCGGGCGGGGTCGGACCGGCGTCACGTGGCGCGAGGGCTGCGGCGCGAGTGCGCTCCAACCAGTCCACGACCCGGTACAGCGTGACGAGGTCGAGGGTGCCGGTGAGTTCCCGGACGGCCTGGTGGTCCTCGTCGGTGAGGCGGTGCAGGCCGGCGCGCTCCAGGGCGCCGTAGAGGGTCTCGGTGGTGGGGCAGGCCGGGCAGCGGTGGGTGTCGGTGGCCCGGTGGGCGGGGCCCGCCGTCGGGTGGGCCCCGCCGCCGGCCTCGCGGGCGCGGGCGGCGATCTGCCGCCGGTGACGGTCCCGGCGCAGGGCCCGCTGGAGTTCGGGGTCCTCGTCCGGGTCGTAGAGCGGGGCGGCGGTGGCGGCGATGTGGTCGTGGATGCGCTGCCATTCGTCGCGGGCGGTGGCGGCCCGGCGGGCGGCTTCCCGGTCCCCGGGGTCGGTCTGCCGGTAGGCGGTGCGCAGGGTCTCCCGGGTGGCGGCGAGGCTCCGGCCGATGGCGCGCAGGCCCGTCCCGGCGGCCCGGCGGCGGACCCGGTACCGGACGTCGCCGAGCAGCCCGTGCTCCTGGTCGTCCGGGTCCTCCCGCTCACCGTCGGCCGGGCCGACGGGATGCCGGACGAGGACGGCGTGCAGGGTCGCCCCGGCCTGCCAGGCGTCGGCGTGCACCACCGGCGCGCCGTCGCCGGTGACGACGATCCGGCCGCCCAGCAGGGCCACCCAGCCGTCCAGGCCGTCGACATCCTTCTCCACCCAGCCGCGGGCGAGGCCGCCGTCCTGGTGCAGGGTGCGGATGCCGTCGTGGCCGGTCCAGCGCAGCCAGAGCGATCCGTCCACCGGCGGGGAGTCGAGGAGCGCCGAGCCGAGGTCGCGGTCGGCGGGTGCGGGGCGGCTGGGGGCCTCGGCCAGGCCGAGGCGGGGTGGGACGGCGAGGTCGAGGACGGGGCGGGCGGGATCGGTCATCGCAGGTGCCTTCCAGGGCGGGGACGCGGGTCGGGGCGGCCGGAACGGGGACTGGGACGAGCGGTGCCCGCGGCGGCGAGGTGCGCCGCGGCTGCCGGTACCGTGCCCTTCGACCCGCCACCCAGGCAAGGCGGGCGGCGCCCGTCCCCGTGGCCCCGCCCTGTCCGGGGAGTGGAATTCCGCCCCCGGTGGACGGTGCTCGCGGCACCGTGGACGGCATGATTCTGCGACCGGAGACCGACGACCTCGCCGCCTACCTCGCGGCGGACGAGGCGATCGACCACCAGCACCCGGAGCTGCGGCGGCTGGCCGCCGGGCTGGCCACACCGGAGGCGGCGTTCCACCACGTCCGCGACCGGGTGGCGCACTCCGCGGACGCCGGTGCGTACAGCGGGGCGTTCCGCGCCTCCGAGGTGCTGGCCGCGGGCAACGCGATCTGCCACGGCAAGTCCCACCTGCTGGCCGCACTGCTGCGGGCGCAGGGCGTGCCGACCGGCCTGTGCTACCAGCGGCTGGCGGACGGCGAGGGCGGATTCGCGCTGCACGCCCTCAACGCCGTTCACCTGCGCGGGCGCTGGTCCCGCCTGGACGCCCGGGGCAACCGGGAGGGGGTGGACGCGCGGTACGACCTGGACCGGGAACGGCTGGCCTGGCCGGTCCGGCCGGAGCTGGGCGAGCGCGACCACCCCGGGATCTTCGCCGCACCACCGGCCCCGCTGCTCCGGGCGCTCGCCCGGGCGGTGCCGGGCCGGGCCGGCTACGGCCACCTGCCGGCCGAACTTCCGGGCGGGGCGGCGGCCGGCCCCGCGTGAGGCGGGCCACGGCACCGGGACTGTCCGTGGGGGTGCGTATCGTCCGGTCGTCCGGGGCAGCAGGTGCCACGGACGTGAGAAGGAAGAGGTGGGGGCGGGCATGGACGAGCTCGGGCCGCAGACGCGCGAGTACCTCGACGGGCTGTTCACCCCGGGTGTGCGGATCGGCGGCAATCCGCACACCCCGTACAGCTGGATCGAGATCGCCGAGGTGCGGGAGGTCACCACGATCCGGCTGCCGAGCGGCCGGCTGGTCGTGGACTCGCCCTGGATCACCGGGGCGCCGCGCGAGCTCGCGCTCCGCGTCCCGCCCGGCGAGTACCGGGTGGACGTCTCCTGGGCCGACTCGCCCCGCCTCTTCGACGGCTACTACAGCGAACAGGCGGGAGACCGAGGAGCAGGCCGGCTTGGTCCGCCGGCAGCTCTGCGAGGGCTGGTTCGACCTGGTCCGCGACGAGGAGCACCGGGCCGACCTGCTGTCCTTCGGCGTCCCGGAAGGCTGGGGCCAGGTCTGGGAAGGCCGTGCCCGCGACGGCGGGACGGCGGTGATCGTCGCCCCCGGCCCGGTGTCCACCAGCCCGTGGGACTGAAACGGCCCGGCGCCCGGGCGGCCGCCCCTCGCGGGGCCGTGGTCGGGGACGGCCCGCCGGTCGGGCCGATCCGGGACCGAAGTGGACAAAGTAGGATGGCTGAACTCCCGCGCTACGCGCGAAGAGTTCCATAAATGTTCCATTTGTCTGTTTTCTTCTCCCCCGCTTCACACGCACGGAGCCACCCACATGGACAACCTGTCCACCGTCGACGACGACGGCGCGATAGAGACCCGCGGTATCGAACCCGTCCCGGACCACGAGCGCCGGGGCAGAGTCCGCGAGCTCTTCCCCACCTGGGTCGCGGCGAACATCAGCGTCCTGCTCCTCACCATGGGTGCGGCCCTGGTGGTGTTCAACCGGCTGAACTTCTGGCAGGTCCTGATCGTCGCCGCGTGCGCCGCGGTCGTCTCCTTCGGCATGGTCGGCGTGGTGTCGGTCTCCGGGAAGTGGGGCGGCGCCCCGGGTGCCACGCTCTCCCGGGCCACCTTCGGTGTGCGCGGCAACCTCTTCCCCGGCGCGATCCTCTGGGTCGCCCGGTTCGGCTGGGAGACGATCAACGCCGTCACCGGCGCCTACGCCGTGCTGACCGTCCTCGACCTGCTCTTCGGCGTCAAGAGCAACACCGCGCTGATCGTCATCACGCTCCTCGCCTTCGTCGCCTGCACCTTCCTGGTCTCCGGCATGGGCCGCAAGGCGCTGAACGTCTGCAACACCTGGTCGACGTACCTCTTCGGCGTCTTCAGCATCCTGGTGCTGGGCTACCTGGTCGCGACCATCCACTGGAGCGAGGTCTTCGCCAAGCCCGCGGGCACCACCGCGATGATGATCGCCGGCATCGGGACCATCGCCGCCGGCGGCATCAGCTGGGTCCCCACCGGCCCGGACTTCGCCCGCTACCTGCCGCACTCCGCCTCCGGCCGGAAGATCGCCGGCGTGACGGTCTCCGGCGCCGCCCTGGTGATGGTGCCGATGGTGCTGATGGGCGCCGTGATGGCGGTGGCCTCGCCCGGCCTGGCGCAGGCCACGGACCCGGTCTCCTTCCTCGGCGACCTGCTGCCGACCTGGCTGGCCGTGCCGTACCTGCTGACCGCCATCGTGGGCATGCTGCTGATCAACAGCCTCTCCATGTACTCGGCCGGCTTCACCGCGCAGACCATGGGCGTGAAGCTGCCGCGCGCCATGGCCGTCAGCATCAACGCCGTGATCTCGCTGGTCGCCGGCCTGCTGCTGATGCTGGTCGCCAAGAGCTTCCTGGGCTCCTTCATCACCTTCCTGATCCTGCTCGCCGTCTCCTTCTCGGCCTGGATCGGCGTCTACGCGGTGGACATGTTCCGCCGCCGCTCGCGCGCGGTGCGCTACGACGCCGACGCGCTGATGGACACCAGCAGGAACAGCCGCTACTGGTACAAGGGCGGCTACTGCTGGCAGGCGATGGTGTCCTGGCTGCTCGCGCTGCTGGCCGGGCTCGCCTTCACCAAGTGCGACTGGTTCGCCGGCCCGCTGTCCGACACTCCCGTCGGCAGGTACGGGCTCGCCTGGGCGGCGACCATCGTGATCTCCGCCGTGATCATGGCCGTGCTCCCCACGCCCCGGGAGAACACCCCCGCCACCGCCGAGCAGCCCGCCGACCTCCAGGCGGAGCGCACCGAGCGGGTCACCGTCTGACCGCACGGCACGAAACCCCCGCACGCCCCGGACCGCCCGGGCGCCGACTCGGTCGAGTCGGCGCCCGGGCGGTCCGGTTTTCCGTCTCGGTCGGCGCGGGGCGCGGCTCCCAGGTGCTCACGCCGGCCCGGGCTGACGCCGGGTCACCCGGGCCGGTGGGGCGCGGAGCGGGCCGCGGCGGGTTCCGCCCGTGCACCCGGCGCGCCGGAGGAGAGGAGAAAAGGTGGAGATAGGAATCGAACCCATCTGAACGGCCCTGCAAGCCGTCGCCTCGCCACTCGGCCACTCCACCTCGTCAACGGGGGAAACATTACACGCATATGAACCCGGATTCTCCGGAAGTGATGGGTTTTCACTCAAGAAGACTCTTAATGCGTCTAGTGTTATTTCTTTCGACATGGCGTCGAATGGGTCCGGTGGCCAGCACGGAAAAGCCGGGCTGCGCTAGCCTGTGCCGATATCTCCGACCCGATGGGATTTCATTGATGGCCGTCGAGGAATCACGGTTCACCGGTACCACGGAGCTGCGTTGCGAAACCGCCGCGAAC
This sequence comes from Kitasatospora sp. NPDC058444, assembly GCF_042721415.1. Lineage (NCBI taxonomy): Bacteria > Bacillati > Actinomycetota > Actinomycetes > Kitasatosporales > Streptomycetaceae > Kitasatospora > Kitasatospora sp. NPDC058444. The sequence continues at coordinate 267,644 of NZ_JBHXLL010000007.1, read as the reverse complement.
CGGTGCCAGTACAAGAGCCTGCCCCTGCGCGACCTTCCCCCGCTCGGCGTGGTGCGCCGCGCGCGGATCGCCCGCGAGGGCCTGCGTGAGCGTCGCGCCGACATTCCGGCGCCCGGCCGGCCCTCCCGCTTCACCGAGGGGGACTGGGTCCGGGTGAAGGACGAGGCCGCGGTGCGCGCCACGCTGGACGACAAGGACCGCCATCGCGGCCTGTGGTTCACCCGGAGCCAGTGGTCGTTCTGCGGGGGCGTCTACCAGGTCGAACGCGTCGTGCGCCGCATGATCGACGACCACTACCGGGTGCGGCGCCTGTCGGGCACCGTCGCCCTGGCCGGGGCCACCTGCCACGGCGCCGACGGGGCCCAGGGCTGCGGGATGGACTGCGCGCTGCTGTTCCGTGACGAGTGGCTGGAGCCCGCCCCCGCACCCCCGCCCGTCGCCCGGCCGGTCACCCGGTGGGCGACGGTGCGCAGCCTGGAGGAGATCCACGCGACCCTCGGCCCCGACGGGCGCCTGCACGGCGTCCCCTTCCAGCCGGGGATGGAGCGCCACGTCGGCACCCGTCACGGTGCCACCGAACTGCTTCACCGGTCCCTCGCCTGGTGGCAGCACCCCACCGGAGGGCCCTGGTTCATCCTGGACGGCCTGCGCTGCGGCGGCGAACCGCTGGCCACCGGCTGCGACCGCCGGTGCGCCCTGCTGTGGCACGAGTCCTGGCTGCGCCTGGAGCCCGTGGTGGAGTCCGCCGCCGTCAGCCGCTGAGCGGCGTCAGCGCCGCCAGCGGTCGCGTACCAGCTTCGCGGTCAGGTGCAGCGGTCCGTCCCGGTCGCCGACGTAACATCGGGGAAGCGCGTACACCCCGCTGTGGGCGCCGGGGCTGACCGCGCAGGCGTACCCGTAGCCGGCGTGTTCCACCGCCTCCACCGCGGCGTCGTCGAGCGAGCCGTAGGGGTAGCAGAAGCCGTCGACCGCCTGGCCCGTGAGGTCCTCCAGGGCGTGGCGGCTGTCGGTGACCTGGGCGGCCAGGTCGTGCGCGTCCAGGCCTGCCAGCCGCCGGTGTGTCAGTCCGTGCGAGCCGATCTCCACCCCGGTGGCGGCGGCTTCGCGGACCTGGCGTGCCGTCATCAGCGGCTTGCGCGGGCCCTCGCTGTCCCAGTCGTTGTAGCCGCCGAGCCGGCCGGCGATGACGTAGACCGTCGCGGTGAAGCCGTGCTCCGCCAGTGCGGGCATGGCCTCCTCCACGAAGTCGCGGTAGCCGTCGTCGAAGCTGAGGCCCACCAGGCCCGCGGCAGTGCCGTCCCGGTGGGCGCGCATCAGGGCGCCCACCGACACCCCGCGCAGGCCGCGGGCGGACAGCCAGCGCAGCTGGCGGCGGAACCGTGCGGGATCGACGGTGATCAGATAGGGATCGTCGGCCGCCGGCGCCACCGAGTGGTACATCAGCGTCCACGGGAAGCTTCCCGCGGCTGCGCGGGATTCCCTTTCCGGACTCCTACGGGGTCGAGTGATTTGCATGTTCCGCTCCAGCCGTCCGGTGGCGCCGCCCGTGCGGGCGGGCCCGAGGAAACTGCATTCTGGCAGCGTCGGACCCGGCTTCCATTCGCGCCGGGCGACGCCACGTCATTTCACCCGGATGCCGGAGCGGGCGGATTCCGGCCGCGGGTGGGTGGAATTGGCGCGCTCGGGTCCGGTTTCGGAGCGGGGTTTTCGGGGCGGTACGGGGGCGGCCGGGCCGTGGGGCCCGGCCGGCCGGTGCGGGGCGGGTCAGAACTGCCAGGCGGGGTCGTCGGCGATCGCCAGCAGGGCGGCCGTGTCCAGTCCCGCGTCCGGCTGCCGGGCCCACTGCTGGAGCGTCACCGTGCGGCCGTCGGGGCGCTGGAGGCGGACGTACCGGGAGACCCGGTCGCTCTGCGGGAGGGTCATGGTCACGGCCTCGCCGCGGGCGCCGGAGGGCAGCTCGACCAGCCGGCAGTCGGTCCGCGGGGCGATGTCCTGCGGGCTGGGCACGCCGGGGCGCGGGGTGACCTTGGGCAGGGCGATGGTGGCGCAGAGCGGGACCTTCGGCGCGTCGGCGGTGTGGTCGGCGCCGCCGACGAAGTCCACCGGGCCGGCCGGGGACTGCCAGGCGACCCGGAAGCTGCGGCCCGGGATGTCGCCGGGGCGCACGGTCGTGGCGCCGGCGGGGAGGAGCGCGGCCAGGGTGGTGCCCAGGTGGTCGCTGGTCCAGTCGGTGGCGCGGCCGCTGCCGGGGCCGAAGGAGTCCGGGCGCAGCGGTTCGGCGGTGGCGCCCGCCGCGCCGGCGAGGGTGAGCGGGCCGGTCAGCGGGTCGGCGGCGGCCGCGGGGGCGCCGGGGGCGGGGGTGGTGCCGGTGGGCACGGTCGCCACCAGGGCGGCCAGGGCGGCGGCGCCGGCCGCGGTGGCGCCGGCGCGGACGGCCAGGCGGGTGCCGCGGCGGCGGCGTCCGGCCGCGACGGCCGCGTCCACGGTGCCGGAGCGCAGGGTCGGTTCGGCGCCGAGGCCGGCGGCGAGGAGGGTGCGCAGGTCGTCCTGCGGGTCGAGGGCGTCGTGGTGGGTCACAGGAGTTCCTTCAGGGGGGTCGGGGCGGTGGCGAGTTCGTCGAACGGGTCGGTGTCGCCGAGCAGGTCGCGCAGTCGGGTGAGGGCGCGGGCGGTGTGGCTCTTGACGGTTCCGGCGGTGCAGCCGAGGGCCTTGGCGGTGTCCGCGATGTCCAGGTCGGCCCAGAAGCGCAGGACCACGACGGCGCGTTGACGCGGCGGCAGGGCGGCGAGCGCGGCACGGACCTGGAGGCCGAGCGAGGGGTCGGTGCCCGGGCCGGGCCGGTCGGGCAGTGCGGGTGTCGGGTCCTCGCGTCGCCAGCGGCGCCGGGTGTGGTCGATGCAGGTGCGGGTCAGCACGCGGTGGGTGTAGGCCTCCAGGTTGGCGATCCGGTGCCGTCGTCCCCACGCGGCGTACAGCTTGGTCAGGGCGGTCTGGGTGATGTCCTCGGCGTGGTGCCAGTCGCCGCACATCAGGTAGGCGGTCCGCCGCAGGTGCGGCAGCCGTTCCTCGGCGAAGCCGCGGAACTCGTCCAGGTCTGCGCTACGCACAGGGTGTGTCCTCCGTTCGTCTCTGCCCGGTCCGACGGAACGCACCCGGTGCCGGGATGTCACGGGTGGCGGGAAATTTCGCCGGTCGTGCGGGGCGGGGAGGGCAGGAGGCCCCGCGGGGAGGCCGGCGGGTCGCGCGGGGAGGTCGGCCGGTCGCAGGGCGGGGAGGTCGGCGGGTCGCGGGGCGGGGGTTTCTCGGACTTCTGATCATCGGATGACATCCTCCGCTGCCCTTCCTTCCGTCGATTCCTCGACAGATCCCGTGAGCGGCCCCGGAATCCCCGGTGCCGCCCGAGCGAGAGGACACCCGTGCGAGGAACCCGCAGGTACCACAGGCATGGGCCGGGGCCCCGGACGGCCGGGCGCTGGCCGGCCGCCGTGCTGGGCGCGGCACTGGTCGGGGCGCTGACCGCCCCGGCCGGCTGGGCCGCTGACGGCCCGACGGACGGAGCGGGGACGGACGGGCCGGCGCCGGGCCGGCCCGTCCAGGTCACCCTGATCACCGGCGACACGGTCACGGCCCGGGTCGGGGCCGACGGCGCGGTGGCGCTGGCCGGAGTGCGGCCCGGACCGGGACGCGAGGAGGTGACGTTCGTCCGGCGCTCCGGTGCGCCCGGCTCGCTGGAGCTCGTCCCCTCGGACGCGGTGGAGGCGCTGGACTCCGGCCGGCTGGACCGGCGGCTGTTCGACGTCGCCGGGCTGATCGCCCAGGGCTACGACGACGGGCACACCGCCGAGCTGCCGCTGATCCTGGGCTCGGAGCACGGCGACGCGCCGGGCCTGGCCGCGGCCGCGCCGCCGGCCGGCGCCACCGCCGTCCGGGCGCTGGAGAGCGTGCACGGCGCGGCCCTGCGCGCCCCGAAGGCGCGGGCGGGCGAGCTGTGGCAGCTGGTCGCGCGGCCGGGCGCCGGGCTGGTCGCGGGCGGCGTGGACAAGGTCTGGCTGGACGGCAAGGTCAGCGCGGCGCTCGACCGCTCGACCGCCCAGATCGGCGCCCCGCAGGCCTGGGGCTCCGGCTGGACCGGCAAGGGTGTCAAGGTCGCGGTGCTCGACAGCGGCATCGACCGGGGCCACCCGGACGTGGTCGGCTCCCTCGGCGAGACCTCCGACTTCACCGGGCCCGCCGAGGCGCCGGTGACCGCCGACCCGGACGGGCACGGCACCCATGTCGCCTCGATCGTGGCCGGCACCGGCGCCGCCTCCGACGGCCGGTTCAAGGGCGTCGCCCCCGACGCCGAGCTGCTGGTCGGCAGGGTGCTCGACGACGAGGGCGACGGCCAGGAGTCCTGGGTGCTCCAGGGCATGGAGTGGGCCGCGGCCCGGGCGCCGATCGTCAACATGAGCCTCACCGGCGCCCCGACCGACGGCACCGACCCGATGGCCCAGGCCGTCAACGCGCTCACCGCCCGCTACGGCACCCTGTTCGTCGCCGCCGCCGGCAACAAGGGCCGCCCGGGCACCGTCGGCACCCCCGGGTCCGCCGACGCCGCGCTGACCGTGGGCTCCGTCGACCGCGACGGCGCGCTCGCCGCGACCTCCAGCCGGGGCCCGCGCGTCGGCGACCAGGCCGTCAAGCCGGACCTCACCGCGCCGGGCGTGGGCATCGTCGCCGCCCGGGCCGCCGGGACGAACGGTCAGGAACCGGTCGGCGAACGGTACACCGCCATCTCCGGCACCTCCATGGCGGCCCCGCACGTGGCCGGGGCCGCGGCCCTGCTCGCCCAGCGGCACCCGCAGTGGAAGGGCCCGCAGCTCAAGGCTGCGCTCACCTCCTCCGCGGCGCCGGCCGCCGGCCAGGGCGCGTACGAGCAGGGCGCCGGGCGCGTCGACCTCGCCCGGGCCACCGCCCAGGAGGTGTACGCCACCGCCGAGGGCACCGGGATCCACCTGGAGGGTCCGCCCGGCGGCGAGCCGCTCACCCGCACCGTCGAGTACCGCAACGACGGCCGCGAGCCCGTCACCCTGGAGCTGGCCGCCGAGACCACCGCCGCGGCCGGCGCGTTCACCGTCTCCCCCGCCCGCCTGACGGTGCCGGCGGGCGCCGCCGCGTCGGCCACCGTGACCGTCGATCCGGCCCGCGTCCCCTCGGGGGCGTCGCTGACCGGGCGGGTGCGCGCCACCGGGCCCGGCGGGACCGCCGTCACCACCGCCTACGCGCTCAACCGCGAGGCCGTGCGGCACGACGTCACCGTGACGGCCGTCGACCGCAACGGGGCGCCGCTGGGGCCGAGCACCTGGAACGCCTGGTCGATGATCAGCCTGGTCGACCTGGACACCCACGCCGCGTACCAGCTGCAGTTCACCGGCGGCACCGCCACCGTGCGCGTGCCCGAGGGCCGCTACAACCTCGGCGGACAGCTGGTCACCCCCGGCTCGGGCACCGCGAGCCCCACCACGACCCTGTTCCTGCAGCCCGAGCTGGAGCTGCGCGGCGACACCCGGCTCGCCGTCGACGCCCGCGAGGGCCGACAGCTGACCGTCACCGTCCCCGGCCGCGCCACCACCGGCTACTCGCTCTCCGCGGGCTACTGCTACCGCGCCGCCGGAAGCGCCGCCGAAGGCGACTGCACGGACTCGGCCACCGTCGTGGCCCGGCCCGGCAACCTGTACGTCGTCCCCACCGCCCGGCCCGTCACCGGCCGGCTCGACTTCGTCGCGCAGAGCCTCCAGCACGGTCCGGCCGCGCACAACGGCCGGCTGCCGGACCGCTACGACCTGCTGGTGCACACCACCGGCGGGCTGCCCGACCCGGCCCTGACCGTCACCCCCGGCGAACTCGCCACGCTCAACACCCGCTACTTCGCCCAGGGCCCGGGCACCGCGGGCGACTTCAGCAGCTTCGCGTCCGCCGGCGGTCTCGGCGCCCTCACCATCGCCGAACCCACCTTCGCGCTGCCGGCCACCCGCACCGAGTACTTCACCGTGAAGGACCAGCTCCGCGACACGACCTTCGGGCAGAGCGCGGGCCCCGGCGGCGAGATGGTGCGCACCGCCGTCAGCCAGAGCGGAACGGTGCGCTGCGCCGCCGGCGCGACCTGCGCGGAACGCTGGAACGCCGCCGTGATCGGCCCGGGCCTGGCCCCGGCCAAGGACGGCGCGACCACCATGGCCCGCACCGGCGACGGCTACCTCACCCTGGCCCCGCAGCTGTTCAGCGACGCCTCCCCGGGCCACGTCGGCTCCCCGTGGCCGCTGCGGCTGGACGACACCGTCCACCTCGAACTGGAACGCGACGGGCAGCGCGTCGGCGCCAGCGACCGGGAGCAGGCCCGCTTCGCCGTCCCGGCCGCCGACGCCGCCTACCGGCTGACCGCCAGGGCCGTACGGGCCGAGCCCTGGGCGACGCTGTCCGGCACCGTCGAGGCGGTCTGGACCTTCCGCTCGGCGGCCGTCGCCCCCGGGCCCGACGGCCGGGCCGGCGGCACGGCGCTGCCGGTCGACGCCGTCCGCTTCACCGCCCCCGTCGACCCGGACAACCAGGCGCCGCGCCACCGGCACACCCTGCTCGCCGCCGTCGAACGGCAGAGCGGCGCCCCGGCCTCGGCCACCGCGAGCCTGAACGTGCGGGTCTCCTTCGACGACGGCGCCACCTGGCGCGACGCCCCGCTCGCCCAGGCCGACGGCGGCTACCGCGTCACCGTCGAACCGCCGCCGGGCGCCGGCGGCTTCGTCTCGCTCAAGGCCACCGCACGCGCCGCCGACGGCTCCACCGTCGAGCAGACCGTGCTGCGCGCCTACCGCCTGGCGCCCTGACGACCTGACGTCCCGCCGCCGGCCCGCGGATCGCTCCGCGGGCCGGCGGCGGACCGTCGCGCGCGGCGGAGCGACCGGGGCGCCGACCATCCGGTGGTGGTCGGCGCCCTGCGGGGACCGGCCGGGGTGCCCACCCGGCTCGTCGCGCCGGTCGCGGGGAACCTGCGCGATGCTGGTTGCGTCGTTTCGACCGCCCGGCGGAAGCCCGCGAGCGCGGCCTGCGGAGGAGGTGTCGCCATGGACGCGCTGCGCCCCGGCCCGCCGCGGTGCCTGGTGACCGGTGCGACCGGCTACATCGGCGGCCGGCTCGTCCCCGAACTGCTCGCCCGCGGGCACACCGTGCGCTGCCTGGTCCGGGATCCCGGGCGGCTGCGCGACCAGCCCTGGCGGGCCCGGGTGGAGACCGCCACCGGTGACGTCACCCGCCCGGCCACCCTCGCCGGGGCCTTCGACGACATCGACGTCGCCTACTACCTCGTCCACTCGCTCGGCACCGGCCCCTCGTTCGAGGCGACCGACCGCGAGGCCGCCCGCGCCTTCGCGGCCGCCGCCGCGGCCGCCGGCGTCACCCGGATCGTCTACCTCGGCGGCCTCGTCCCCGCCGCGGTGCCCGAAGCGGACCTCTCCCCCCACCTGCGCTCCCGCGCCGAGGTCGGCCGCGTCCTGCGCGCCGGTGGTGTCCCGACGGCGGAGCTGCGCGCCGCCGTGATCATCGGCTCCGGCAGCGCCTCCTTCGAGATGCTCCGCCACCTCACCGAACGCCTGCCCGTGATGGTCACCCCGCGCTGGGTGTCCACCCGGATCCAGCCGATCGCCGTCCGGGACGTGCTGCGCTACCTGGTGGGCGCCGCCCACCTGCCGCCCGGGCTGAACCGCACCTTCGACATCGGCGGCCCCGACGTCCTCACCTACGAACAGATGATGCGGCGCTACGCCCGCGTCGCCGGCCTGCGCCGGCGCCTCATCGTGCCCGTTCCGGTCCTCACCCCCCGCCTGTCCGGCCTCTGGGTCGGCCTGGTGACTCCGGTGCCGAACTCCATCGCCCGCCCCCTCGTGGAGTCCCTGCGCCACGAGGTCGTCTGCGGCGAGCACGACATCGCCCGGTGGGTGCCCGACCCGCCGACCGGCCTGACCGGCTTCGACCGGGCCGTCACGCTCGCCCTGCGCCGGATCAAGGACGCCGACGTCGCCACCCGCTGGTCCTCCGCCTCGCTGCCCGGGGTTCCCAGCGACCCGTTGCCCACCGACCCCGACTGGGCCGGCGGCAGCCTCTACCAGGACGTCCGGGAACGCACCGTGACCGCGTCACCCGCCGCCGTCTGGCAGGTGATCGAAGGCATCGGCGGCGACAACGGCTGGTACTCCTTTCCGCCCGCCTGGGCCCTGCGCGGATGGCTCGACCGCCTGGTCGGCGGCGTCGGCCTGCGCCGGGGCCGCCGCGACCCGGCCCGGCTGCGGGTCGGGGACTCCCTCGACTTCTGGCGGGTCGAGGAGATCGAACCCGGTCGGCTGCTGCGCCTGCGCGCCGAGATGCGCCTGCCCGGGCTGGCCTGGCTCGAACTCTCCGTCGCACCGGACGGCGGCCACGGGACGCGCTACCGCCAGCGGGCGCTGTTCCACCCGCACGGCCTGGCCGGACACGCGTACTGGTGGGCCGTCGCACCGTTCCACACCGTGGTGTTCGCGGGCATGGCCCGCAACATCACCGAACGTGCCCGCCGCCGGCCCTGACGTTCCCGCACGAACGGCCGGGCGACGGGGCCGGACCTCCGGCGGGGAGCCCGGGCGGATGCGGGCCGACCGGCCCCGCCCTCCCCTGGCCAGGGCGGATACCCGCTTCCCAGCGATCTTCGGGCTCTGGTATGACTGCACCCGGCCCGACCGGGGCCATGTGAAACAGGGGGATGCTGACGTGCTGAAGACCACCCGCCGGCGCCGGATGCGCGCCGCTTCGATGCTGGCCGCGTCGGTGGCGCTCGCCACCGTGGTGACGGCCGCTCCGGCCGGGGCCGAGCCCCGGTCGGCCGGGAGCGACGCCCCGACGGCCGGGCTGAACCTGATGCTGCGCGCCGATCCGTGGAAGGTCGTCCAGACCCGCCGGGCACCGGACGGGACCTGGGACGCCGCCCGGGAGGTCCCGCAGTTCGGCGGCCTCCGGTACTGGACGACCGTCGTCGACTCCGGGCGGCTGCGGCTGTTCGGGCTCCGGGGATCCGGCCCGATGAGCATGCAGTTCGTCCAGTCCGCCCAGCAGCCCGACGGCAGCTGGTCCGAGCCGACCCCGATGACGGGCCTGGCCGAACTGCCCCTCTCCGACCAGTACTTCCAGCTGGGCCGGACCGGCGCGGCGGTGGTGGGCGGCCGGGTCCAGCTGGCGGCGATCGACCCCTCGGGCCGGCTCGTCCACACCGTCGAGGCCCCGGACGGGAGCTGGCAGCCCTGGGGAGTGGTCAACGCCCCCGCGGGGCTCGGCTCGGACAAGTTCTTCAGCATGGCGACGGCCGAGGTGAACGGCGAACTGCACATCGTGGTCACCATGTGGAACGACGGCGGCGTGTTCCACACCATCCGCCACGCGGACGGCAGCTGGTCCGGCTGGGGCAACGTCATGGCTTCGGGTGCGGCCGGCACCCCCTCCCCCTGGGGCTGGCCGCACGACGTGGTCGCGGCGGGCGTCAACGGGGCCCTGCAGGTCGCCGTGGTGAACAACAGCCAGACCGCCGTCTACCACACCATCCGCACCTCCGACGGGAACTGGGCCGGCTGGGGGCCCATCGGCCAGCAGATCCTCGACCGCACCCTCGGCGTGTGCGGCGTGGACGGCGCGAGTGTGAACAACGAGCTGCAGCTGGTCTTCGAGACCTGCTCCAACAGCGGCACGCTCTACCACACCATCCGTCACGCGAACGGCAGTTGGGACCGGGCGGGATACGTCCAGGGCGCCGTCGACCTCTCCCCCTGGCGGCCCGTCGCGGACGGATCGGCCGTCGGCGGCTGACCGCACCCGACAGCCGTCCCCCGCCCCGGGGCGGGGGACGGCGCGGGATCCGGCCCCGGGGTGACCTGGGGTGTCGGTGGTCCGACAGCCGCCTACGGGTGGTCTGCCGGTGGCCCGGGGCGGGACGACCGCCGGATGACGGTGGCGCGACGGCGGCGCCTGACAGTGTCCGGGAGGAAGGCCGGCCGGAGTCGATCCGGCGGCCCGATCCCGAAGGAGCCACCCATGCGCACACCCGTCACGATCATCGGCGCCGGGCTCGGCGGTCTCACGCTGGCCCGGGTCCTGCACCTGCACGGCATCCCGGTGACGGTCCACGAGGCCGAGCCCTCGCCGTCGGCCCGCACCCAGGGCGGGCTGCTCGACATCCACGACGACACCGGGCAACTCGCCCTGCGCGCGGCCGACTTGATGGAGGAGTTCCACGCCGTCGTGCTGGCGGGCCGCGAGGCGATGCGGGTGCTGGACCCCCAGGGGACCGTCCTGTTCGACCAGGCCGACGACGGCACGGGCGGACGCCCCGAGGTGCGGCGCGGCGACCTGCGGCGGATCCTGCTGGACTCCCTGCCCGCCGGCACCGTCCGGTGGGGGCGGAAGGCCACCGCGGTCCGCGCCCTGGGCGGCGGCCGGCACGTGGTGGCCTTCTCCGACGGCGCCACCGTCGAGACGGACCTGCTGGTCGGCGCCGACGGCGCCTGGTCGCGCGTGCGGCCGCTGCTCTCCGGTGCCAGGCCCGAGTACATCGGCAGGTCCGTCGTCGAGACGCTCCTGGTCGACGCCGCCCACCTCGCCGCCCCGAACGGCGAGGGCGCCAACCTGGCCATGCTCGACGGCGCCGAGCTCGGCGCGGCGCTCGCCGCGCACCCCGAGGACGTCGAGGCGGCGCTCACCGCGTACGAGCGGGCGATGTTCCCCCGCAGCGCGCAGGCCGCCGTCTCGTTCCCGGGGCTCGACGCCGGGGACGGCACCGTCCACCCCGTGATCGCACTCGCCACCGGGACCGGGCAGGGCCGGTGACGGGCCGCACCCCGGTGACCGGGGATCGCGGCTCGTGCGCGTCGTCCGTTCCACGCTTTCCGTGCGTCGCGGCGCCGTCCGGGATCCGGGCGGCGCCGCGACGGGCCGGTGCGGTGGGCGGGGCTACTCGTACCGCAGGGCGTCCGGGCGCATCAGCCGCAGGAGCTGCGGCAGTCCGAGGACGGTGGTGAGCAGGACCGCGCCGGCCGCGATCGCCGACATGGCCAGCATCGAGCCCCAGTCCACGCTCAGCGGGACGCCCGCCGAGTACTGCAGCACCGCCCCCGTCAGCAGGCCGCCGACGGCCGCCAGTACCAGGCCCAGGGCCATCGGGATGAGCGTCTGCCACAGCACCGACAGGCCCAGGACGCGCCGGCGGGTGCCGACGGCGTTGAGGACGCCGAGCACGCGGCGCTGCTCCCGGAAGCGTTCCAGCTGGCCGACCAGCAGGCTGAGGGAGACCAGCACGAGGGTGATCGCCGATCCCGCCGTCAGCAGGCGCTTGACGGCGAGGTAGGTGGAGTCGAGGGTGCGGTCGAGCGGGAACTCGGTGCGGGCCTGCGGGTCGATCGCCATCACGGCGGTGGTCAGCTGCTCCTTCGGGTCCGCCAGGGCGTCGGTGAGCGACACCAGCACGGTCGCCGGCTGCCCGCGCAGCGCGTCGGCGGGCACGGCGGCGGGGGTGAGCAGCAGCAGGCCGGCTCCGATCCGCCCGTTGGGGTCCGCGCCCTCGACGGGCGGGACGGTGGCGGTGACGGCGGGCAGCGGGAAGGAGACCGGCTCGCCCGTGCCCCGGAAGTCGGCCGCGTGGACGGTCGTCCCGGGCCGGACCGGTTCGGCGCCCGGCCGCCCGGCCTGGCCCTGGACCGCGAAGGCGTCGCCGTCCTTGCAGTCGGGCAGGGTCGCGAAGCCGCGCAGCACCGCGCAGGAGGCGATCCGGACCGAGGGCAGCTGCCAGGGCTTGGCGGTCTCGCTCTCCAGGGAGAACTCGGTGTACGCCGCGGTGGCCTCGACCCCGGTGCCGCGCGCCAGGCGCTCGGCGATGCCGTCGGCGGTGGGAGCGCCGCCCGGGAAGGTCACCGACTGCTGGTACGGCCCGGTGGCGGGCAGGTGCCGGGGGATGCCCTCGTACTGGGCGCCGATGCCGAGGAAGAGCGTCTGCAGGGCGATCGCCCCGGCGATCGCCACCACGACGCCGCTGACCGCCGCGGCGGCCGGTCCGGAGCCCAACTGGAGGCGGCGGGTGGCCAGTTGCCAGGACAGGCTGCCGCCGCCGGCCCGTCGGGTGACGGCCTCCACCAGCCAGGGCAGCAGGGTGCAGACGCCGATCAGCGTCAGCATCACGCCGAACGCCACGGGGAGCGAGCCGCCCGGGCCGTCCGGCGTGCCGGAGAGCGCGAGGGCGAACACCGTCAGGGCCAGGCCGGCCAGCGGCAGCATCAGCCGCCAGCCGATCCGGCGCCGGGCGGGGCCGGAGCGGCGGACCACGCCGAGCGGGTCGACGCTCGCCCGGCGCATCGCGAGCAGGGTGACGCCGATGCCCAGGAGCGGCACGACCACGGCGATCGCGGCGGCGACGGCGGGCTGCGGTGCGACGTCCTCGGGGTAGAAGCTGAATCCGGCGAGCCGGATCCGTCCGATCGCCTGGCGGCCGGTCAGGAAGAGCGCCGTTCCCACGGCCAGGCCCAGCACGGCGCCGACCAGGGACTCGCCGGCGGCGATCCGGGCGGTCATCCGGCGGTCCGCGCCGCCGAGCCGCAGCGCGGCGAGCCGGCGGTCGCGCCGTTCGCCGCCGAAGCGCGCGGCGGCGGCGAGGAAGACGCCGACCGGGGCCAGCATCACCGTCAGGCCCACGGCGTTGAGCAGGACCAGCCTCGGGTCCATGGGCTTGGGCGGCGAGAAGTGGCCGAACTCGGTGATCCGCAGGGCGCCGGTGTCCACCGAGAGGTGGTCGCCGCCGAGCACGAAGCCGGCCTGGCCGGGGCCGAGCAGCCCGGCCGGGCCGATGGTGCCGGCCACGGGGTAGGGCAGGCGTTCGCGCAGCAGCCCGTTGGCGGGGTCCTCGAGCAGGTCGGCCAGGGCCGGGGAGACGGCCATCTCGCCGGGCTTCGGGTAGGCGGTCAGCCCGGGCGGCAGCGCCGCGTCCGGGCCCTCGGGCTGGACGATCCGGCCGCGGACGGGCGTGCCGTGGAAGGTGGTGTCGGCGGCGGCGATGAGGACCGTCCGGTCGCCGGGGGTGGGCAGGTCCTCGTCGTGGAAGGTGTCGTTCTGGGTGTACAGGCGCTGGTCGCGGTGGTGCACGATGCCGGGGAAGGAGGCGGTGAACAGCAGCAGGGCCACCCCCAGTCCGACGCCGCAGGCGGTGAGCAGCAGTCGGCCCCAGCCGTCCCGTCCGCTGGTGACGGCCAGTCGGGCGCCGAGGGCGAGCTGGTCCGGGAGGAGTCGGCGGACCTTCGGGTCGGCGGCGCTCACCGGGCGGCGGCCAGGTCGCGGGTGCGGCCGTCGCGGACGACGACCTCGCGGTCCGCGTAGGCGGCGACCCGGGTCTCGTGGGTGACCAGGACGACGGCCGCGCCGGTCTCCCGCGCGGCGAGGGTCAGCAGTTTCATGACGCGTTCGCCGTTGAGGGTGTCGAGGGCGCCGGTCGGCTCGTCCGCGAACACCGCCTTGGGGCCGGTGATCAGGGCGCGGGCGGCCCCCACCCGCTGGCCCTGGCCGCCGGAGACCTCGCCGGGGCGCTTGGCGGCGAGGTCGGCCACCTCCAGCCGTTCCAGCCATTCGCCGGCCCGGGCTTCGGCGGCCTTGCGGCGCATGCCGTTCAGGCGCAGCGGCAGCGCGACGTTCTCCAGGCAGGAGAGTTCCGGGACGAGTTGGCCGAACTGGAACAGGAAGCCGAACTCGGTGCGGCGCAGGGCGCTCAGTTCGGCGTCGGTGCAGGCGGTGAGGTCGCGGCCCTGGTAGTCGATGGTGCCGCGGTCGGGGCGGGTGATGCCGGCGAGGCAGTGCAGCAGGGTGGACTTCCCCGAGCCGGACGGGCCCATGACGGCGACGAGTTCGCCGGCGGCGACGGTGAGCGAGGCGCCGTCGAGGGCCGGGGTGAGGCCGAAGGACTTGTGCAGGTCCTGGGCGCTGAGCAGGGGTCGGGCGGTGGTCAACGCGGGGTCTCCGTCAGGCGGGCGGTGAGGTCGTCGAGGCGGGCGGCGGTCAGTTCCAGCCAGCGCAGGTCGGCTTCCAGGTGGAACAGCGCGTGGTCGCAGATCAGCTCGTCGGCGAGGTCGCCGGTGAGTTTGCGGCGGGTCAGTTCGCGCATGGTGCGCAGGTGTTCGGCCCGCTGGGTGTCCAGGACGTCGGTGGCGCTGCGCCCGGTCAGGATGGCGAGCACGACCTTGTGGTAGAGGGTGCTCTGCAGGTACGGCTGCGGGTCCTCCGGTTGGGCGAGCCAGTCGGCGAGGTCGGTGACTCCGGCGTCGGTGATCGCGTACCGCTTGCGGTCCGGGCCGCTGCCGGCCTCCACGCCCTCCACGACGACCAGGCCGTTCTTCAGCAGCCGGGAGAGCGTCGCGTACACCTGCCCGTAGTGCAGGGCGCGGTCGCGGCCGAAGTGCTCGTCGTAGAGGCGTTTGATGTCGTATCCGTGGCGGGGCTCGGCTTCCAGGAAGCCGAGGAGCATCTGTCCGAGTGACATGATCAAGGACTATACACACCATGTATACACGGTGTGTATAGCGGTCGCGGGGCGGCCGCCACGATGGCGCGCGGGGGTCCGGGCGGGTCGGGCCGGCCGGGGCGGGGCCGGATTCAGGTCGTCACGGGAATCCGGCCCCGCCCCGGTTCGGTCAGGCGTCCGGCTGGGTGACCGTCAGCCCCCAGTGCACGTCGGGGGCCGACGTCCGCACCCCGACGTGGAAGGACCGGCCCTGCTCGGCCGTCACCACCGCCGAGCCCCTGCCGACGGCCTCCGCCGGACAGGGCACGGTGAACTGCACCGGGGTGGTGTCCCCGGAGTACGGCGTGAAGGTGACCTGCACCTCGCCCGCGCCCTCGCTGCCGCCCTGGCAGCCGACCGTGACGGTGACCGGCGGGCCGGAGGTGTAGGCGCCGCCGGTGACCGCCCCGCCGTCACCGATCCAGTCCGGGATCCAGATCAGCCCCTCCTGCCCCGGGTACGGCAGGATCTCGCCCGGCCCCGGCACTCCCTGCCCGGGCTCCCCGCCCTGCCCGGCCTGCCCGGCCGCCGCCGGGACCGCCGTCACCGCGATCGC
Source organism: Kitasatospora sp. NPDC058444 (assembly GCF_042721415.1). Classification (NCBI taxonomy): domain Bacteria; kingdom Bacillati; phylum Actinomycetota; class Actinomycetes; order Kitasatosporales; family Streptomycetaceae; genus Kitasatospora; species Kitasatospora sp. NPDC058444. The sequence continues at coordinate 252,507 of NZ_JBHXLL010000007.1, read as the reverse complement.
CGCCGCCACGGCCGCCGCCGTCGCCGTCGCCGTCGTCCAGGCGAAACTCGCGCGCCTCATGGCTCTCCCCCTCCGTCGTGCCGGGCCCTGGCGTCCCGACGTGCCCGCACAGTCTCATCCGGCACCGACAGCGCCGCCTGAGTACGGATACGCATCCGCCGCCGGGCCGCCTACCCGGTCTCGTCCGCGGGGCGCGCCACGGCGCCGGCGGCGGCGCGCAGTCCCGGGGCCGGGCTGGACAGGACCGGTACGGCGGTCGTGACCCGGTGCGCGGCGTCCGCCATGGACGCCTGGGCGAGGACGATGACGTCCGCGTCGGCCGTGCCGTCCACGGCCTCGACGGCGGCGGCGACCGCGGCCAGGTAGCCGGCGCGGTCACCGCTCTCGAACCGCTCCCAGGCGCCGTCGACCACCGTGGTCGTCACCGTGACCGGCCGGCCCGATCGAGCGGCCTCCTCGTCGACGAGGGCCACGGTCGGGCCCACGGTGCCGGCCAGTGCGGCGATCACGGCGATGCGTGTCGCGGCCCGGCCCCCGCCGGGGGCGACGGCCACGGCGGCGGCCGCCATCGGACGGTCGACGCGTAGCACGGGCACTCCCAGCGCCGCGGCCCGGGACTCCGCGACTCCGCCGATCGTCGAACAGGTGCACAGCACCGCCGCGGCCCCGGCGGCGAGCGCCGGGGCGAGGATCCGGTCGATGTCCCCCGCGACGGCGTCGGGCCCCTCGGTCCGGGCCCTGGCCAGCAGCCCCTCGGAGACGACGTGCCGCAGCGGCAGGCCGGGGCGCTCGCGGTCGCGCAGCGCGTCGAAGACCGGGACGTGGACGGACGAGGTGTGGAGCAGCGCCAGCATGCACGTGATGGTAGGGGGCCCGGCCGGGCTCCCCCGTCGCCGGGGGCGGCGGGGGCACCGGGGGCGGCGGGGGTGGGCGCCGGCTGGGCCGGATGCCACGGTGCGCGTGCAGCGGGCCGGGCGGGCGGCGACGTTGTGGAGATGGACACCGTCATCGTGCTCGAACCCGATACGCCGACCAATGTGCGGATCCTCGGCCCCGACCGCGGGCCGGCGGACCCCGGAAATCCGGTGCGGCTGGCGCACTGCGCCCCCGCGGAGGCCTCCGGCACCTGCGGCCCCCTGACGCTGTGCGGTCTGAGCACCGCCGACATGACCCTCGCCCCGCGCCGCTCCCCCGATCCCGGCCGGCCCCGCTGGAACACCTGTGCGGCGTGCCGCGAGGCCGAGGAGGCCTCCCCGCCCGGATGAGGCGGCGGGCGGGTCCGGCGGGCGGGTTCAGGGGGCGGTGAACAGTCCGGGGAAGGCCGGGGCCAGCCAGGGGCGCCGGCCCCAGGCGAGCACCTTGCCGCGGGCGATGGCGCCGGCGGTGGAACAGCGGCCCAGGGCGAGGAGGAAGAACGCCACCGGCTCGATGAGGATGGTGCAGTCGGGGCGGCGCGGCGGCTCCTGGCTGACCGCGACGGCGCCGTCGGTGAAGGTCACCGCGAATCCGCCCGCGCCGCGCAGCCGCAGCCGGTAGCAGGCGCTGTGGCCGGCCGCGGTGCGGGCGTCCGCCACCAGCGGCATGGCCGTCCGCAGGAACGGCATGGTCAGCCCGACGCGCTGCCGGTCGATCGGGTGCGGCCGGCCGAGTGCGACGGCGACGTCGTAGAGGTGGGCGAGCATGTGGGTCAGCAGGTAGGCGCCGAGGGTGTCCAGGTCCATCGGGCCGAGCGGGGTCAGCATCGGCTCGGCACCCGTGAGCGGGCCGGCCGCGGCCGCGAACTCCCCTGCCTGCCGGGCTATTTGCTCGGCGAGCACGGCCGGGTCGCGCTCGGGCCGCGCGGCCAGCGAGACCTCGTTCGCCGCGGCCAGCGCGCCCGGGGTGCCGTCCCCGTACGGCCGCTCCTCTCCGGCGGCGAGCGCGGCCATCAGTTCGTTGGCCATCGCCAGGTGGGCGGCCGCCTCGGCGACCGTCCACGTGGCGTTGGGAATGCGGGTGTCGCCGCGGCAGTCGGCGAGCAGGGCGACGGCCTCGTCGCCGACGGCGGTGACGGCCTCGAGAAGCGCTGTGCGTGTGGCAGCAGGAGAGTGCTGGGGGAACGTCATGGTGGTGAAGACTGGACGACTCCCGCACCGCTGTCCAGTTCCGTGACACGGCGGGCGGGAACGCGCGTTCCCGTCGGCTGGACGGCGCGGCGCCCGGCGGGGCGGTCGGGGCCGGTTTCCGGTGATTCGGCGGAATCGTACGGCAGTTGGAGCGGGCCGGCCCGGTCCGGCACCGGGTGCTCGGCGGGTGCGTGACGGGTGCGCCCTCGCCCTCGGCGGCCCGGGTGCGGCCCGGGTGCGGCTCGCAGGCCAGTCTGACTACCTGTCCAGCGGACCACCGCGTCATGCGTGGCGGGGCGCATTGCCCCCGATCGGGTGGTCCGGCCGCGCTTCGCGCGCCGCCGGCCGGGGCGGGGCCGGATAGTGGAGCGGTCGCCGAGGCGCGGGCCCGGCGTCCCTACGTCCGGGAAACCAGAGGTGTACCGCCATGCCCACTGCCGCAGCCGCCGACCGTGTCGGGCTCGTGTTCTCACTGTTCGACGCCGACGGGAACGGTGTCCTGGAGCCCGCCGACTTCGACCTGATGGGCAGCCGCGTCGTCGCGGCGCTCCCCGGGGCCGGCGAGGACGCCAAGAACCGGCTGCTCGACGCCCTGCGGCACTACTGGCACACGCTGGTGACCGAGCTGGACGCCGACGGCGACGGGCGGATCAGCCCCGAGGAGTTCACCGCCGTGGTGCTCGACCCGCAGCGTTTCGACGCCACCATCGACGAGTTCGCCCGGGCGCTGTCCACGCTGGGCGACCCGGACGGCGACGGCCTGGTCACCCGCCCGGACTTCCTCGCCCTGATGACCGCGATCGGCTTCGACGACCGGAACATCACGGCGCTGTTCGACGCGTTCGGCCCGGTGGACGGCGACCGCGTTCCGGTCGCCGTCTGGGCGGAGGGCATCCGCGACTACTACCGCCCCGAGAAGGCCGGGATCCCCGGCGACCGCCTGGTCCCCGGCGCGGCCCGGTGAGCCCGGTCGTCCACCAGGGCGCCGGCTCGGGGGCGGCGCCCGCCCCCGGGCGGCCCGCGGTGGGGCTGGCGGTGGGCCGGGGCACCGGCCCGGAGCTCGCCGCCGTCTTCGAGCGCGTCCTGGGGGTGCTCACCGCCGCCCACCCGACGGGGGTGCGGATCGTCCGCTCCCCGCGCCTCTACCACTCCTACGTCTCGCTGCGCTCGCAGGGCGGCCCCGCCGACATCCAGGAGCTGACCGGGCGGGACGCGGAGCACTACGAGCGGTTCTGCCGCGACCTGGCCGCCGACGGCACCACGGCGGTCTTCCGCACCGCGATCAACGCCCAGTCCCTGTACCTGGTGCGCCGCCGCCTGCGCGCCGTCAAGGTGGACCTGTTACGGGCCGCAGAAACGTCCCTGCTGCTCGTCCGCGACCAGGCCCAGGGCTTCTACACGGGGGAGAACCTGCACACCTCGGGAGAGGTCACCCGCACCCTGGCCTTCAGCCGCGAGACCACCGAGGCCGTCGTGCGCCACGCCCTGGAGCGGGCCCGGCGCGAATGGCCCGACGGGCGGATCGACCGCATCGTCATGGCCTACAAGTTCCACCTCCTGGACGGCGCGTTCGACGCCTGGGTCGACCAGATCGCCGAGCGGCTGGGCGTACGGATCGAGGTGTTCCAGCCCGACACCGTCAACCGCAACCTGATCACCCACGGCCTGCCGCGGCGCACGCTGCTGATCGCCGGGAACGAGTGGGCGGACATCATGCACGTGGTCCTGCTGGACCGCTTCGGCTCCGAGCGGCAGGAGAACCGCTGCACGGAGAACGTCTGCCTCGACCCCGGCGCGGCCGGGCTGGTCGAGTACCAGACCGTGCACGGCTCCGCCGACGACCTGGCCGGGCGCGACCTGGTCAACCCGGTGGCCACGGTCCGCGCCGCCGCCCTCGTCGCCGAGCGGCACGCCGGGGTCCCCGGGGCCGTCCGGGCGGTCGAGGCCGCCCTCACCGCCCTGGACGACAAGGGCGTGCACACCCCGGACCTCGGCGGCCGGCACTCCACCACCGCCGTGGTCGACGCGCTGGTCGAGCTCCTCGACCTGCCCGGCGCCGCCGCCACGGGTGCCGCGGCCCTGGTGGGCGAGCTGTGACCGGCCCGACCGGAACGGCCCTGGTGGTGGTGGACCTGCAGAACGACTTCTGTGCCGGGCGGGTGGCCGGGGCCCGCTTCGGCGGCGACGGCGCCGTCCTGGAGGCCGTGGTCGCCCACAGCGTCCGGGCGGTGGAGCGGGCCCGGCACGCGGGCGTGGAGGTGGTGTTCGTCCGCTTCCTCGGCGACCCCGTCCACCAGGGCGCGGCCTGGCGCGCGCGGGACCGGCGGCTGGGCAAGGAGCCGAAGTGCCTGGAGGGCACCTGGGGGGCGGGGTTCCACGGGGTGGTCCCGGCCCCGGGCGAACGGGTCTTCACCAAACGGGCCCGCTTCGACGCCTTCCTCGGCGGGAATCCCGGCCCGGGCCCCGACCGGCCCCCGGGCGAAGGCCTGGAGGAGCACCTGCGCGCGAGCGGCACCGGGCACCTCGTGTTCGCCGGGCTCTACGCCGACGTCTGCGTGGACTCCACCGCCCGCACCGCCTTCCAGAAGGGCTTCCACATCACCGTCCTGACGGACTGCACCACCTCCCTGCACCTGCCCTACGACGACGTCCTGCGGTTCATGCGCGTCCTGTACGGCGCCCGCACCACCACCGGCGACGACCCCGCGGCCTGGACGGCGCCCGCCGACGAGGAGGAGCCGTGCACGCCGTGACCGGGCCGGCCGCCGCCGCGGCCGCGGGCGGCGGCGTCGCCTCCGGGGTGGGCCGTACCGCCCTGCTGGTGGCGGCCGCCCGCGCCATCGAGACCCACCGCCCCGACGCCCTGGCCCGCGACCCGCTCGCCGAGCACTTCGTCCGCGCCTCCCCCGCCTCGGCGCACTGGCCCCTGCACCCCGACCGGGTCCCCGGCGGAGAGGCCGACCCGCTGTGGGGCCGCCTCGGGCGCTACTTCGGGCTGCGCACCCGCGTCCTGGACGACCACCTGCTGGCCGCCGCACGGGCCGGCACCCGCCAGGTCGTCCTGCTGGGCGCGGGCCTGGACTCCCGGGCCTACCGGCTCGACTGGCCGCCCGGCTGCGTCCTCCACGAGATCGACACCGAGCGGGTGCTGGCCTTCAAACGGGCGGTCCTCGACGCGGCCGGCGCGGCTCCCGCCGCCGAGCGCCGCCCGCTGGCCGCCGACCTGCGCGAGGACTGGGCCCGGCCGCTGCTGGCGGACGGCTTCGACCCGGCGGCGCCGACCGCGTGGCTCGCCGAAGGGCTGCTGCTCTACCTCCCCGCCGAGGCCGAACGGCGCCTGATGGCCACCGTGCACCGGCTCAGCGCGCCCGGCAGCACCCTCGCCTACGAACTCAAGGACGTGGCCGGCGAGCCGGCGGCGGTCCGGAACTCCCCCGTGTACGTCGCGGCCCGCCGGCGCCTCGGCATCGACCTGCGCGCCCTCTTCGACACCGACCCCCGCCCCGACTCCGCCGCCCGACTAGCCCGCCGGGGCTGGACGGTGACCGTGCGCAGCCCGTACGACTTCACCGCCGTCCACGGCCGCGGCCCGAGGCCGGAGCCGGACGACGCCCTGGCGGCCAACCGCTGGGTCTTCGCCACCCGCCCGGGACCACCCGCGGGCGGGGAGCCGTCGGACGCCGGTCCCGGGCGGCGGGTGCCCGTCCCGGGGCCCCGGTGAACGCGGTCCGCCGGGAGCGCCACCGGCCGTAGGCCGCCCCCGGGTCCGCACGGGAGAATGGGCCGGGTGACCAACACTCAGCCGCTCCCCCGGGGCCTCACCGCCCTGATCCCCGTCGCCCCCGCACCGGCCACGCCCGGCGAGCGGGCGGCCTCCCAGCTCCTCCATCTGCGCACGGTGGAGGTGCCGCTGCCGCTCCTGGTGGCCGCCGCCGAGCTGATCGCCCCGCAGCTGGAGAGCGAGGATCCGGTCACCCGGGAGGCCGCCGAGGCCGTCCAGTCCCGCCTGCGGGCCGTCATCGCGCAGGCCGCGCTCGGGCGGTAGGCCGGGGAGCCGTCTGCACCGCACCCGCCGCGGGGGGCGGCCCGGCCGGCGGGCCGCCCCCCGCCGCGTCGGCGCGCGCGGCTGCGCCGCGGTCCGTCCCCCTCGACGGGCCGCGGCGCAGCGGTTCGGTGGGCGTCAGTGCGGGCCGGTCACACGGCCTGCCAGAGCGCCGGGACGTTCGGCGGCTCCCAGCCGACCTGGGCGGTGTGGCCCTGGAGGCAGCGGTAGCTGACGCCGTTGTAGGTCACGACGTCGCCGGCCTGGTAGGTGGTGCCGGCGGACCAGGTGCCGCCGGGGTTGGGGGTGCCGCTTCCGACGGTGAGGCTGTACTGGGCGGTGTGGGTGGTGGCGCCGGCGGTGCCGGTGACGGTGATCTGGTAGGTCCCGTTCGCCGCGCTGGAGGAGGCGGTCAGGGTCAGGGTGGCGGAGGAACCGGCCTGCACGGAGGAGGGGTTGAAGCTCGCGGTGACGCCGGACGGCAGGCCGGAGGCGGTGAGGGCGACGGTCTGGGCGGTGCCGGAGGTGACGGCGGTGCCGACCGTGGCCGTGGTGGAGGCGCCGGGCTGGACGGAGCCGGAGGCCGGGCCGAGGTTGAGCGAGAAGTCGTTGCCGCCGTTGTTGGTGCAGGTGGGGTCGCCGCTCTGGGCGGGGACGCTGACGGCGTCCCAGGCGGCCTTGGCTCGGTTGAAGAAGGTGCAGGTCGCGTCGAGGCTCTTGGCGGCGGTCAGGGTGGCGGTGCGGTAGCGCTTGTAGGTCATGCCGCTGGTCTTCAGCAGCATGCCGCCGTAGAAGACCCGGCCGGCGTCCTTGATGCCGATGCCGGTGACGGAGGAGTTGTTGCAGGTGGGGCTGGTGGGCTTGCCGCCGCCGGGGTTGGAGCCCTCGGCGAGCAGGTAGAACCAGTGGTTCAGCGGGCCGGCCGCCGCGTGCTCCTCGGTCTGCGGGATCGACGCCGAGTAGCAGTTGGGGTTGTTGCTCACCAGCGACGGGTTGTACATGTTGCGGATCGGGCCGTTGCCGACCAGGTTGATCATCTCGCCGACGGTGTAGTCCGGGGAGTCGTACGGGGCGGGCTCGTTGGCGTAGGCCTCGGTCAGGGCGCCCATGATGTCGCCGGTGGCCTCGCCCAGGCCGGACTCGTTGTTGGCGCCGCCGGGGGTGTACTGGTCGAGGCCGTGCCCGAACTCGTGGCCCACCACGTCGATCGAGGCGATCCACTTGTTGGCCTGGCTGTGGCCGATGGATATCGTGCTGCCGTCCCAGTAGGCGTTGACGTCGCTGAGCCCGACCTTGACCGGCCAGCTGCCGCCGTTGCCGTTGTGGCCGTTGCGACCCAGCCAGTCGCGGAGCATGTCCCATTCCTTCTGGGCCGCGAACATCGCGTCCCCGCAGCCGGTCTCCTTGCCGGAGGCGCTGCCGGTGCCCCAGGAGTCGCTCGACTTCGAGAACACCTGCCCGGTGCTGTAGTCGGAACACGACAGGCCCGGACGGTTCGGGTCGCGCAGCGAGTACGAGCCACCGGAGTTGGTGGTACTGATCGTCGGTGAGGGCCCGTTCCACTCGCTGTTCAGGGTGCCCGCGTGGACGTCGTCGTAGCTGTCCACGACCTCGCCGTCGGTGGCGTCGACGAACACGTGCAGGCGGCTGGGGGCGGCGCCCTTGTGGCCGGCCAGGACGGTCTCCCAGGACAGGCGGCTGCTGCCGTCCTTGACCCGCACGACCAGGCGGTGCGACTCGACCGAGTCCACGGAGGCCAGCTTGGTGCGCGCGGTCCTCTCCGCCTGGACGGCGCTGATCCGCGCCGTGGTGGAGGCGCCGAGGGGGCCGGTGGTGGCGGACTGGAGGGCGCGGACCTTGCCCTGGGAGTCGGCGAGGACGACCGCGTCGCCGCCGACCACGGGCAGCCCGCGGTAGCTGCGCTCGTAGGCCACCGAGTAGAGGCCGCCGACCCAGGGCGTGACGGCCTTGCGCTCGTACGTCTCGTCGGCGCCCTTGGCCAGGGCGTCCAGGCCGGCCGTGACGGCGGCGTCGGCGGCGTTGACGGCGGCGGCCAGGGCGCTGGGTGCCGGTGTCGGGGAGGGGGTGGGCGCGGCGGTGGCCGGGCCCGCGGCGGCGGCGATCATGCCGGCCAGCACGGTCAGGGTGGTCGCCGTGGTCAGCAACCTGCCTGCGGAAATCCTGCGTTGCATCGAGGCTCCTCGCATGTGGGGGTCCCCGTCCGCGGACGGCAGGGCTGGTGGCGCACCGCGGGGCCGTGTCGGGGGACGGCCGCGGCGGGCCGTCCGCGCTCGGGTGCCCGAACCCTCACACGGCGTCATGCCCGGGTCAATGGCTGGTGCGTGTGAGGCGCCCGGTTGGCAAGTTCCGTCAAGCCCGCAGGGGCGGTCCGGCGCCAAGCTGGGCTTTTTCTCCAGTGGTTGAGACCACGTCAGGGTGACGGACAGCGACCGGACAGGGGGCGGCGGACGGTGCGGGAGGCGGTGCGGGAGGCGGTGCGGGGGCGGCGCGGCGGACGGCGCGGTGATGCCGCCGCCGAACGCCACCGGACCGGGCGCCGCCGCCGTCGCACCCGACGGCTCGACGCAGCCCCCGAGCCGGTGGTAGCAGACCGTGACGGGACGGAAACCCTCGGCACTTGACAGTCTCTTGACGAAGGCGCGTACTGGAACGAGGACAAACAGCAGACAGGGCCCTGTGCTCCAGGTATCCGTTTGATATCCGTGGCCGGTGCGAAGCGGCGACAGGGCGTGCTGGGATGCTCCGCACCCCCGCGTCACATCCTCGCGTCGCACTCGGCGGCGGTGCCTTCGACGGGCCTTTTCGCGTGCCGCCGCACCCGTACCGCCGATGGTGCGCCCGCGGTGACGCCGCCGGGGACTGGAGCCGTGGGCCGGTCCGAGGGGCCGCCATGAGCTTGACGTCGAAAACGGCCGATGTTCGAACGCGGGAGGACGCCACCGGCGAACCGCCGGCGGGACGCCGTGGCATCGCCGCTCTGCCGCGCGTCCTTCACGCGAGCCCTGGCATCCGCGTCCCGACGGACTGCCCCACCGCGGCTCGTCCACGGAAAGGCGGGCACCATGGTGCTCGATTCGACCACACTGCACTCGAGCATCGAGGACCCGGTTCTCGACCGGATGAACTTCCTGAACGAGATCACGTTCAGCTACCCGGACGCGGTGTCCTTCGCGCCGGGGCGCCCCTATGACGGCTTCTTCGAGGTCGAGGAGATCCACGCCCACCTGCGCCGGTACGCGAAGTACCTGGAGAGCCGGGGCGCGGGGCCGGCCGAAGTGCGCGGCGCCTTCTACCAGTACGGGCCGGCCGCGGGGCGGATCCGGGAGCTGATCGCGTACTCGCTGCGGCAGGACGAGGGGCTGGAGGTCGCGCCCGAGTCGATCGTGGTGACGGTCGGTGCGCAGGAGGCGATGTTCCTGGCGCTGCGGGTGCTGTTCGCGACGCCGGAGGACGTGCTGCTGCTCGTGACTCCCTGCTATGTCGGGATCATCGGGGCCGCGCGGCTGCTGGACATCCCGGTGGTGGCGGTGCCGGAGCGTGACGGGCGGCTGGTGGTGGCCGACGTGGAGGCGGCGGTGCGGGCGCAGCGCGCGGCGGGCCGGCGGCCACGGGCCGTGTACGTGGTGCCGGACCACGCCAATCCGACCGGGTCCACGCTGGACCTGGCGACGCGTAGGGCGCTGCTGGAGCTGGCCGAGCGCCGGGGGCTGCTGGTCCTGGAGGACAGTCCCTACCGGTTGAGCGGTCCGGGGCCGCGGTGTCCGATGCTCAAGGCGCTGGACGGGTCGGGGTGCGTCGTGCAGCTCGGCACCTTCTCCAAGACGCTGTTCCCCGGCGCGCGGATCGGCTACGTCGTGGCCGACCAGGAGGTGCGGGACGGGCGCGGGGGCGTGCGGCCGCTGGCGCGGGACCTGGCGAAGGTGAAGAGCATGGTCACGGTGAACACGTCCTCGCTCAGCCAGGCGGTCGCGGCGGGTGCGCTGCTGGGTGTGGACGGCCGGCTCTCCGTGCTGAACGCCCGGGCCGCCGAGCACTACCGCCGCAGCATGGCCGCGACGCTCGCGCAGTTGGAGCGGTGGCTGCCGGAGGGGCGGCGCCGGGAGCTGGGGGTGGGGTGGAACCGTCCGGAGGGCGGATTCTTCCTGACGCTGCGCACCGGTTTCCGTACCGGCACCGAGGCGCTGGAGCGTTCGGCCCGCGAGTTCGGGGTGATCTGGACGCCGATGGAGTTCTTCCATCCGTACGGCGGGGGCGAGCAGGACATCCGGCTCTCGATCAGCTATCTGACGCCCGGGCAGGTGACGGAGGGTGTCGAGCGGCTCGCGCGGTTTGTGGAGGCGCTCAGCGGCGAGACGCGTGGCAGGGGGACGCACGGCAGGGGGACGCGCGGCGGCGGGAACAGCGGCGGCGTGCCCGGCACCGGAACGGAGAGTGACGCATCATGACCGCGGCCCTGGACCGAGCACTGGTCACCACGGCCCCGCGCATCCTGAGCGTGGGCACCGCGGTGCCACCCGAGCACTATTCGCAGGAGGAGCTGCTCGACCTGTTCGGGATCACCGACCGCAAGGTGCGCTCCGTCTTCCTGCTGGGTTCCATCCGGCAGCGTTCGCTGGTGCTGCCCCCGGCGGGGCCCGACGGCACCAGGCTGCGGGAGTCCCAGGGGGACCTGCTGGACAAGCACAAGGCGTGGGCCGTGAGCATGGGCTCGGACGCGCTGTCCGTGTGCCTCAAGCGGATCGGGGCCGACCTGTCGGAGGTGGCGTACCTGTGCTGCGTGACCTCGACCGGTTTCCTCACCCCGGGCCTGAGCGCGCTGATGATCCGCGAACTCGGCATGGACTGGCACACGGCGCGGGCCGACATCGTCGGCATGGGCTGCAACGCGGGGCTCAACGCGCTGGCCGTGGTGGGCAACTGGGCGGCGGCGCATCCGGGCCGGCTGGCCGTGATGGTCTGCTCGGAGGCCTGCTCGGCCGCGTACACGATGGACTCCACGATGCGGACGGCCGTGGTCAACAGCCTCTTCGGCGACGGCGCGGCGGCGGTGGCGGTGATGTCCGACCCGCCGGACGGCGCGGGGGCCGAGGAGGAGGGCTCCGGCCGCCGCCCGGAGGGTCCGCGGATCCTGAGGACGGCGAGCGTCACGATCGTCGACGCGATCGACGCGATGCGCTACGACTGGGACCGCGACCAGGACCGCTTCAGTTTCTTCCTGGACCCGCAGATCCCGTACCTGGTCGGCGCGCACGTGGAGGGCGTCATCGACCGGCTGCTGGCCGACACCCCGCTGCGCCGCGACGACGTGGCGCACTGGCTGGTGCACTCCGGCGGTAAGAAGGTCATCGACGCGGTCGCCGTCAACCTGGGGCTGACCCGCCACGACCTGCGCCACACCATCACCGTGCTGCGGGACTTCGGCAACGTCTCCAGCGGCTCGTTCCTCTTCTCCTACGACCGGCTCCTGCAGGAGGGCGTGGTCCGCGACGGCGACTACGGCGTGCTGATGACCATGGGGCCGGGCTCGACGATCGAATCCGCGCTCATCCAGTGGTGAACCGACGCGAGGGAGACCGCACATGCCCGTCAACGCCCTGCCCGAAGGCCCCGTGCTGCACGTGGACGGCGGCCGGGAGATCTCGGCCGAGCTGACCGCCGCCGTCTCGGCGCTGTGCGACGAGGCGGAGTCCGCCGGAGCCGACTTCGCGACCCTGTACGTCCGCGGCGCCCCGACCGGCGAGGCGGTGGCCAAGCCGGCCGACGTGGCGACCGTGACCAAGTGGGAGCGGGCCGTACGGCGCTTCGAACGGCTGCGGCTGCCCACGCTGGCGGCGGCGAGCGGGGAGTGCGGCGGCGCGGCGCTGGACCTGCTGCTCGCGGCCGACGTGCGGGTGGCGGCGCCGGACCTGCGGCTGCTCCTGGCCTTCCACGGGCAGGCGACCTGGCCGGGCATGGCCGGCTTCCGGCTGGTCCAGCAGCTCGGGCTGGCCGCGGCGCGCCGCACGGTGCTCTTCGGGGTGCCGATCACCGCCCGCGAGGCGCTGGAGCGGGGCCTGGTGGACCGGGTGAGCCGGGACCCCGGGCGCACCCTGGCGGCCGCGGCCCGGCTGCTGCGCCGGCTGTCCGGCCCCGAACTCGCGATCCGCCGCCAACTGGCCTTCGACGCCCAGTGGATGAGCTTCGAGGACGCGCTCGGCACGCACCTGGCCGCCTGCGACCGCTCGCTGCGGCGCACCCGGGACGCGGACGGGGTGACGGCGTGAGCACCGCGAACGGGCAGGCGCCCGCCCCCGTGCGGGAACGCGCCGCGGACGGGTTCGAGCGGGCGGCCCGGCTGCTGCCGCCGTTCCCCGAGCCCGGACCGCGCCCCGACGGGCCGAACCCTGCCACCGAGCGGGCGCTGGAGGCCGGCCGCGCGCAGCGCACCGCCTTCCTGGAGTGCCACGCCGAGGCGCTGTACGACCGGCTCACCCGGGGCCGCACGCTGCGCCCGCGGCTGGCGGCCCTGGTGGAGGACGCCGCCCTCGCCGTGCCCCGCCTGGTGCCCACGCCCGCGCAGCTGCGGGCGGAGCGGGCCGTGCCGGTCGTACAGCGCCTGGGCTACGAGATCGACGTGGGCGTCCTGCTGCGCGGCCTGCTGCGCTGCCCGGCCGCCGGACGCCACCTGATGGACTCCATGCTGTGGCCCACCGGGCGCGCGCTCGGCCTGCTCGGGCGGTTCCGGGCCACCGGGGTGGTGCGGATGGACAGCACGCTGCTGGAGCGGCGCGCGGGGGTGGCCCGGATCACCATGTGCGCCGGGGACCGCCTCAACGCCGAGGACGAGCAGCAGGTCGACGACATGGAGACGGCGGTCGACCTCGCCCTGCTGGACGAGCGGTGCGAGATCGGGCTGATCCGGGGCGGCGAGATGACCCACCCGCGCTACGCGGGCCGGCGGGTGTTCAGCGCCGGGATCAACCTCAAGCGCCTGCACGCGGGCGAGATCACGCTCGTCGGCTTCCTGCTGCGCCGCGAGCTCGGCTACCTCAGGAAGCTGCTGCTCGGGCTGCGCACGGACGAGCCGTCCTGGCGCTACCCGCTCACCGACATGCCGTGGGTGGCCGCGGTGGACGGCTTCGCGATCGGCGGCGGCATGCAGCTGCTGCTCGCGGTGGACCACGTGCTGGCCGCCTCCGACGCCTATCTGAGCCTGCCGGCCGCGCAGGAGGGGATCGTCCCGGGCGCGGCGGACTTCCGGCTGCCGGCGGTGACGGGCCCGCGGCTGGCCCGGCAGATCGTCCTCGGCGGGCGGCGGGTGCGCGCGAACGAGCCCGAGGCCCGCACGCTCGTCGACCGGGTCGTCGACCCGGCGGAGCTCGACGGGGCCGTGGAGCACGCCGTGGAGCTGCTGCGCGATCCGGCCGTCACCGCCAACCGGCGGATGGTGAACCTCGCCCTGGAGCCCGCGGACGGCTTCCGCGCCTACATGGCGGAGTTCGCCGTCCAGCAGGCGCTGCGCGTCCACGCGGCGGACGTGCTCGGCAAGGCGGGCCGCTTCACGGCCCGGCCGCCCGGCTGAGACCTGCCGCGACCACTGTGCCGGGACCTCGCCCGCCGCCCGGCGGGCGGCCCCGGACGAACGAGGAGATGTGAGATGACCAGCCCCTTCGACGACCCGGACGCCTCCTACCTCGCCCTGGTCAACCCGCTGGGCCAGTACTCGCTGTGGCCGGCGTTCGCGCAGGTGCCGCCCGGGTGGCGGATCGCCTACGGCCAGGGCTCGCGCGACGAGTGCCTGGAGTACGTCGACCGGGCCTGGAGCGACCAGCGGCCGCCGGGTGAGGCCATGCCCGCGAACGGCAAGGAGGTCGCCGCGCCATGATGGCCGGCCCGGGCCCGCTGATCACGGTACGGGCCACCGGCGGCGACGGGGCGGACCCGGCCCGGGGCCGGGTCAGGCCCGGCACCGCCCGGCGGATCCGGCCCTACCTGCGGCCCTACCGCCGGCAGATCGTCGCGCTGCTGAGCCTGACCGTGGTCGACGCCGTCATCACCGTCTCCACGCCGCTGCTGTTCAAGGTGCTCATCGACCACGGCATCGTGCCCCACGACCGGGGCGTGGTGGCGGGCGCCGCCGCCGCGGTGGCGGTCCTGGCGCTGCTGCAGGCGCTGGTGGGCTTCCGGGTCAGCCGCAGTTCGGCGCGCATCGGCGAGGGCCTCGTCTACGACCTGCGCACCGAGGTCTTCCGGCACGTGCAGCGCCAGCCGCTGGCGTTCTTCACCCGCACGCAGACCGGTTCGCTGGTGAGCCGGCTCAACACCGACGTGATGGAGGCCCAGCAGGCGGTGACCGTGCTGCTGTCCAACGTGCTCTCCAGCCTGGTGGTGCTGGGCCTGGTGCTCGCCACGATCTTCTTCCTGTCCTGGGTCGTGGGCCTGGTCGTGCTCGTCACGGTGCCCCTGTTCGTGCTGCCCGGCCGCGTCGTCGGGCGCCGGCTCCAGCGCAACCTGCGCACGTCGATGCAACTGGACGCCGAACTCGGCTCGTTCATGCAGGAGCGCTTCAACGTGGCCGGCGCGCTGCTGGTCAAGCTGTACGGCCGGCCCGCCGGCGAGGCCCGGCGCTTCGCCGGCACCGCGGCGCGGGTGCGGGACGTCGGCGTGGTCACCTCCGTCTACTCGCGGATGCTGCTGGTGACGGTGACGCTGCTGGCGTCGCTGGCCACCGCGGTGGTCTACGGCGTCGGCGGCGAGCTGGTGATCGACGGGGCCATCCAGATCGGCTCGCTGGTGGCCCTGGCCACCCTGCTGGCCCGGCTCTTCGGCCCGATCAACCAGCTCTCCAACCTCCAGTCGAACTACCTGACCGCCCTGGTCTCCTTCGACCGGCTGTTCGAGGTGCTGGACCTGAAGCCGCTGATCGTGGAACGGCCCGACCCCCTCGTGCTGCCCGCCGGGGCCCCGGCCCCGGAGGTCGAGTTCGAGGACGTCTCCTTCCGCTACCCCACGGCCAAGGACGTCTCCCTCGCCTCGCTGGAGACGCTGTCGCTGCCGGCCCCGGAACGCCCCGGCGACGCCACGGCGCTGCGCGGGGTGAGCTTCCGCGCCCCGGCGGGCCGGCTGACCGCGCTCGTCGGGCCCTCCGGCGCCGGCAAGACCACGATCAGCCAGCTGGTCGCGCGGCTCTACGAGCCCACCTCCGGCACCGTGCGGATCGGCGGCCACGACGTGCGCGAGCTGTCCCTGGCCTCGCTGCACGACACCGTCGGCATGGTGACCCAGGACGCGCACATGTTCCACGACACCATCCGCGCCAACCTGCTCTACGCCGAGCCGGACGCCACCGAGGCGCAGCTCGTCGAGGCCTGCCGGGCCGCGCAGGTCTGGGACCTGGTCTCCGCGCTGCCCGACGGCCTGGACACCGTCGTGGGCGACCGCGGCTACCGCTTCTCCGGCGGCGAGAAGCAGCGCCTGTCGATCGCCCGGCTGCTGCTCAAGAAGCCGTCCGTGGTCGTGCTCGACGAGGCCACCGCCCACCTGGACTCCGAGTCCGAGGCGGCCCTGCAGAAGGCGCTGTGGACCGCCCTGGCCGGGCGCACCGCCCTGGTGATCGCGCACCGCCTGTCCACCGTCCGCGAGGCCGACCAGATCCTCGTGGTCCGGGGCGGGCGCGTGGTCGAACGCGGCCGGCACCCCGACCTGGTGGACGCCGGCGGCCTGTACGCGGAGCTCTACCGGACCCAGTTCGCCAAACCGCCCGCGCCGCGCCCGGAAGCCGAGCAGCACCCGGCGAACGGCTACGGCGACCTGCCCCCGCTGCCGCGCGGCGGAGGGCCCCTGCGCCGGCTGCCGCCGCCCGAGACGGCGCCCGAGCCCGGCCGACCCGAACGGAGAGCATGATGAGCCAGTTGACGGTCGAGGACGTGTGGCCGCTTTCCCCGCTGCAGGAGGGACTGCTGTTCCACGCCTCGTACGACCAGGACGCGCCCCGGGACGTGTACGTGGGGCAGCGGATCCTCAACCTCGAAGGGGACCTGGACCCCGGGGTCCTGGAGGCGTCCTGGCAGGCGATGCTGGACCGGCACGCGAGCCTGCGCGCCGCCTTCCGCTCCCGCGCGGCCGGCGACACCGTCCAGGTGATCGCCAGGGGCGTGCGGATCCCGTGGACGTACGCCGACCTCGGCGCCCTGGGCGGGGAGGAGGCCGAGCGGGAGGCCGCGCGCCTGGCCGAGGTCGACGCGCGGCGCTTCGACCTCGGCATGCCGCCGCTGCTGCGGGTGCTGCTGCTGCGCGCGGGCCCCGGCCGGCACCGGATGGTGGTGACGATGCACCACATCCTGATGGACGGCTGGTCGCTGCCGATCCTGTTCGGCGAGCTGTGGGAGGTCTACGGCAGCGGCGGCGACGCCTCGGTGCTGCCGAAGGTGCCGCAGTACCGCGACTACCTCGCCTGGCTGGTGCGCCGGGACGCCGACGCCTCGCGCGAGGCGTGGCGGGCGGTGCTGGCCGGGACGGAGGAGCCCACCCTGGTGGGCCCGGCCGACCGCGGCGGCCCGCCGGTGATGCTGCGGCACGTGGTCGAGCGGATCGGCGACGACCTCGCCGAGCGGCTGCGGGAGACGGCGCGCTCCGCCGGGGTCACCTTCAACCGGGTCTTCCAGGTCGCCTGGGCGCTGCTGGTGGGCAAGCTGTCCGGCCGGCTGGACACCGTCTTCGGCGCGACCGTCTCCGGCCGGCCGGCCGAGGTGCCGCAGGCGGACCGGATGGTCGGGCTGTTCATCAACACCGTGCCGGTACGGGTGCGGCTGGACCCGACGCTGCCCTTCCGCCGGGCCATGGCGGCGCTGCAGGACCAGCAGACCGCCCTGCTGGACCACCAGCAGCTGAGCCTGCCGGAGATCCAGCGCGCCGGCGGGCCCGGCGCGGTCTTCGACACCCTGATGGTCTTCCAGAACTATCCGCGCGGGCCGATGGCGGCCCCCTCGGCCGGGCCGTCGCGGCCCGGCGGGCCGGGCCGGGCGCCGCGGCCCGCCGACGGCTCGCCCCCGGGCGAGGGCCTGGGCGGCACGGCGCTGCGCAGCGGGCGGCAGGCCGGCGGCCCGCTGCGGGAGCCGGGCGGCGGGATGCCTCCGGGGCCGGGCGACGGGCCGGGGCCGGGCGACGGGCGAGGGCCGGGCGACGGGCGGGAGCCGCCGGGTGCGCCGGGCGGCGGGATCGGCCTGCGGGGCCCGGCCGGCATCCGGGTCTCGGCCGGCGGCGGCGAGGAGGCCGCCCACTACCCGCTGACGATCGTGGTCACGCCGACCGACGACATCGAGGTCCGGCTGGACTACCGGCCCGACCTGTTCGACGAGCCCACCGCCCGCGGCCTCGTCGACCGGATGCTCCTGGTGCTGCGCCAGGTCGCGGACGACCCGGACGTGCCGCTGGGCCGGCTGGAGGTGCTGACCGGCGAGGAGCGGCGCGAGCTGGACGGCTCCGGGTACCGCACCCGCCGCGAACTGCCCGACGCGACGCTCGCCGGGCTCTTCGAGCGGCAGGTGCGCCGCACCCCCGGGGCGGTGGCGGTGGTGTCCGGGGACACCGAGCTGACGTACGCCGGGCTGGACCGGCGGGCGAACCGGCTGGCGCGCCGGCTGGCGGCGCTCGGGGTGCGCCCGGAGACGCTGGTGGGCGTGGTGGCCGAGCGGTCGCCCGAGCTGATCACGGCGCTGCTGGCGGTGGTGAAGGCCGGTGCGGCGTACCTGCCGCTGGACGGCCGGCACCCGGCCGCCCGGCTCGCCGCGGTGGCGGCGCAGGCGGGTGCGTCCGTCGTGCTGGTCGACGGGCCGAACGCCCGGCGGGGCCTGGCCGACGCCGCGCTGTTCGAGGGCGCCGAGGTGCTCCCCCTGGAACCGGACCCCGCCGACCCCGACCCCGCCGGTCAGGGCGTCTCCGGGAACGGCGACGGCGCGGCCTTCCCGGCGGTGCCGGTGCGGCCGGAGAACCTCATGTACGTCGTCTACACCTCGGGCTCCACCGGCCTGCCCAAGGGCGTCGCGGTGACGTACGGCAGCGTCCTGGCGTTCTGCCTGGACGGGTGCTGGTCGGCCGAGACCCTCGAACGGGTGCTGGTGCAGGCCAACCACGCCTTCGACGCCTCCACCTACGAGATCTGGACGACGCTGCTGCACGGCGGCCGGCTGGTGCTGGTGCCCCCCGGGGACATCGACACGGTCGAGCGCGGCCGGCTGATCGCGGACCAGAAGGTGACCAGCGTGCACGCCACGGCGGGGCACTTCCGGGTGCTCGCGGAGCAGGCCCCGCACATCTTCGCCGGGGTGCGCGAGGTCTCCACCGGCGGTGACGTCGTCTCCGCGCACGCCGTACGCACGCTGCTGCGCTCGCACCCGGGCCTGGTGGTGCGCACCACCTACGGCCCGACCGAGTCCACCGCCTTCGCCACCCAGCTGCCCTTCACCGACCCGGACGCGGTGCCCGACGTGGTGCCGCTGGGCCTGCCGATGGACAACACCAGGGCGTTCGTCCTGGACGCGTTCCTGCGGCCCGTGCCGGTCGGCATGACGGGCGAGCTCTACCTCGCCGGGGCAGGGCTGGCGCGCGGCTACCTCGGGCGCGCCGCGCTCACCGCGGAGCGTTTCGTCGCCTGCCCCTTCCCCGCCGAGGGCGAGCCGGCGGGCGCGCGGATGTACCGCACCGGCGACCTGGCGCAGTGGACCCGGGACGGGCGGCTGCTCTTCCTCGGCCGCGCCGACAAGCAGCTCAAGATCCGCGGGTTCCGCGTCGAGCCGGCCGAGATCGAGGCCGTGCTCGCCGCGCACCCGGACGTCGCGCAGGCGCTGGTGGTCGCGGTCGAGGACGCGGACGGCCGCAAGCGGCTGGCCGGGTACGTGGTGCCGGCCGGCGGCGGGCAGGCCTCGCCCGAGCCGGGGGCGCTGGTGGAGTACCTCGCCGGGAGGCTGCCCGACTACATGGTCCCGGCCTCGGTGACGGTGCTGGAGTCGCTGCCGGTGACGGTGAACGGCAAGGTCGACCGGGCCGCCCTGCCGCGGCCGGTCTTCTCCGGCCTGGCGGCGGGGCGCGCCGCGGCCACCGACGCCGAGGAGCTGCTGTGCCGGCTGTTCGCCGAGGTGCTGAACCTGGAACGGGTGGGGGCGGAGGACTCGTTCTTCGGCCTCGGCGGCGACTCGATCACCTCGATGCTGCTGGCGGGGCGGGCCCGCAAGGCCGGGCTGGCGATCACGCCGCGCCAGGTCTTCGAGCTGCGCACGCCCGCGGAGCTCGCGCGGGTGGCCGAGTCGGTCGACGCCGAGCGGGCGGCGGGCGCCGGGGACGTCCCCTGGGGGCCGGTGCCGCTGACCCCGGTGATGCGCGAGATCGCGGCCCGTACGGGTTCGGCGGCGCGCGCGGGCAGCCAGTCGATGGTGCTGACCGCGCCGCCCGGTCTGACGCCCGAGCGGCTGGCCGCCGTGCTGCGGGCCGTCGCCGACCGGCACGAGGTGCTGCGGGCGCGGCTGGAGGAGGCCGAGGGGCGGCTGGTGGTCCCCGAGCCCGGCGCGGCCCCCGCCGCGGCCGGCCTCGTGACCCGGGTGGAGGCGGTGGGCCTCGACGGGGCGCGGCTGGAGGCGCTGCTGGACGAGCAGGCCGCGGCCGCCCAGGCCGCGCTCGCGCCGCGCGACGGCGTGATGCTGCGGGCCGTGCTCGTCGACCGCGGCGCCGCCCAGGACGCCCTGGTGCTGCTGACGGCCCACCACCTGGTGATCGACGGGGTCTCCTGGCGGGTGCTGATGCCCGATCTGGCGCTCGCGGACGCGGCCCTGGACTCCGGGGGCGCGGACGCGGCGCGGGCGGCCCTCGCCCCCGAGCCGACCTCGTTCCGGCGCTGGGCGGGCGCCCTGGCGGAGCGGGCCAGGGCGCAGCGGACGGTGGACGAGCTGCCCGCCTGGCGGCGGATGCTCGACCGGGTCGAGCCGCCGATCGCCGGGCGGGCGCTGGATCCGCGGACCGACACCGTGGGGGGCGGGGTGTCGCGCGCCGAGCTGACCGTCGCGGCGCCGATGGCGGGTTCGCTGCTGGCGGCCCTGCCGGCCGCCTACCACGCGGGGGTCGACGACGTGCTGCTGTCCGGGCTGACGGCGGCGCTCGACGAGTGGCTGCGGGCGCGCGGCGGGCCGGTCCCGGAGGGGTTCCTGATCGACCGGGAGGCGCACGGGCGGGTGCCGCTGGCCGAGGACATGGACCTGACGCGGACCGTCGGCTGGTTCACCGCCGTCCATCCGGTGTGGCTGGAGCCCGGTCCGGTGGACACGGCCGAGGTCCGGGCGGGCGGGCCGGACGCGGCGCGGCTGATCAAGCGGGTCAAGGAGCAGCTGCGGCAGGCGCCGGGCGACGGCCTGGGGTACGGGCTGCTGAGGTATCTGAACCCGGCCACGCGCGCGGTGCTGGAGCCGCTGGCGCGGCCGCAGATCGGGTTCAACTACCTGGGGCGGTTCGGTGCGTCCGGCGGGGCCGGCGGGGAGGCGGAGCTCCCCGGTGTCGGCGGGGCGCCGGCCGGGGCGGACGCGCGGGCGCGGGCGTGGACGCCGGCGGGTGAGCGCCCGGTGCCCGACGGCGGGGTGGACCCGTCGATGCCGCTGCGGCACGTGCTGGAGATCAACGGTTCGGCGCGGGACCTGCCCGAGGGGCCCGAGCTGGGCTTCGTCCTGGAGTCGCCGGGCGGGCTGCTCACCGAGGCGGAGCTGGGCGACCTCGCCGGGCGCTGGCGGGCGGTGCTGGAGGGCCTGGTGCGGCACGCCGCCGAGGGGCCCGGCGGTCACACCCCGTCGGACTTCTCGCTGATCTCGCTGGGGCAGGAGGACATCGACGAGTTCGAGTCGGCCTTCGGCGACGGCGGCGAGGGCGACGGCAGCGGCGGGGGTAGCGGCGACGGCAGCGGCGGGGGCGGCGGCTGAGCGGGCTCCGGCGGCGCGGGCGCCGGACCGGCCCCCGGCCGGTTCAGCGCCCGCGCCACACGGGTTCGCGTCCCTCGGTGAAGGCGCGCGGCCCCTCCTTGGCGTCCTCGCTGGCCCGGCGGACCTGCTCCCAGCGGTAGCGGGTGGTGAACGCCCGCTCCAGGGGAAGGTCCACCGAGCGCAGCACGGCTTCCTTGAGGGCGCGCTGGGACAGGGGTGCGCAGCGCAGCAGGTCGGTGGTCCACCGCTCGACGCACGCGTCCAGCCGGTCGTCCGGGACGACCTCGTTGACCAGTCCGTGGGCCAGTGCCTCGTGCGCCGTCATCCGGTGCCCGGTGAGCAGGTAGCCCATGGCGGCCTTGAGCGGGATCTGGCGGGCCAGTCGGAAGGCGCCGCCCGCGCCGGGGACCAGGCCGAGGGTGGCTTCGGGCAGGGCGAAGACGGCGCTGTGGGCGGCGATCACCAGGTCGCAGGCGAGGACCAGTTCGAAGCCGCCGCCGAGGGCGTAGCCGCGGACCCGGGCGAGGACCGGTTTGGAGAGGGAGAAGCGGTCGGTCAGGCGGGGCGATCCGGGCAGGCCCTTGGAACCGAAGGTCGTCGGCGGGGTTCCCTCGCGGTCGAGCCGGGCCCGTTCCTTGAGGTCCTGTCCGACGGAGAAGGCGCGTTCGCCCGCGCCGGTCAGCACGACCAGCCGTACCGCGTCGTCGCGTTCGACCTCGTCCCAGACCGCGCCGAGTTCGGCGTGCATCCGCTGGTCCATCGCGTTGAGCACGTGGGGCCGGTTCAGGGTGACGCGTGCGACGTGGCCGGCCCGTTCGTAGAGCACGGGCCGGTCCGTCGCGGGGTCCTGGGTCGCGGGTGGCTGCGTCGCGGGGTCCACGCGGGCAGGCTACCGGTGGGGGCGGGCCGTGGTGCGCAGGCCGTGCGGTGGCGGGTGGCGGCGGGTGGGGCGGTTCAGCCGTCGCTGCCGATCGCGCAGTTGGCGTCGGGGGCGTGGCCGAGGGGCCAGGCGAGGGTGTCCAGGACGGCGTTCTTGCTCGCCGGGTCGAGGTGGACGATGGGCACGGCCTTGTTGTGGGCGTTGCCGTACTGGTCGAGGCAGATCCAGCCGCTCGCGCCGTCGACCCGGTACTCGCCGTGCATCCGCAGCCAGCTCCGGACGACGTCGTCGGTCGAGGGCTTCTTGACCTCCCCGACCGTCCGGTCGCGGATGCCCGCGATGGCGGTGGAGACGGAGTCGTAGGTGATGATCACGCGGCCGTCGCGCAGGTCGGCGGGGCCGATCGCGTCGGGTGCCTTGGTGTCGGGCTGGCCCAGGAGGTCGGCCAGGTCCTTCGAGGCTTCCTTGGAGCCGCCGGGGGCCTCGGTGCTCTTCTCCCCGAAGGTGTCGGGGTGGGCGAGGGCGGTGTAGCGCACGGTGATGCCGGCGCCGGCGGTGAGGGCGTCCCACTTGTCGGCGAACTTCGCGTCGACCATCAGGGTGGAGGCGTGCGAGCCGGTGACGACCGTGTAGTGCTTGTTGCACTTGCGGTTGCCCAGTTCGACGAGGAACTGGCGCAGTTGGACCGGGCGGCCGGCGAAGTAGAGGGTGGTGGCGGCGGAGGTGCAGATGCTCGGCACCATCTGGTGGAAGTCGTTGGCGAGGTTGCCCTCGTCGTTGAAGTCGGGCGGCGACTGGTAGGTCTCCGGGGCGTTGGGGGCGCCCTTGGTGAGCTTCTCGAAGGTCTGGCGCAGGGTGGAGAGGTAGTTGTCGTTGTCGCGGGTGTCCTCGATCACCAGGGCTTCTTCGGGCTTGACGGCCGCCCCGTACGAGGTGAGGGCGCCCGCCTGGTCGGCGTTGCCGGGGGCGATGCGCGCCAGTCCCGGGTAGCGGCGCGGGTCGGCGGGGGTGTTCTTGATGTCGTCCGCGGTCATGGGGCCGGCGACGACCGGGATGTGCTTGTCCGCGGTGAGGTAGCGCACGGCCTGTTCGGTCTCGGCGATGCTGATGTTGATGCCCGCGACGGCCCGCAGGTTCTGCTTGTCGTCGGTCACCGCCTGGGCGAGCTGGTCGGCGACGGCGCGCCACTGCTGGTAGCCGCGGCCGGGGTTGGCCAGCACCAGCCGGATCGGGGGCTGCCGCTTGTCCTTGTTCCGGTCGTCGTTGGCCCAGTGCTGGGCCAGGTAGGCGCCCTGCACCTGTTCGACCAGCTCGCGCCGTTCGGCGGGCGCGGCGGAGGTCATGGGGATCATCAGGGCGACGGTGACGGGCGAGCTGTCGGCCACGCGGTCGTTCTCGGCCTTGATGCGGGCGCTGACCTGCTTCAGCTCGTCGGTGAAGACGTAGGCGCCGTCGGTGACGCCGATGCACTCGTTGCGGTCTCCGCGCTGTTCCACGCCGGGGGCGCAGGAGGGGTCGTCGACCACCCACTTCTCGTATCCCAGGTAGCCACCGGTGGCCAGGACGGCGACGGCCACGGCGGCCGCCAGCGCGCGGTTCAGGGGCCCGGAGGGCAGCAGGCTCATGGTCGGGAGTCTCCTCAGATCGGGAGGTGGGGGGCCTGGACCCAGCGCCGCAGGAGCTGCGGCCAGGTCTCGTACGCCCGGAAGAACACCGCCTGGTGGGCGGCCCCGGCATGCTGGGCCAGGGTGAGCAGCTGGAGCCGGACACTGCCGATCAGCTGCTCGTCGGGTGGTGCGAGCGGGTGCGACTGCCGCCACAGCGCGTGGACGAGGGACTCGATCGCCTGGTGCACGGGGGCGTCGGTGCTCCCGCAGGCCGGGCAGTCCTCGGGCGGTGCGGCGAGGGCGGTCAGGTTCCGGGGCGGGTGCGGCGCGGCGCAGATCAGGTTGAGGGCGGTGAGCCAGCCGACCGGGTCCTGGTCGGCCAGGCGCCGGTGGAGGGCGCGGGCGACGGTGCCGGTGTCGAGGACGGCGAGCGCGTGGTGCAGGAAGCGCTCGTCGGGCGGGGCGGCGTCCTGCGGGGCGTGGTGGTCGCAGAGGGTCTCGTGGAGGTCGTGCCACCGGTCGGCCCCGGGGGTCTCGCCGAGCAGGGTGACCAGGTGGTGGCCGAGCAGGGCGCGCAGGGTGGGGTCGCCGACGAACGGCACTCCGGTGACCGGCCACGGGCGGGCGCCCCAGCGGTCGCGCACCAGCAGCTGTCCGGTCGTCTGGACGCGCAGGAGGTCGTTGTCGCCGGGCGGGTGTTCGGCACCGAGCGCCTGGGCGGCCTCCTCGTCGAGCGCCGGGGAGAAGTGGGCCAGGCGGGCCCGGGCGGTGTCGTCGGGGACCAGCAGGCGCAGCAGCCGCTCGTGCACCCGGGTGTCGGGCTCGTCGTCGGCCGGCAGGTCGAGCAGGGCGCGGGGGTCGGGGCTCTGCCCGAGGCGCACGGCCCGTCGGCCGGCCTGGACCAGGGCGTGGGCGATCCCGGCCCGTCCCGCGCTGAGGCGGTGGATCAGCTGGGCGATGTCCGGCCCCGGGTGGTCCGTGCCGAACATCCACGTGATCTCGTCGAGGGTGAGCTGGGCCAGGGGCAGCCGCAGGGTCCAGCCGTCCGGCGTCCGCGGCCGGTCCGCGCGCCAGAACGGGCCGGCGGCGTTGCGGGTCGTCGCCTGGACGTCCTCCGGTTCGGGGGCGGCCGGTTCCGGGGCCAGGACGGTGGCGACCACGCCGGGCCGCGTCCGGACGTCCTCCTGGTGCCAGACCTCGGTCAGCATGTCCAGGACCGGCCGGCCGAGCGGGGTGTGGGCGTTGTCCAGGAGCAGCAGCGGGCGCGGCAGCCGGTTCTTCCGGCGCGGCCAGGTGTAGTGGTCGTCGATGTCGGCGAGGAGGGCGGCCATCAGGTGGCGCTCGGCGCGCTCGCGGTCGTGCGGGTTGCCGCGGAAGGCCCGGGCGAGTTCGGAGAGCTGGACGTTCGCCTCGCCCTGGGCGCTGACCCTCCGTTCGGCCCACCAGCGCAGGCCGTTCTGGTTGGCGCGGGCGCCGAGCAGTTCGGTGGCGACGATGTCGGCGAGCGAGGCGACGAGTTCGTTGACGCCGGGGCCCAGTCCCGCCGCGGTGCCGAGGTTCGGGGCGACCTGTCTGATCCAGCCCGCCACCTTGTCCCGGCGCGCCTGGGCGTCGGGCTGGCTCTCGCGCAGCAGGCTCTCCAGGCGCCGGCCGGCGGCCTCCAGTTCGCCGAGCCCGACGGTCTGCCAGCTGGTGACCGCCAGCAGGCCCTGGGTGAGCCGGGGGAAGGACACGCCCGCGCCGAACCGCTTCGCCCGCCGGCTCAGCTCGTAGCGCAGGTGGAAGAGCAGGTCCGAGGTGTGGGAGGCGTTGCTCAGGTGGGGGGCCTCGTTCTCGGCGGGCAGGGCCAGGCCCGGCCGGCCGAAGTCCGCGCGCCCGAGGTCCGCGTACGCCTGGGGCAGGCGCTCCGCGTACCGGTCCTCCAGGGTCTTCAGGAGAGTGGTCTTGCCGGTGAGGCGCCCGCCGGCGCACTCGACCAGCAGGGGTGTCCCGGCCGGGGTGCGCAGCCGGTCCCCGTCCCCGGGGTCGGGCCCCACCAGTTCGAGGCCGACCAGTGAGGGAACGACAGCCTTGAACACAGCCGCTCGTCCGTCCAGAACCACCGCGCCCCCAAGTCCTCCGGCGCGGCGGGAGTGCGCCGCGACGGATGGAGGATAGGGGAGCCGGACGCTCCGCCACAGGGGTATCGCGGTACGGCCGGTCCTCGGTTGCCGATTCGTGATCTGCCTGATATGTCGTCAAATCGCTTGCGGGGAGCGGGCGGTGGGGCTGGTGGTGCCGGCGGTACCGGTGGGACTGATGGGGCCTGGTCAGCTGGGCGGGCCGGTCCAGATGACGTTCTTGTGCTCGCTCCCGGCGCCGTGGTCGAACCTGACGGAGAACGGGTCGGCCGCGTCGGCCGGAAGGGCGTACGCGGTCAGCCCGTCGGCCTCCTCCCCCGGGGCCAGGGACCTGGTGAGGATCTTCATCCGTCCGCTGCCGTCGATCAGGGTGAAGACGAGGCCGCCCTTGGCGTCCCTGACGGTGGGCAGCCCCGACCCGTAGAGCGAGACCTCCGCGGACCCGGTGTTGACGACGGTGATCCTCACCTGGACGATCCTGGCGTCCTTGGGGATCTCGCCCACGCTCCCGCGCGGGACGTACGGCTCCGGCGCGGCCATCGTCACCTTCAGCCCGTCCGGGTACGTGTAGGACTGGCCGAACGACAGGCGCCGGGCCCGCTCGTCCGCGGCCTCCTTCTCCTTCTCGGCCTCGATCCGCTTGCGCTCGGCCTCGATCCGCGCCTTCTCCTTGGCCGCCCGTTCCTGGGCGGCCTTGGTCGCGGCCTCGGAGCGGGCGCGCTCGGCGTCCGCCTCGGCCCGCCGCTCCTCCTTGACCGTCTGCACCCGCGACACGACGAACACCCCGGCGCCGACCGAGACCAGCAGGCCGGTGACGCCCAGGATCACGCCCGCCAGGGCCATCGCCCGGTTGGTCGCCACGCCCCTGCGCGCGTAGCCCAGGCCGATGGCGCCGAAGACGACGGCGAGCAGGGCCGGCAGCCAGGACAGCCAGAACAGGATGACGGCCAGGCCGAGGACGACACCGAGGATGCCGAGCACCAGGGCGGCGATGCCCAGGCCGTTGCGGGGCTGCGGGGCGGGCATCGGCATCGGGTACGGCGGCCAGTACGGCACGCCGGGGGCCCCGGCGGGGGCGGGCGCGGTGACGGGCGGCGCGGTGGCGGGAGCGGGGGCGGTGGCCTCGCCCCCGCGCGGAGTCTCGCCCTGACCCGGGATCAGCGGCGGCGCCCACGGGTCGGCGCCGGCCGGCTCCTCGGCGGGCGGCGGGCTGCTGTCGGGCGGGACGGGAACGGTCATACGGGATCCTTCGAGAACGTTGGGATGACGAGCTGCCGTTCGACCCCGGGCCGAGGCCCCTCTCCCCGGCTCCCCGGCGGCAGCGCCCCGCCCTGCGCGGGACGGCCGCCACGTCGTGCCGGACCCGCGCGTCAACCCCCTGGGACGGGACGCCGACGGAATCGGCGAGTGATCAACATACAGGTGCCCGGTGCCGGCCCCGACGCCGCGGTCCGCGGGCAGCACCCACCGGCGGGCGGCTTCCCCGGGGCGGATTCCGTGGGGCGGATTCCCGGGGCGGCTTCCCTGAGTCGGCTTCACCCAGGGCAGAACGCCGTGCCCTTCCCCCCGGGCCCGCCGTCCCTAGGCTGAAGGGGTGAGCACTCATGCGCCGAACGAAGCCCGCGTCATCCCCCTGCGACCGCACGCCTCGCCGCCCGCCTCCGACGAGCAGTCCCGCACCCCGCGGACGCCCGCGCGCAGGGAGCCGCTGTGGCGCGATGTCGTCGGCGACGTGCTGCGGCGCGAACGGCTCGCCCAGGAGCGCACGTTGAAGGACGTCGCCGAGGCGGCCCGGATCTCGATGCCGTACCTGTCGGAACTGGAGCGCGGCCGCAAGGAGGCCTCCTCCGAGGTGCTCGCGGCGGCCGCCCGGGCACTGGGGCTCGGCCTCGCGGACCTGCTCTCGCTCGCCCAGGACGAGCTGGCCCGCTACGCCCCGAGCCGAACGGGCCGGGCGGGCCTGGCGGGCCTGGCGGGCCGGGGCCGCTCGGGCCACGACCTGGCGGGCCGGGGCCGGACCTCGCCCACCGGGCGGTACGACGGCCTCTGCCTCGTCGCCTGACGGGACCGGAGCGCGGCCGGCCGCCGCCGGGAACGCGGCCGGCCGGCCCGACACAGGTCGGACCGGCCGGGCCGCTCACCACGGTGGGGTGCTCCCGTGGTGCCGTATCGCGGTGGTGCGGTGGCTACCGGGACCAGGCGGAGAACTCGGCGGTGGCGTTGTTGCCGCCGCCGCCGGCCGGCTGCGGCACGTAGAACTTCAGGTCGGTGAAGCTGGAGTCGTAGCTGTTGGAGCCCACGTACGGGTTGTTCCAGTGCACCTGGACGATCCGGCCGTTGAGGACCGGGTCGGCGCAGTTCTCGCTGAAGAACCGGGCGTGGCCCTCGGTGCCGGTGGCGAAGCCGTTGGACTCCGAGGACCACTGGCCCTGCTGCTTGTCGTAGATGTGCACCGGCGGCTCGGAGGTCCAGATGCCGTGGTCGAGCCACCAGTTCTCTCTGGTGAGGGTGCAGCCGGTCCAGTTGTTCAGCTTGACCGCGGTGCTGCGGGCCGCGGCGGTGACGGCGGGAGCGGCGACCGTCTTCGTCCCGGCCGTGGCCGTCACCGGTGCGGCGGAGGCCGCCCCGGCCAGTGCGAGCGTGAGCGCGGCCGCGGCCGCGGCCGTCACGGTGCCGGTGATCCTGGCGTACGTTCCCATGGTGTCCCCCCCATTTCGGGCCGCCGGGCTCTCCGGCGGCCGTGGATCACTCTGCGGCAGCGCGATAAACCGCGAATTGACGTCCGCTGACAGGGCGGCGGCCCCGTCAGGCGAGGGTGGCCCAGTCCTGGGTGTTGGCGCTGCTGGACGGGTTGACGGTCACCGCGGCGCCGGCGCTGACGGCGGCGCTGTCGAGGACGTAGCCGGTGGCCGGGTTGGTGATGGTGAAGGTGCCGCTGGCGTTCTGGGTGACCTGCCACTTCTGGTACTGGCTGGCCGAGTTGAACGCCTGCAGGGTGACCTGGGCTCCGGCGCCGGTGGGGGCGGTCAGGGTGAGCGGGGTCGGGCAGCTGTCGTAGATCCTGGCCGTGCCGTCGCCGTTCGCGTCGAACTTCCACCGCTCCGAGGCGTGGGTGGAGTCGTAGGTGTTCAGATCGGCGACGACGTTGGTGGTGGCCGCGCACTGGCCGGCGTGCTCCAGGGCCAGGCCGCCGCCGTTGGTGAGGGCGTGGTACTGGTTGTCGCCCACGACCGTGGGGCCGTAGTCGATGGTGTGGGCGGCCAGGGAGGTGAGCGCGCTCCCGGTGGTGGAGAGGTTGCCGGCCGGGCGGTCGGTCTTGAAGTAGTCCGCGAAGGTGTTCGGGGTGTGCGAGGTCAGCACGGCGATGGTGCCGTTCCAGCCGCCGTCCACGTGGTTCCAGAGGTCCAGCAGCGAGCCGTCCACGTTGCCCTGGACCTGGTCCCCGGTGTTCCAGCCGGTGGTGTAGGTGAACGGGTAGCTGCTGCCGTCGGGCCAGACGTAGCGGTAGTCGCCGAGGAGGTAGGCGGCCGTGGAGTCGGCGAAGCCCTCGGTCCAGGCGCAGCTGCCGGAGCTGACCAACTGGACGTAGTGCGGGCTGCAGTTGGTGACGGCCGGGAACGAGCCGTTGTACAGCCGGTGCATCAGGAAGTGGCCGGACTCGTGGAGCACGGTGTGCTCGGAGTCCGGGTCGGCGGCGGCCAGGTGGACGGTGTTGGACAGGTCGTAGTACGTGCCGTCGGTCGAGTTGGCCGTCCACCGGATGTTGAGCTCGGTGCAGGAGTCGCTCGCCTCGTGGGAGGACCAGCAGGCGGTGGTGGGGTTGTTGCGGTTCGCGTACAGCAGGTAGACGGTGTCGAAGGCGTGCCAGGCCCGGGAGGTGGCCGCGGTGGGCTTCAGCGTGCCCAGGGAGGTGCTGGCGGCGAGGTTGTTCTGGGCGGTCGAGTCCATCGTGTAGGGCGTGCCGGTGGTGTCGCTGACCTTCCAGTACTGCACGCTCTCGGTGCGGAAGCGCACCCACATGGTGCTCATCGAGGTGGTCGTGGTGGGGGTGTAGCAGAGGTTGAAGCTGCCGTCGGTGCCGGTGGTGCGGTAGTCGGCGGTGAGCTGGTGGGAGGTGTCGGTGGCCTTCTCGGCGCCCCACAGCTGGATGTCGGCGTTGCGGACCGGCTTGGTCATCGTGGGCTTGTTCGTGCCCGCCTCCGCCGACTGGTAGTCGTACTGGAGGGTGCCGCTCAGGCAGATGGGGGACGCCGCCGCGGCGTCGGACGCCGTCAGCGGGACGAAGGCGGTGGCGGCGAGCAGGGCGGTGCCCAGGGCGGCGAGGCCGCGCGGGAGTCGCAGTCCGATGGCCAAGGTCGGTTCCTCTCGGGAGAACGGGCACGCCCGGCGTGCCGGTGACGGTGCGGAGGGTGCGGTCGCGGTACGGTGCGGTGCTGTACGCGGCGGACACCGTCGGCGGTCGGGTGTGGTGGAGCGTCCCCGACCGGTCGGAGCCGCGGCGCCGTTCACCGGCGTCCGGACCCGCATCGCCCAGGATCACCTCGGGGTTCCGGCCGCGGTAGGAGCGCTCGGAAGCGCAGGTGTGGGCCGCGGATCCGGCGGAATCACTTCGGTCGCGAACCCTCCTCCGCACGCCCGGCACGCCGCCGGCGCGCCCGGCGCGGACCGGCCCGCCGGGCGCAGCTGGAAGAACCGCTGGATACCGGCCCTCTCTTGGGGGTAAGTTCCGCCCACACACCGGCAGTTGACGAAAGATCAGCTGGGAGGTCGGGCGGATGGCCGGATCGCTTCGGGACGTCGTCGTGGCAGTGGTGGCACAGCCGGCCGTGGAGCCGCCGGCATGAGCGCGCCCGCCGCGCCGCCGGTGCCACCGATGCCGCCGGAGCCGCCCGCCGCCGCGCCGGTCCTGGACCCGCGGGTGCTGCCCGCCGGAACCGCTCTGCGGTTCGGCCTGCTGCTGCTGTCCATGGTCGTCGCCGGCCACCACATGCTGACGACCATGCTGGACCTGGTCCGCACGGGCCGGGGGGCGGAGTACGTCTGCAAGCTGGCCGCCGGGTTCGACCCGGACGCGGACTTCCTGGCACAGCTGGACGTCGCCCCGTGGACGGACCCGGCCCTGCGCGCCTGCCTGGCCGCCGTTCCGGGCGATCCGTCGTGGCCGGTGCCCGTCGCGTTGGCGCTGGTGCTGGCCGCGGCGGCGGCGCTGTACCTGCTGCTGCCCCGCTGGCGTCGGCGCTCCCGCCGGCTGGTGCCCGTCGACGAACCGCTGCGGGCGGAGCTGCGGCGGCTGGCGGAGCGGGCGCGGCTGCCCGTGGTACCGGAGTTCGTGGTGGACCCGGGCCGGCTCGACCCGGGGGCGGTGGCGTTCGGCCACCCGCGCCGCCGCACCGTGTGCCTGTACGGGGGGCTGTCGGTGACCTGGCGGACCGACCCGGCCGGGTTCCGGGCCGTGGTGCTCCACGAGTTCGCGCACATCCGCAACCGGGACGTGGACCTGGGGTACGCCGTCACCGCGCTGTGGCGGGTGTTCGCGCTGCTGGTGGCCCTGCCGTTCGTGCTGCTGGTCGGCGGGACGCTGGTGGGCGCGGAGTTCGGGCTCTTCGTGGGCGCCGACCGGGTGTTCTGGCCGGCCGGGCGGGCGCCGCTGGTGCGGCAGGCGGCCACCGCGCTGGGGATGGCGCTGCTGGTGGTCCTGGCCCGCGCCGACACGCTGCGCCACCGGGAGCTGTACGCGGACGCGGACGCCGTCGCCCTCGGCGCCGACCGGCGGGTGTGGGACGTGCGCGACCCCGTGGGCCCGGCCGCCCGGCTCGGCCGCCTCTGGCGCTCGCACCCGACCTGGGCGCAGCGGCGCCGGGCCTTGGACGATCCGGCGGCGCTGTTCACCCTGGCGCCGCTGCAGACGTTCCTGGTGGGCGCGGCCGGCGTCGCCGTGCCCCTGCTGCTGCCCCCGCTCGCCGGCGGGGCGGTCGGGGTGTGGCTGGCCACGGTGCCGGCGGCGCTGATCCTCGCGGTGGCGGCCTGGCGGTCGACGGCGTACGCGGCGCACCGCGGGACGGCCGGGCCGGACGGCCTGCGGGCGGGGCTGTGGCTGGGCGCCGGCCTGGTGGTGGGCGAGCTGGCCGTGGACATCACCGCCGGCGGCCGTTGGCTTCCGGAGCATCCGCTCGCCCTGCTCGTGTTGCCGCTCGGCGCCTTGGCGTACGTCCCGTGGCTGGTGCAGTGCGCCCGGCTGGGGCTGGCTCCGGGGCGCCGAGGGCGGGTGGCCGCGGTGGTGGCGACGGCGGCGGCGGTGCTGGTCGCCGCGGCCGGGCTGGCCTGGTGGTCGACGGGCGGCCACCTGTACACCGCCGGGGACTTCCTGGCCCAGAGCGGGATCCGGGAGGTGCTGCTCCAGCAGTTCCCCGAGGCGTGGGAGCGGCACCGGGCCGAGCTGGAGTGGATCGCCGCCGTGCTGCCGCGGCTCGGCACGGACGGGAGCACCGTGGCCTTCGCCGCGGCCGCGGGGGCGCTGTGGGCGCTGCCGTACCTGCTGTGGCTGCTCGGCGGGCGCCGGGGGCTCGGCCGGGCGCTGCGCCGCGGGCTGCTGGGCGGTGTCCTGTGCGTGGTCGGGGTGCTGGCGGTCAAGGCGGCGCTGTACCCGGGCCGGCCGCCGCTGGGTGAGCGCGCGGGCGGGTTCGCGCTGCGGTACATGTGGTGGCTGACGGTCGCGATCTGGGCCGCGGTGGTGGTCACGGCGGTGGTCGTGGCGCTGGTGTCCCGGCGGCTGTGGCTCGTCGGGGCGCTGGTGGCGGCGGGGATCGCCCAGGCGTTCGCGCTGGTGGCGGTGTTCCTGCTGATGTCGGTGGACGGCTGCCTCGGGCCGCTGCGGACCATGGGCGACAGCTGTCTGTGGGTGCCGCAGGGCAGTTGGCCGCTGGTGCGGATGCTGGCCGGGCCGGTGCTGCCGGCGCTGTTCGGGGCGGCGATGGCCGCGGCACTGGTGCGGCTGCCGCTCGCGCTCGTCCGGCGGTGGAGCGGCGGACCGCAGGTGGACGGCCGGGAGGCGGACGGCCGGGTGGCGCGTTCCGGCGCCCGGCGGGCGGTGCTCGCCGGGGTCCTCGTCGGGGCGCTGGCGCTGGGGCCCGTCGCCGTGCAGGCCTCGGCGTCGGGCTCGGGTTCGGGTTCGGCGGGCGGGCTCGGCTCCGCGGTGCAGCGTCCGGCCGACGCCCGGTCCGAACGGGTGCGCGTCTTCCAGCTGCTGATGTGGTACCTGGTCGGCGGGAAGCAGGACGTCCTGGCGCTCATCGAGGGGTACCGGGCCTTCTACGACGAGGTCCAGGAGCTCGATCGGATGGCGCGCGAGCACCCGGGCGAGCAGATCCAGGTCGACGGCAGCCGCTTCGCCGGGATCTGCACCACGCTGGACCGCGCCGCCGGGACCGCCCTGGGACACCTCCACATCCCCGACTCCGGTCTGGACGGGCCGTGGTGGGCGGCGCTGGAGCAGACCCGGCGGGC
This sequence comes from Kitasatospora sp. NPDC058444, assembly GCF_042721415.1. Lineage (NCBI taxonomy): Bacteria > Bacillati > Actinomycetota > Actinomycetes > Kitasatosporales > Streptomycetaceae > Kitasatospora > Kitasatospora sp. NPDC058444. The sequence continues at coordinate 219,296 of NZ_JBHXLL010000007.1, read as the reverse complement.
CGGGCAGCACTGCGCGCAGGTCATGGACCGCGACCGCGAGGAGCAGCCGGGCGAGGGCGACGCCGTGCTGGCGGAGGTCGCCGACGGGTTCCGTTCGACCGTGGGCGCCATCGAACCCGTCATGCGGCGGATCGAGACCGACGGGCCGCGGTACTGGCCGGACCTGGTCCGCATCACCGGCCCTCAGCCCTCGGGGCGGGCTGAGGGCTGAGGGCGGTCCTGTGCGGGCGGCCGCCGGTCCCTCAGCCCGGGAGGACCGGGAGGACCGGGAGGACCGGGAGGACCGGCAGGCGGTCCAGGGTGATCCCGAAGCGGGTGCGGTAGGCGGCGAGGGCCTCGTCGGCGGCGAGGGTCCGCTCGGTGCGCCCGCCGGCCGGGGTGGTGGTGATCAGGCGGCTGCCGCTGATGGTCACCCGGCCGCCGTCCGCGGTGAGCAGTGAGCAGGTCGTCGAGCGGGTGAAGTGGGAGTGCGGCGAGGTGGCCTGCCACCAGCAGGTCGGGGCGAAGTCGGCGAGCTCGTACGGGCGCAGGCCCAGGCGGTACTGCGGTGTGCCGTTCTGCAGGACGTCCAGGTCGCCGTGCCCGCCGGTGGGTGCGAGGGTGAACACGCCCTCGGCGTCGGCCTGTTCGCCGCGTTCGTCCAGGCGCAGCGGGTGGCGGCTGAAGCGGCCGAAGCCGACGTCGACCAGCCACGGCTCGTCGAGGTCCACCCGCAGGGCGAGGTGGTCGAAGGGCGGGCCGAGTCGTTCGCCGTCGAAGACGCGGGCGGCGAGCAGGCTCACCCGGTAGCCGAGCGAGGTGAGCAACTCGGCGAAGGCACCGTTGAGTTCGTAGCAGAAGCCGCCCCGGCGGCGGGTGACGACCTTCTCCTGGAGGGCGTCGGGGTCGAGGTCGACGGGCTCGCCGAGGTGGATGCTGAGGTTCTCGAACGGGACGGTGCGCAGGTGTGCGAGCTGGAGCCGGGCGAGGGCCTGTGGGGAGGGCGCTCCGGGGTCGGGGAGGGCGATGCGGTCGAGGTAGGCGGAGCGCTGGGCGGCGGTGAGGCCGGCGGACGGCTGCTCGGGGTGGGGCGCGTGATCCATCCGACCATTCCACCGGGGGTGCGGACCGCGGGGCCATCGACTTTTGGTCCTACGTCCTGAGTCCTGAGTCCTGCCGTCCTGCGTCTTGCGTCCTGTCGTCCTGCGGTTTCCTGCCGGCGAGCCGCGGGGCAGGGCGGGGGCAGGGCCGGGCGGGCTTGCGGGCGGGACGTCACTTTCCGTCCGGTCGCCCGGGGTAGGCGCCCCGGGGCCCGGTCGGCGTGGCGGGGTGGGTCATTAGGGTGAACCGTCCGGGTACGGGAGTGGGGAGAGCGATGAGTGACGCGAGGGAACACCGCGGCTGGGTGGGCCGGTTGTTCGGCGGCCGCCGGGAGCGCTCCGGGGGCGGCGCACCGGTGCGGCCCGCCGCCGAGGACCGCAGGGCGTGGGCGCGCCCCGGGGAGCTGGTGGACCTGTCCGCCCTGCCGCCGCGGCTGGCCGAGGAGATGGTCCGGGTCGCGGCGGCGATCGACGCCGCCGACCAGGCGCGCTTCCGCGGTGACCGGGCCGAGGCTCACCGGCTGCTGCGCGGCGCGGTGACGACGGAGATCGATCCCTACCGCCAACTGGCCGAGGAGCGGCTCGGGGTGATGGTGTCCGAGGACGGCGGGATCGAGGAGGCGGTGGCGCTGTGGCTGCGCGCGGCCCAGGGGCCGGACGCCCAGCTGCGCCGCGCCGTCGCGGTCTACCTGGGCTCGATCCCGTTCGCCGACGCCGGGTTCCTGGTGAACGCCGATCCGGCGACCGTGCTGGCCCTGCTCCCCGAGGCGTGGGGGTTCGGGCGGGTGGGCGCCGCGGTGTACGAGGCCTCGGCCCACCGCCACCGGGAGGCCGGCGCCGCGGTGCGCCGCCAGCTGCTGGCGCTGGACGCCCTGCGGTACGGGGACGGCGAGCTGGCGGCCCGGTTCGAGGCCGTCCCGGTGGCGGGCGAGCGCTTCCCGCGCCGGCGCGCCGAGTGGGCCAGCGGCGCCCAACTGGGCGGCTGCCGCTGGAGCGTGGCCGGCCACGAGGAGGGTGTCGCGGCCGTCGCCGCGGTCCCGGCCGAGGTGGACGGCCGCCCGGTCGTGGTCACCGGCGGGGACGACGGCACCGTGCGCCTGTGGGACCTGGCCACCGGCGAGGCGGTCGGCGAGTCGATGGCCGACCACGCCGGGAAGGTCTTCGCCGTGGCGGCGGCCGAGCTGGACGGCCGGGCGGTGGCGGTGTCGGCCGGGACCGACAAGGCCGTGCGGGTCTGGGACCTGACCACGCGCCGGCTCCTGTACCCGCCCCTGCCCGGGCACACCGACTGGGTGACCGGGGTGGCCACCACCGTGGTGCGCGGCCGGCCGGTGGCCGTCAGCTGCGGCCACGACCGCACTGTGCGGGTGTGGGACCTGGCCACCGGGGAGCCGGTCGGCAGGCCGATGCGGGACCCGGCCGACTCCCGCGCGGGCCGGCTGACGGCGCTGGTGACGACGGTGGTCCTGCGCCGGCCGGTGGCGGTGACCGGCGACTTCCACGGGACCGTACGGGTGTGGGACCTGGTGAAGGGGCGTCAGCTGCCGCCGGTGCCGGACGCCGGGGTCGGCTCGGTGCAGTCGCTGGCCGTGGTGGACTCCGGCGGCCGCCCGGCGGTGGCCGTCGGCGGGTCGGGCGGCGCGACCGCCCTGTGGGACCCGGCGACGCTCAAGCGGCTGGGCGAGCGCCTGGTCGCGGCGAACGAGTGGCCGCAGGAGGTGGCTGCGGTGGCGACCGGGGCCGGGGCGGCGGTGGCCACCAGCGACGCTTCCGGCCTGGTGCGGCTGTGGGATCCGGCCACCGGACGGCAGTTCACCCAGGCCTTCGCCGGGCCCCGCGGCCGGACCCGGGCGCTGGCCGCGACGACGGCCGAGGCCGGGGACGCGCGGCCGGTGGTGCTCGTCGGCACCGGCGACGGCCGGGTGCACCGCTGGGACCCGGCCGTCGACGGCCGGTCCGTGGGCGACCCGCGGCCCGGGCACGGGGCCGAGGTGACCGCCGTGGCGACGGTCGAGGCCGACGGCGCCTCGCTGGTGGTCAGCACCGCCTGGGACGGCTCGGCGCGCCTGTGGGAGCTGGCCACCGGCGCCGAGGTGAGCACGCCCTTCGCCGAGACCGGGGAGCCGGTGGAGGCGATGGCGACGGCGGTCGTCGGGGGCCGGCCCGTGGTGGCCACGGTCGAGTCGTACGACCGGGCGCTGCGGCTGTGGGATCCGGCCTCCGGGGAGTCGGCGGGTGCGCCGCTGGTCCACGACGCCGACGTGGGCGCCGTGGCGACGACGGTGCTGGACGGCCGGGCGGTCGCCGTCACCGGGAGCGCGGACGGTCTCGTCCGCGTCTGGGACCTCGCCACCGGCGAGGTCCTCCACGGGCCGCTGGCCGGGCACGGGTCCGAGGTGACGGCGGTGGCCACGACGGTGCTGGACGGCCGGGCGGTCGCCGTCACCGCGGACGAGGGGACGGTGCGGGTGTGGGAGCTCGCCTCCGGCGCCGCGCTCGGCGGGCCGATCGGGCTGCCGGGCGGCGGGCCCTCGCGTGACGCGGACGAGGCGGACGACGAGGACGACGAGGACCGGGACGACGAGGACGCGGACGACGAGGACCGGGAGGACGAGTCGGAGGACGGGCCGGTCATCGAGGTGCTGGCCACCGCGGTGGTCGACGGCCGCCCCGTCGTGGCGGCGGGCAGCGACGACGGCCTGGTCCACGTCTGGGACCTGGCCACCCGCACCCTCCTCGGCCCGCCCCTGCGCGCCGCCGACGACGACACCGCCGCGCTGGCCACCGGCCGGGTCGCGGGCCGCTCGGTCCTCCTCACCGGCGGCGACGACGGCACCGTCCGCACCTGGGACCTGGCCACGCTCGCCCCGGTCGGCCCCGACCTGGTGCTGCCGCTGCCGGTCCACGCCCTGGCCGCGGCCGCGGCGGACCGGCTGGTGGTCGGATTCGGCTGGGAGGTCGCGGTGTTCCGCCTCGTGGAGGGCGCCGAGCCCGCCGAGCCCGCCGACGCTTCCGCGTGAGCGTGGGGGGTCCGGCCCCGGCGGGCCGGACCCCCCACGTGCGGCACGGGACGTCAGGGGGCGAGGTGGTCCAGCGTGAACAGGGTGGACCGGTAGGAGTACTGGGCCAGGACCGAGCCCGCGGCGCCGTTCGGGTCGGCGACCGCGGCGAATTTCGCGCTGTGGCCCACCCGGAGGACCACCTGGTCCGAGCCGGGTATGGCGGGATGGATCCGGAACTGCTGGTTGCCGTAGATCCAGTCCCAGCAGTCGGACACGGAGAAGTTGGCGCCGTCGGCCAGCCCCTCGTTCGGGTCGGTCGGGTTCTGCTTCCAGATGCCCAGGCAGGCGTTCTCGTTCGACCGGTTGCGGAAGATGAAGAGCTCGCTGTCGTTCTCGTAGTGGCACAGCTTCCACTGCTGGTTGTAGCCGCCGGTGTCGGGGTTCTGGACCACCTGGCTCCAGGCGCTGCTCAGGCTCTTCTCCAGGAGCTGTCCGTACGGCGTCTTGATCCGGTAGTAGCCGTCGTCGCAGACGTAGTGGTGCCAGTCGGTCGAGGACAGCCCCTGGGGCGCGGCCGACGCGGGCGCCACGAACAGGGTGAGGCCGGCCAGCGGGGCGAGGAGGGCGGCGCCGAGGGCGCGCAGCGCCGTGCCCCGGCGGGTGGTCGTGCGGCGCTGCGGGTTCGTCACGGTTTCCTCCGTCGTCAGGTCGGTGGGCACGGCGGTCAGCAGCTGCTGATGAGGAGTTGGGCGGCCCGGCGCACGGTGCCGGCCGGCTGGGCGGGCGCGCAGCCGACCGAGCCGATCTCCGGGGACTCGTAGGTGGTGAACGTCCCGGGGGTCGGCGAGGAGGTGACCCAGATGCCGCTGGTGGGGCCGGTCTGGGCGCAGATGCGGTTGACGTACTGGCCGGTGACGACCCGGGTGCCCCGGTAGAGGCCGTACCGCCCGGGGTCGTTGAGGTTCCAGACGTCGCTCACGGTCTGGCTGGTGGTGCTGGAGGTGGTCTTCTGGACGGAGAAGCCGACCTTGGCCTCGACCTTGAGCCACAGCGGGCCCGCCGAGGCGGTGATCTCGGTCCTGTTGTCGACGGTGGTGGTCACCGAGCTGATCCTGGTCAGGGTGTCGCTGTGCTGTCCGGTGGTGCCCGGGGCGACGTTGACGATGAGGAAGTCGGTGACCGTGGGGGTGACCTGCACGTTGACGGCTTCCATCGTGGTGCGGTCCACGGCCGGGTTGCAGAACGTCGGGAGGGTGTCGGCGTGGGCGGCCGGGGCGGCGCCGAGGCCTAGCAGGCCCACGGCGACGGCGGTGGTGGCCGCGGCGGCGAGGGTCCGCCGGCGGGTCCTGTGGACGAGGGTCATCTGGTCTCCTCCGTGGTGGGGTGGACGGTCCGCACTCCCGCGACCGAACGCGCGCGGGGACGGGCGGGGCGCGGGGGTGCGATCCGTCGTGCGGTGGACACCGCGCCCGGCCCGATGACCATCCTGCGCAAGGCCGTCACGATTTCCTCACGACCGGCTCACGGTGCGGTGAGGGCTGGGGCGCGCCGGTGTCGGGGTCGTCCACGTCCACGGGGTGTGTCCGGACCCGTCCGCGGGCCGGCGGGGCCGCGGAGGGGGCCGGTCGGGGCCTGAGCCGTGGTCAGGCCGGGAGGTGGGCGGCCACCAGGGTGGCGAACTCCTCGGGGGTGAGGATGCGGATGCCGAGTTCCTCGGCCTTGGCGCGCTTGGAGCCGGCCTTCTCGCCCGCGACCAGGAGGGTGGTGCGCTTGGAGACCGAGGAGGAGGCCTTGCCTCCGGCGCGTTCGATCAGTTCGTTCATCTGGTTGCGGGAGAGGTCGGCGAGGGCGCCGGTCATGCTGCCGGTGACGACGACGGCCTCGCCGGCCAGCGGGCCGCCGTCCCCGGCGCTCCCGGCGTTCCCGTCGCCGGTGCCGCTCTCCCCCGCCGCCGTGGCGGGGGTGGTCGGGGCGGTGACGGCGGTGCCCACGCCGAGGGCGGCGAGGCGGTCCAGCAGCGGGGCGAGGTCGGCGAGTTCGGCGGCGACGACGCGGGCCTTCTCGGTGCCGATGCCGTCGACGCCGGCCAGGGTCTCGGCGTCGGCGGCGCGGATCGCCGCCATGGAGCCGAAGTGGGCGGCGATCCGGCGGGACATGGTCCGTCCGGTGCCGCGGATGCCGAGGGCGCAGAAGACCCGGTTGAGCGGCTGGGTGCGGGCGGTGTCGATCGCGGCGAGCAGGTTGTCGGCGCTGGTCTCCCCCATCCGTTCCAGGGTGAGCAGTTGCTCGCGGGTGAGGGTGAACAGGTCGGCGAGGTCGGCGACCAGGCCGGCTTCGACGAGCTGGACGGCGCGGGTGCCGCCGAGGCCTTCGATGTCGAGCTGGTCGCGGCCGGCCGCGTAGAGGACGGAGGCGACGGCCTGGCAGTTGCGCCCGCGTATGCAGCGCCAGCGCTGTTCGGTGGTGTCGATGGCGTCGCCGCAGCGCGGGCACGTCTCGGGGAAGGCGATCGGCTGCTCGGCGCCGGTGCGGGCGTCGAGCACCGGGGCCTCGACCCGGGGGATGACGTCGCCGGCGCGGTAGACGAAGACCTGGTCGCCGATCATCAGCCCGCGCCGTTCGATGTCGGCGGGGTTGTGCAGGGTGGCGAAGGTGACGGTGACGCCGTCGATCACCACCGGTTCGAGGACGGCGCGCGGGGCGATGATCCCGGTGCGGCCGACGTTCCACTCCACCGCGAGCAGCCGGGTGACCTTGTGCTGGGCCGCCAGTTTGCGGGCCACCGCCCAGCGCGGCGCGCGCGAGCCCAGGCCGGCCTCGGCGCGGTCGGCGGCCAGGTCGGCCTTGACCACCACGCCGTCGATCCCGAAGGGCAGTTCGGCGCGCAGGGCGGCGATCTCCTCGATGCGCTGCTGGACCTCAGGGATGCCCGCACAGTGCCGCGGGCGGGCCGCGGTGGTGGCGGCGGTGTTGGCGCCGAGGGCGGCGAGGTGTTCCAGGAGGGCGCTGTGGTCGAGGCCCTCGGGGCCGACGGCGTCGTAGGCGAAGAAGGTCAGTTCGATCCGGTAGGGGCGGTCCTTGGCCCGCAGGGTGCCGGCGGCGCCGCTGCGGGGGTGGGCGAAGGGGGTGGCGCCGTGCTCGGCGCGCACCCGGTTGGCGTGCTCGAACTGGTCCTGGGTGAGCAGGACTTCGCCGCGCAGTTCGATGTCGGCGGGCTCGGCGAGCTCGGCGGGCAGGCCGAGGACGGCGTCGGCGGCGTGGGTGATGTCCTCGCCGGCGAGGCCGTCGCCGCGGGTGATCAGCTGCTGGAGGCGCCCGGCGCGGTAGCGGGCGGCGACGGCGAGGCCGTCGAGCTTGGGCTCCACGCACCAGGCGGCGACGGGCCGGCCCAGGCGCCGCTCCAGGCCGGCGGCCCAGGACTCCAGTTCCTCGGCGGAGAACACGTTGTCCAGGGAGAGCATCGGCGCGCTGTGCGGGACGTCGCCGGTGGCGGCGCCGCCGGCCACCTTTCCGGTCGGCGAGTCGGGCAGCGTCTGGCTGGGGTGGGCGCTCTCGTAGGTGGCGATGGCCCGCAGCAGGGCGTCGTACTCGTCGTCCCCGAGCGGGGTGGAGCCGTCGGCGTAGTACGCGGCGGCGGCCTGGACGGCGGCGGCGACGGCCTCGGCGTACGCGGAGGGCGAGGACAGCGGGGCTGCGGTGTCAATCATGGGGGAATCATGACGGCCGGCACTGACATCGACCAGGCGGTGACGGCGGCGCCGGGCGGGCCGGGCGAGCGGCCCGGAGGCGGGCCTAGGCTCCCTCGGGGGTGCCCTCGGGGACGGGGACGGCGAGGGCGGCGTCGGGTTCGGCGCGGGAGCGGGCCGGGAGCGGGAGCGGGAGCGGGTGGCCCGCGCGCCACTGGGCGGTGGTCCGCTCGCCGCCGTGGCGACGCCGCCAGTACAGGTGCTGGGCGACGATCAGCGGGCCCAGCGCGGTGAGCAGCGGGAATCCGGTGGTGAGCCACCCGAGGGCGAAGCAGGCGCTGACGGCGCTGGTGGTCAGCAGGCCGGTGAGGGCGGCGGCGGTGGCGGCGGTGCGGCCGTGGGCCTTGGCGGCGACCAGCGGGTAGAGGACGAGCAGCAGCAGGTCGCCGAGGCCGACGGCGACGGGCTGCGGGCCGCCGGTGAGGGCGAGCAGCGGGGCGAAGGGGCGGTCCTGGACCTGGGCGAAGAAGCGGGCGGTGGTGTCGGTGAGGGTGGTGGCGGCCAGGTCGTAGCCGGTGAGGACGGCGGCCAGGGCGGCGGTGTGGGCGGAGCGCAGGCCGCTCTGGGCCCAGAGGTTGGCGACGCCGAGGACGGCGACGGCGATCACCAGGTCGCTGCCGGCCCGGGCGGCGCCGGGGTGGCCGGTGAGGGCGGCGAGCGTGGTGGCGGCGGTGGCGGTGAGGGCGGCGGCCCAGGACCAGGGGGCGGCGCGCAGCCGGGTGGGGGCGAGCAGCGGGGCGAGGGTGAACTGGACGGCCAGGCAGCCGACGAGGCCGAAGACGGCGGAGACGGCCGCGCCGGGCAGGGCGGTGTAGAGCAGCGGGGCGAGGACGACGCCGGCGCACAGGACGGCGACGTCGCCGCCGGTGTAGACGCCGACCGGGGGGCGGGGCATCCGGACGCGGGCGAAGTAGCGGGCGGCCAGGGCCAGTTCGGCGGCGACGGCGACGCTGAGGGCGGCCAGCGCGGCGGGGCTGACGGTCATGCGCTGCCTCCCGGGGCGCGGTCGGAGTCGTCGGGGGTGTCGAAGGTGTGCTCGCGCAGGTCGGCGCGCAGGGGCGCGGTGGGCGGCATGGCGGCGCGGTCCTCGTACAGCACGATGTCGGACAGCCGCAGGCCGGCGGCGTGGGCGCGTTCCTCCAGCCGGCCGAGCAGGGCGGTGGCGGGCAGGCGGGCGACCAGCAGGTGCAGGCGGGCGGGTCCGTGGGGGCCGTCGGGGCCTTCGGTGAGGGCGTGGCGGGCGGGCAGCGGGACCTCCGGTTCGGCCTCGACCAGGTCGAGCACCTCGCGGGTGGTGACGGTGCGGCTGAGCGGTCCGTTCCAGCGGCCGAGGATCTCGGAGGTGGCGGGCAGGTGGGCGAGTTCGCAGGTGGGCGGCTCGGCGGGGAGGCGGACGAGGTCGCCGGTGGCGTAGCGCAGCAGCAGGGTGCAGTCGCGGTAGGGCACGTAGGGGGTGTGCACGACGGTGCCGGTGGCGCCGGGGGCGGTGGGTTCCCGGGTGAGCGGGTCGAGGACTTCGAGGTGTCCGAACTCGGTGGTGTGGTGGAGGTGGCCCTGGGTGCAGGGGGTGGCGCCGGAGGGCACGATCTCGGTCATCAGGTAGGCGGAGGTGGCGGGGGCGCCGAACACCGCCTCGGCGCGGCGGCGCAGGGGCGCGGAGAGCACCTCGCCGCCGACGCTGATCGACCGGAGGCCGAAGTCGCGGCTGCGCCACGGGTGTTGTTCGGCTTCCTGGACGAGGGCGGCCAGGTAGGAGGCGGAGGTGGTCAGGTGGGTGATCCGGGGGTCCTTGCCGGGCAGGCCGAGCGGGGCGGCGAGGCGGGCGAGGGCCACGGCGGGGGCGACGGTGCCGAACTGGACGAAGCCGGCGCCGGCGCGGGTGGCCGACTCCTCGGCGTTGACCAGCGGCAGGGTGGCGCGGGAGCAGCCGGCGTAGGCGACGGTGTGGCGGGGGCGCAGGCCGAGGCCGAGCACGGCGGAGATGGTGCTGAAGGCGACGGCGCACTCGAGTTCGGCGCGGGAGAACCACACCGCGGTGGGGGTGCCGCTGGTGCCGGTGGTGAGCGCCATCAGGGCGGGGGTGGCGGCGTCCGAGACGAAGTCGGCGGGCCGGGCGCGCAGCGCCTGTTTGGGGGTGACGGGGACGCGCGACCAGTCCTCGGGCTCCAACCGGGCCGGGTCGAGGCCGAGTTCGGCGAACCGCCGGCGGTAGTGGGCGGTGTGCCGGGCGGCGGCGCGGGCGGTGGCGCGCAGGCTGCGCCGGGTCACCTCGCGCCGCACTCCGGGGTCGACGTGTCCGGCCCGGCCGGGCAGCAGGGCGGAGTCCTCGCCGGGTTCGCCGAACTCGGCGATGGTGGCGACCAGGTCGCGCGCGAGGCGTTCCAGGTCGCTCGGGTGTATTCGACGGTTCGTCAGAATCGCTGCGCCGTAGCGCAGTTGGCTCAGCGCTGTCGCGAACAAGCGGGCTCCCCAAGCCAGGGTCGGACGGTACGCCACCCGGCCCCGGCCGGGGCCGATCGGGCCGGACCGCCGGTTCCGGTCAGACCGTCGATCGGGTCGGACGGTCGGGTCAGACCATGTGGAGGAACATCGCGGCGGTGAGGGTGCTGAAGGCGTACTTGAGGTAGTGCTTGACCATGGTCGGTTCTCCCTCGTACGGGCCGGCCGGCCGCCCTGGCCGGGCGCGGCAGCGGATGCCCGTGGCCGGTTCCGGTCGACGGGCAACGGCAGTATAGGGACGGTCCGGCCGCCCGCAACAGCCTGTGTGCACGGCCAACCATCCGGCTGTTCACGTCAGTTCGGGATCGGTCCGGGGCGTCGGCCGGTCAGCACTCCAGGAGGGTGCAGCTCCAGTGCATGCCGCGTCCCATGCCGGCCAGGGCGATCAGGTCGCCGTCGCCGAAGTGCCCGGCCGCGCGGTGGTACTGAAGGTCGAGGATGTGGTCCGCGGCCCCGAAGTGGCCCCGCTCCAGGGAGACTTCGAGGTTGGTGCGCTCCACCGGGACGCCGAGCCGGTCGGCCAGCTTCGTCAGGGTGGCGAGGTTGTCGTTGGGCAGCACCACCCTGGCCAGGTCCGGGACGGAGGCGCCGATCCGCTTGCAGGCCCGCGCCACCACCTCGTGCACCCGTTCGCCCATCAGGCCGATGAACTCCTGGAAGCGCTCGGTGTCGTAGTCGAAGAACTCCATCAGGCCCCAGGCGTCGCGGGCCGGCGCGGGCGCCGGGCCGCCACGGAAGGGGGCGGCCGCCCCGCCCTGGTCCATCCGGAACAGGTCGGCGTAGCGGCCGTCGCTGATCGTCTCGCCGGCCCGCCAGCGCAGTTCGGGGTGGCCGCGCCCGGCCACCGCGGCGCCGGCGCCGTCGGAGAACAGCAGCGAGTTGGTGTACATCCGGTTCCAGTACGGCTCGCACGTCCGGTTCGCCCCGACCACCAGCGCCCGCTGGTACTCGGGGTGGGTGGCGAAGCGGCCGGCGAGCAGGTCGAAGCAGGTGATCCCGCTGACGCAGCCCTGGCTGACGAGGACCGCCTCGGCGCGGCGGGCACCGAGGCGGTCCTGGAGGGCCGCGGCCGCGTCCCAGTACAGGTACTCGGGGATGTCGGTGATCGCGAGGACCACCAGGTCCAGGTCGGCGGGGTCGGTGCCCGCCTCGTCCAGGGCCGCCCGGGCGGCGTCGGCGGCCAGGTCGGTGAGCCCGACCCCGTCCGGGCTGCGGTGGACGGTGCGGTAGCCGTACCCCTGGACGCGCTCGACGTCCTCGGTGTACTCGCAGGCCGCGTCCGCGACGGCGACGGGCTCCCCGAGTGCCGATCCGAATGACATCAGTCCGTAGTCCACGCCATTGCCCCTTCCGGCCGGCAGCTCGTCCTCGCGCGCGCTGTCCGGTACCGCAGAGGGGTGCCGCTTCCACCGCCGGAGGAGTTCGTCATCGAACGTCCCTGTCCCGGTCCGGCCCGACGCCCCGTCAGGCTATGCAGCCCGAGGGGCCCTGACCAGCACCGACACCGGCGCCCTCGCCGCACGGACGGGCCACGCCACGGACGGGCCCGGGGCACCGCCGGGCTACGAGACCGACGGGACCCCGATGTGCGGGAGGGCGAGGTCGAGCATGTGGTGCATGACGGCGGCGGGGACGGCGGGGTTCTGGGCACCGGTCTCGGAGCGGCGCGGTGCGAGCAGCAGCGCCACCAGGTCCTCCAGGGGCAGGGCCGGGTTGGTCCGGGCGAGCCACCGCACGCCGCGGTCGGTGTCGGCCGTGAGCGCGACCGCGGTTTCCGGGGCGAGCCGGTGGTGCCCGGCGGCGGCCTTGCGGACCACCGGGTCGGGGTCCGCGGCGGCCCGCTCGGCGTCGGCGCGGGTGGCGGCGGGGTCGTCGAGCGCGGCGGCCCGCAGGAGCGGGTTGGGGTCGGCGGCCAGGCGCAGCAGGCCCTCGCGGGGGAAGTTGGGGTGGTTGCGCGGGCGGCCGGGGAAGGAGAAGGTGCCGTCCCACCAGGCCGCCATGTCCAGGAGCATCCAGGGCGGGGCGTCGTCGCAGGACTCGGCCAGGAAGATCCGCACCGCGCGGTCCTCGTCGCGGGCGAGGAGTTCGGCCACGTCGGCGGGCAGCCGCGGCGCCCGGGCGACGCTGCGGCGGACCAGCAGCTTCGGGGAGGCGGCGAGCAGCCGCATGGCCTCGGCGTCCGCGTGCAGGGCGGTGACCCAGCGCAGGGGCATGCTCCGGCCGGCGGGGTCGATGTCGGGGACCTCGGCGGCCATCGCCGCCAGCTCGGCGGGGGTGGCGGAGCGGAGGGCGTCGCGCTCGGCCGCGCGCTCGGCGCCCCGGGCCTCCTCGGCGAGCAGCGTGAACCGCCGGCACAGGCGCGGCTCGGGCGAGGCGGCGACGAGCCGCTCCCACTGTTCGGGTGACAGCCGGCGGGCCTCCGTGACGCCGGTGCGCACCTCCCGGCTCGGGTGGGCGATCGCGGCGTCGACGACCTCCTGGGGCAGGTCCTTGCGGTGCAGCAGGCCCCATTCGCCGGTGTCCAGGATGCGCAGCAGCAGGTCGGCGGGCGCCGCGCGGTTGAAGCCGAGCCCGGTCAGCCAGCCGAGGCCCGTCCTGCGCTCGACGTCGGTGACGGAGAGCAGCGGGGCCCAGGCGGGGTCGAGCGGGACGGGCGACGCGGGCGGCGCGGGCGGCGAAGACGAGGCGGGCGGCACGGGCTGAATCGGTGTCACCGGCTGGAGACTACTCCCCGGCCGCACGGAGCCGCGTGGGGCCGTACGCCCGGACCGGTCCGCCCCGGCGGGGCGGGTGGCGCGGTCAGTGGGCGAAGCTCAGGAAGCCGATGATCGGACTTGCTCCCGCGAGGAGGCAGACGAGGATCGTGGCCACCCATGTCCCCAGGCCGGCCGGGGGCTCGCCCGTCACGGGCACGGGCTCGCCCGTCACGGGCACGGGCGCGGGCGTCACGGGCACGGGCTCGGCCGTCACGGGCACGGGCTCGGCCGTCACGGGCGCGGGCGTCACGGGCTCACGGGGAGACCGCGGGGCCGGGAGCGGGTGGCCGAGCCGGGATGTTTCCATGACGCGTCCTTCGTGGGTGGCGTGGCAGTGCCCGCTCCGGCCGGTCACGGGCCGGAGCGGGCACGACGGGGGTACGGGCCCTGATCAGGCCGCGAGGGTCGTGAGCAGGGCGTCGAGGCCGTCGGCGTAGATGCCGGTGAACAGGTCGACGACCTCCTGCTCGGTGGCGCCCACGGGGTTGAAGCGGCCGGACCACTGGACCTCGGCGAGGTCGTCGCGGCCGGGGACGGCGTGGACGCGGAGGGTGGAGACGTATCCGTCGACCGGGAACGGGGCCCGGAGGATGGCGTAGCTGTAGTGCCGCTCGGTCTCGTTGAAGTCGACGAGTCGCTCGACGATGACCTCGCCCTCGGGGTTCTTCAGGCTGCGGACGCGGCCGCCCTCGGAGGCGGTGCTCTCGGGGATGTAGGGCAGCCAGTCGGGCAGGGCGTCGAAGCCGCCGATCAGGCTCCAGACCTTCTCGGGGGTGGCGGGGACGATGCGGCTGACGGAGGTGGAGGCCATGATCGCTTCTCCTGGTGGTCCTTGAGCGGGGGTGGGGGTGGGGGTGGAGGTTCAGGCGCCGTTGGGTAGCGGGGCGGCCTCACTGACCAGGCCGGCGGCGCGCAGCTCCTGCCAGAACGCGGCCGGGACGGTCTCGTTCAGCGCGGCGACGTCCTCGGCGATGCGGCTGGGCTTGGTGGCGCCGGGGACGGCGGCGGCGGTGACGGGGTGGGCGAGGGAGAACTGGAGGGCGGCGGCCTTGATGGAGACGCCGTGCCCGGCGGCCAGGGCCTTCAGGCGGGCGACCTTCTCGATGATCTCCGGCGGGGCGGCCTGGTACTCGAAGTGGGCGCCGCCGGCGAGGATGCCGGAGCTGTAGGGGCCGCCGACGACCATGTCGACGCCCTGCTCCTGCGCCATCGGCAGCAGTCGCTCCAGCGCGTGCTCGTGGTCGAGCAGGGTGTAGCGGCCGGCCAGGAGGAAGCCGTCGGGCCGCGGCTCGTCCAGGGCCAGGGTCAGCTCGATCGGCTCGGTCTTGTTGACGCCCAGGCCCCAGGCCTTGATGACGCCCTCGTCGCGCAGGCGGGACAGGACGCGGAAGGCGCCGGTGCGGGCCTCCTCGAACTTGGCCAGCCACTGGTCGCCGTGGAAGTCCTGGGCGATGTCGTGGACCCAGACGATGTCCAGGCGGTCGGTGCCCAGGCGCTTGAGGCTGTCCTCGATGGAGCGCTCGGTGGCCTCGGCGGTCCACACGTGGAGCATCTTGTTGGGGTTGCCGTGCTCGAACAGGCCGCCCTTCTCGCCGAGGTCGCGGTCGCCCTCCTCCGGCTCGTCGAGGACGACGCGGCCGACCTTGGTGGACAGCACGTAGGCGTCGCGCGGCTTGGCGGAGAGCACCTCGCCCAGGCGCTCCTCGGAGAGGCCGGCGCCGTAGAAGGGGGCGGTGTCGTAGTAGCGGACGCCGTGCTCCCAGGCCGCCTCGACGGTGGCCAGGGCCTCGGCGTCGGGGATCGCGCGGAACATGTTGCCGAGGGGGGCGGTGCCGAAGCCGAGCTTGCCGGGGAGGAGTTCCTTGAGGGACATGTCAGTGCCTTTGCGGAGCGGGCGGGCGTCCGTGGGGAGACTCCCGCCGGGGGTTGCGTACGCACCGCTTGATCGGTGCAGACGCGCCTTACATGCAGAAACAATAGTTGCACGCGCTGGGCAATGCAAGGGGTGGCCACTCCGCGGCCGGACGGCGGGATACGGCCGCAGGCGGGGGCGGGGCCCGGCGCCCCTCCCCCGCCCGCGCGCCCCGGTGCGGGTCAGGAGGTGGCGAAGGCGACCTGGTCGACGGTCCAGAAGGCGCTGTTCGTGCCGGTGTACCGGAACTGGAAACGGGCCGTGGTGGCGCCGGCGGGGACGGTGACGGGCAGGTTCTCGACGGTGTTGAGGTCGCTGCGGTAGGACTTCACCAGCTGCGGGGCGCCGTTGTCGAAGACCACGTAGACGTCGCCGGTCTGCGGCCCGTCGATCTTGTAGTTCGTCGCGAAGGACAGCACGCCGCGGCCCTGGCCGGAGACCGGGTAGGCGGGGCTGACCAGGGTGGAGTCGAACTGGCCGGCGCCGTGCGCCTTGTCGTCCCACTCGTCGGAGTCGGCGACGGCGAAGACGTTGCGGGCGCGCACGTTGGTCTCGCGGGACTGGCCGAGCTGGGCGGCGGTCCAGAACTCGTCGGTGGCGAAGGTCCAGCCGCGCCACTCGGTGACGCCGCCGCTGGGCATGCGGGAGTTGTCGATGCTCCAGCCGGCCGGCGGGGTGTGGGTCCAGCCCTTCACCGCGGCCGGGATGCCGCTCTCGTCGGCGCGGGCCTGAAGGCCGGGGCGCAGCGCGTCGAAGGCGTCGGGGGCGATCTCGTCGATCGGGCGGCCGTCGAGCTTCCAGGCGGGGTCGATGGCGGCGCCCTCGTGCTTGAGGACGGTGGGGGCGATGTCGACCGGCTTGACGTCGTAGCGGCGCGAGCCGGGGGTGTAGCCGGTGCCGTCGGCGATCAGGAAGGTCTGGCGCTCGTTGGCGCTGTTGCCGCCGTGGCCGCCGGCGTCGGTGTGGCCGTGGTCGGTGGTGACGACGATCAGCCAGTCCTCCGAGGCGTACGTGGCACGGGACTTGACGGCCTGGAGGACCTGGCCGACCAGGGCGTCGGCGGAGTGCAGGGCGGCCGCGTACTCGGGGCTGGTGCCGCCGTGGTTGTGGCCGGCCTCGTCGACCTGGTCGAAGTGCAGGAAGGTGGCGTCGGGGTTGCCGTGGGAGAGGTAGTCGACGGCGTCGGCGGCGGTCTTGGTGTCGTTCTCGCTCTCCTGGAGGCGCAGGTCGGCGCGGCCGTTGAAGACGTTGCCGGCGATGGGGTTCCAGGAGCCGATCACCAGGGTGGAGTTGCCGGGGTCGGCGTTCTCCAGGCGGGTGGCGAAGTCGGGGAACAGGTCGAGGCGGGAGCCGGTGAAGGCGTTGTCCTTCACCTGGTGCTTGTCGGGCCACACGCCGGTGGCGATGGTCGACCAGCCGGGGCCGGAGAGGGTGGGGGCCAGCGGGTTGGCGTAGAGGTTGCCGGTGGCGGTCATGCCGTCGGCCATCAGGGCCTTGAGGTTGGGGGCGTCGGCGGTGAGCAGCTTGTCGTAGCGGGTGCCGTCGACGCCGATGACCAGGGTCTTGGCCTGCTTGGTGCCCTCGGGCAGGTTCCGGTACGGGCCGGCGGCGGCCCCGGCGGCGGTGGCACCGGCGGTCACGGCGGCGGTCGCGGACGGCGCGATCAGCCCGGCGACGGCGGTGGCGGCGGCGAGGGTGACGGCCAGGGCTGCGGTGCGGGTGGAGCGCGAGGTGCGCAACGGAGGACTCCCAACTGATCGGCGGCTCGGTGCAGTTGCACCGGAAGCGAGGATGGGCCGGGCGGGCGAGGACACCCCCTCCGCGAATCCACGGTTGTATGAACAACCGCCGAAATTCAGTCCAGACCCGTTACCCTTCCGTGACCAGAGACCCTCCATGACCACAGGCCCTCCGCGACCACCCGCCCCGGGGCACCCGTGGAGCCCGGGGCACCCGTACGGCCCGGGCGGCGCTCGATAGGGTTGCCCGGTGAACCACCCCACCCCCCGGGCCGTCCCCGAGCCCGCCCGCGCCGGCGTCCCCGAGCACGGCCGGGTGCCCAAGTACTACCTGGTCAAGGCCCGCCTGGAGGAGCTGATCGCCGAACTGGGCCCCGGCGGGCGGCTGCCCACCGAGGTCGATCTGGCGCAGCGTCACGGTGTCGCCCGGGCCACCGTGCGCCAGGCGCTGCGCGAGCTGCTGCTGGAGGGCCGGCTGCGCCGGCAGGGCCGGGGCACGGTCGTGGCCGGGCCGAAGATCGAGCAGCCGCTGTCCCTGAACAGCTACACCGAGGGGGTCTCGCGCCAGGGCCTGCGTCCGGGCCGCACCCTGATCGCCCTGGACCGGCTGCCCGCCGACGCGGCGATGGCCCGGCTGCTGGAGGTGCCCGAGGGCGAGGCGCTGTGGCACCTGGAGCGGGTGCTGCGCGCGGACGAGGAGCGCGTCGGGCTGGAGTCCACGTACGTGCCGGTCGCCCGGGTGCCCGCGCTGGCGCGGGACTTCGACCCCGAGGGGTCCTTCTACGGCTACCTGCGCGAGCAGGGGGTGCGGATCGGCGCCGCCGACGAGCGGATCGAGACGGTGCTGGCCACCCCGCGCGAGGCGCTGCTGATCGGCACTCCGCCGGCGCTGCCGATGCTGCTGCTGCACCGCCGCAGCCTGGACGCCGCGGGGCGGCCGCTGGAGCAGGTGCGCACCCTGTACCGCGGCGACCGGTTCAGCTTCACCCTCGCCCTCGGCGCCCCGGACGCCGGCCGGCCCCAGGAGGGCTGAGGCCGGTGCCGGGGGTGGCGAAGGTTCGTCAGCAGGTGCCGACGCGGCCGTTGTACGAGGACCAGACCGGCGTCCAGGGGCTGTTGTTGTCGTGCGGGCGGTAGACGACGACGTTGCCGTCGTTCTGCATGCGCACCCAGTTGGCGCTGGGGTTGCAGCCGAGGGCGGTGCCGGACCACCACTTGGCCTTCTTGAAGGTGTCGTAGACGACGAAGTTGCCGTCGTACTGCATGATCACCTTGCCCGGGCCGCCGCTGTTGGTGCCGCTGGCCCACAGCGCGTAGCCGGTGTTGGTGTCGTACTCCACGAGGTTGCCGTCGTTCTGGTAGAGCAGCCGGTAGTCACCGTTGCCGGAGACGAGCGAGTCGCCGGGCAGCAGGCAGCTGCCCCAGTTCATGTGGTCCCAGCCGCTCGGGTTGCGCGAGCAGTTCCACTCGCTGTTGACGTCGGCGGAGGCGCTGGTGGCGGTCGTCAGCCCGGTGAGCGAGGCCAGCGCCAGTGCGGCGCCGGCGAAGGCGAGCGTGCGCTTGGTCGTTCCGGTCTTCCTCATCGTTCCCCTCATTCCGCTGCGGCCGGTTCCTGGCCGGCCGCGGCACGGTCTCCTTGGCGGCGGTGCGGGCCCGGGGATCCGGCCGCCGTCGTGCGATGGAATCGGGGCCCGTCAGCCCCTGCGTTCATGCCAACGGGTGATGGTCGACCACCGGTTCAATGGGGTCCGCGCCGACGACGGCCGCACCCGGGGGCCGGGCTTAGGCCGCCGGGCCTGACCTTGTAGGTTTCGGTGTCACCGGCTGCGAGGAGCCGGTGACACCGGGTGGAGAGGGAGGGCTCCGGCCGGGTTGGGAGGGGACGGACCCCGGAAGGGAAGGGCGGACGGTGGACCCGAGCACGACGGGCGTGTTCAGCAGCGAGGGCGTGCCCGTGAAGGAACGGTTCGACTGCTGGCGGGAGTTGGTCAGCCGCACCCGGGACAGCGAGGTGACCAGCGACCACCGCGAGGACTTCCGGGCGGAGATGCGGCGCCTGGAGCTGGGCCCCGTGACCCTCCTGCGGACCTCCTTCCCGCCGACCCGCTTCCACCGCACCGCGCGCCGGGTGCGGCGCTCGGACCCGGAGGCGTTCCACCTCACCCTGCTGCTCGACGGCGGCTTCACCCTGACCCGCGACACCGGGCGCACCGAGACCTTCGGGCCCGGCAACCTGCACATGCTCGACAGCTCGCACCCGTTCGACCTGCGGGCCTTCGGCTCCCGCGCCGCCCGCGCCCCCGGGGACCTGCGGATCGAGGCCGTCGGCGTCGACTTCCCCCTCGCCCTGCTGCCGGTGCCGCCGCACCGGCTGGAGGACCTGCTGGGCCGCGGCTTCTCCTCCCGGGAGGGCAGCTGCGCGCTGCTCTCGGAGTTCCTCCTCGGCCTCGACCGGCAGGCCGCCGCACTGGGGCCCACCGAGACCCCCCGCCTGGGCGGCATCGTGGTCGACCTGGTGGCCGCCTGGCTCGCCCGGGAACTGGACGCCGAGGCCGCCGTACCCGACGACACCCGCCAACGGGCCCTGGTCGAGAACGTCCGGGCGTTCGTCGGACGCCACCTGCACGACCCCGAGCTGACGCCCGCCGTGATCGCCGCCGCCCACCACATCTCCGTCAGCTACCTGCACCGCCTGTTCGCCCGCCAGTCCGGCGGCGAGACCGTCGCCGCCTTCGTCCGCCGCCGCCGGCTGGAGAAGGCCCACCGCGACCTCGCCGACCCCGCCCTGCGCGCCCTGCCCGTCCACGCCGTCGCCACCCGCTGCGGCCTGCCCCGCGCCGCCGAGTTCAGCCGCGCCTTCAAGGCCGCGTACGGCCTCTCCCCCCGCGAACACCGCCACCTCGCCCTGGCCGGGACGGCGAACGGCTAGACGAGCCCCCAGGGGCGATGCAGGCAGGTGACTCGAGGAAAACATATGCCACGGCATATATGTCGTGTAATGTATTCGGTATGGACACGACCGAGAAGGTTCCGACCCTCGTCTTCATCCCCTGCTTCTCCGGCGCCCCCTGGAGCGCCGAGCAGCTCGCCCCCTACGGCGAGGCGCCCAGACGGACACTGCGCCTACCCGAAGGCGTCGACGACATCGAGCGCTACGCCGACCACGTCGAGAACGCGATCGCGGACCTGGACGACTACGTGCTCGTCGGCGACTCCTTCGGCGCCAACATCGCGCTCGCGCTCGCCACCCGCCGCCCCCGGGGCCTGCGCGCCCTGGTCCTGTCCGGCGGATTCGCGGCCAACCCGGTCGACTCGAAGCCGTGGAAGGCCCTGATGCGGGCGATCGGCAAGGCCCGCGGACCGCTCTACCGGCAGCTGACACTGCGCGCCCACGCCCACCGCCTCGCCTCCCCGTTCGACGGCGAGGGCCAGGTGCCCTGGAACGAGGCCCGCAGCCGCGAACTGTTCCTCGCCAACACCCCGGCCGCCTCCTTCGGCGCCCGCGTGCGGGCCTCCCTCACCGCCGACTACGTCGACGCGCTGGGCCGGGTCCGGGTGCCGACCCTTCTCCTCACCCCCTCGCACGACGTGTTGATCGGCGAGAACGCCTCCAAGGTCATGCTCGCGGGCATCCCCGACGCCCGGGAGGTCGTGCTGCCGCGCACCGGCCACATGTTCCGCTTCTCCCACCCGGACACCTACGCCGCCGCGGTCAACGACTTCCTCGCCACCCTGCCCTCCACCCGACGGGACGCCGATGCGTAAGGCCGAACACCTGCGGTTCGCGATCCTGGCGGCCCAGCGCGAGGGCAACCGGCTGCTGATCCAGGCCCTCAAGCCCCACGGCATCACCCCGTCGCAGGCCGAGGTGCTGCGCCTGCTCCAGCAGCACGGCACCTTGAGCCTCAACGGGCTCGGGCAGCTCCTGGTGTGCGAGAGCGGCACCAACCCCAGCCGGCTGGTCGAACGCGTCGTCGCGGCCGGACTGGTCGAACGCCGCACCGACGCCGCCGACCGCCGCTACCTCCAGCTCAGCCTCACGCCCGAGGGCGAGCGCCTGGCCACCGCGGTCACCGAGATCGAGGATCTCCTCTACGCCGGGATGGACGCCGCCTCCGAGGGCCTGGACACCGACGCGATGCTCGAGTTCCTGCACCGCTTCATCGACCCCCTGCCCTCGGGTGAGGCCCTCAACAAGCGCCTCACCCTCGACTGACGGCCACGCACCCGCCCGGACGCGCCGCCCGCCCGAGGGCCCGCCGCCCCGCCCGGGGGGCCACCGCCGCGAAAACCCCGCACCGTGAGCACCTGATGCGCACGAACGGGCGGGAACCGCGGATCAGTGCACGCATTGCCAAGAACTGTCCACTCAGTGCCAACACGGCGGGGGTGCCGCCCTGACATGCTCCCCATGGAACACCGCGCAGCGGAACGTCGAGTTCCGCTTCCATGCCGGCGGCCCGGCACGCCACGGGGGAGCGTGCCGGTCCGCCGGGTCCCGCACCGGGCGGGCCCGCGGGGCCCTCGGCTCGGCGGGCCGACCGGTGGGGCCTCGGCTCAGCGGGCGGACTCGTGGGCGAAGACGGCCTGGGCGACCGCCTTCTGCAGCGGGCTCAGGTGCTTCTCGACGAGGGTCTTGTAGTCGGTGGCGCGACCGTCGGACCACTGGCCCAGGCCCGCGACCATGGCGCGGCCGGCGCCGGAGAACGCCTGCACCATGCCGCTGTCCGGCGGCAGGGTGGCCAGGCCCGAGGCGGGCGGCGGGGCCTGGGCGCCGACCTGGTAGTCGTCGAAGGCCATGCTCAGCTCGGTGACCAGGTGGACGGTGTCCTTGGGGTCCGCCATGGTGAAGACGGCCAGGTTGTACTGGTTCTTGGCGCTGTCGGTGTACAGGGCGATCTGCTCGCCCAGGCAGCCCTTCGACGCGCGGATCATCCCGATCAGCCGCGGGCCGACCGAGTCCGGCTCGACGCAGGACTTCATGACGGTCGACCCGACCCGGGTGTAGACCTCGCCGCCGGCCGCCGTCACCTGGGCGGGGAACAGCTGGTCGAGCGGCAGCAGGGAGGCGTCCGGGGCGGCGGAAGCCCGGGCCGCGGAGGCGGAGACTGACGGAGTGGCGTCCGGGGTGGCGGCGACCGTGGGGGCCGCGGCGGCCGGGGCCCCGTCCCCCTCGTCGGAGGGGCGCAGCAGGGCGAAGGCACCGGCGGTCACCGCGGCGGCGGCGAGGGCGAGCGCGAGGTTGCGCGGCCAGACCCGCTTGGGGCCGGGCGGGGCGCCGGCGGGACGGTGGATGTCCTTCTCCTTGAGGCCGGCCGCGCGGATGAAGTCCTCGTCGAGGGTGATGTTGTTCCAGCGGGAGTCGTCGTCGGGCCGCTGGTCAGGATCGGTGTGGGACATGACCCCGTACCGTAGTGATCTTGGTTGCGGCGCTTGACGACGGTTCGATCACAGTGCGATCACAGTGTCGGGACCGGTGACGGCTTCTCGTTCACGTCTTCCTTGGTCCAGGCGCCGGCGCCGAGGCGGCCGGTGGTGCCGAGGTCGAGTTCCGGGGTGACCATGACGGGCGCCGCGTCGGGGGTGGCGCGCACCCGGACGTAGGGGGCGTTCTGCGGTTCGCCGGCGATGTCGACGGTGTTGCGCCACACCAGGGTGGTGCGGGCGCCCTCCCCCGGGCGCAGGGCGATCTTCTGCGGCGGGGCGTCGGCGCCGGTGCCGGTGGCGATCTCGGCGCCGCCGCGCAGGATCCGCACGCCGTCGAGGGGGCGGTGGTCGAGGTCGAGCGGCTGCACCTGGGGGTAGCCGTCGAGGGTGACGGTGGCGGTGCCGCAGTTGCGCAGGTGCAGGCCGACCACGCGCAGGCCCATCGCGGCGTCGCCCTCGTCGGCGTAGAGCCGCAGGCCGGTGGGCGGGCAGGGGCCGCCGGCGTTGGGCGCCTCGGCGGTGGGCACGCCGCGGACCTTGAGGATCTCCGGCTTCGTCGGGCGGATGCCGGGCTTCGTCTGGCCGGTCCGGGGCGGGAAGGCGGGCTCGGCGGGCCGCGTGGGGGCCGTGTTCAGGTCGACGCTCCCCTTCTCGGTGGCGCCGGGGGCGAGCCCGGTGACGGTCCGGCTGAGGTTGTCCAGCGTGGCCCCCTCCGCCGAGCGGAGGCTGAACACCACGGTGATGTCGTACGGTTCGCTGTTCGGGTTGGTCACCTCGTACTGGAAGCAGGTGGGTCCGACGGCGGTGATCCGCACCCCGCCCTGGGCGAGCCCGGTCGGCTGCGCGGCCACGGGAGTCGTAGACGTCGGCGTCGCGGTCGCCGTCGGCGTCGGCGTGCCGCACGGCGCGGGGCTGCCGGAGGCCTCCGGGTCGCCGCCCGCGCCCGTGGTCACCACGGTGCCGCAGCCCGCGAGCAGGAACACGGCGGTGGCGGCGAGGGCGGAGTGACGGACCGTCAGCCTGGGGCGGGTCGCGGAGGTCTGGCGCATCGGGCGAGTCGATCACGCCTCGCGCCGGACGGCTGTGAGCGGCGTCACTTCGCGTGCAACAGCCCTGCCACGGTCCGCGCACCGTCGACGGGCGGGATCGCGGACCCGGGCGGCCGGAGCCGACTCCCCCGGTCTGCCCGCCGGTAGGCTGGGCGGCCCCCCGCAGCGGAGGAGGAGCAGGTGGACGAGGACGAACCCCTGGAGCAGTGGGCGGCCCGGCGGGACGCGCGGCGCCGGCCGGTCGGCGCGCTCAAGGCCGTGACCATCGGCCACGAGGGCGCGTCGGCCCACCTGCACCAGGACGCACCTCGGCTCATCTCCCGCTGGGACGGCTACCAATGGATGCCGGAGACGGTCGCCCCGGACTACGCGGCCGCGCAGCGCTTCCTCCACGGCGTCGAGGGCGACGGGGTGATCCCGATGCCCTCGGCCCAGCCCCCGAAGAAGCCGACGGGAAAGCACCGCAAGCCCTGACCGCCCGGGTGCCGGGCAGAGCACCGCGCTACGGACCGTCACGACCCGCCCCGGGCACCCTGTCCCGGGCGAGCTCGTTCGGCAGCGGACAGCCCGGGCATTTGAGGGGGCAATTGCCCTCCCCAGGCCCGGACCCGGGCGGGTAGCGTGCCGATATGACAAACGATCACGCTCCGGTGACGGTGGAACAGATCAGCAACGCCCTGACCGCGTTGGGCTACTTCGACCACGAGATCACGCCGGCCGAACACGCCGAGTTCGCGGCACTCAACAACCACCCCGACATCTACCGGGTGCGTTTGATCAACGCCCTGCTGGGCCTCGTGCAGAAGGAGGCGATGTTTGCCGACGGGGTCCAGCTGGACGAGGAGAACCAGTTCGCCGCGGTCGGCGAGCAGATGAAGGCCGCCGAGGCCTGGGACGACCTGGTCCTGCAGATGGCCTTCACGGGCTGGCAGGTCGCGCGGGCGATGATCCCGCTGCGGATCCACGCCCCGCTCGAGGAGAGCGGGCCGCTGCCGATGGCCGCCGTCCAGGCCGCCGAGGGACTGCACGTCATGCTGGGCGCGCTCGGCGGGACCTACGCGGCGAGCGCGGCCGGCGACGTCGAGGGCATCGCCTTCCAGCTGGAGATGCAAAGAGCGGCCCGAGGGCTGCTGCAGACCGCCATCGACAACATCGACTACGTGCTGGACGCGGTCGAGGCGGCCAACAACCAGTAGCCGTTCCCCTCCCCCGGCCACCCGGCTGACCGCCCGGGTGGCCGGGCAGCCGCCGTCACACCCTGCCGGGACCCCGGGCCCGAGGGCCCGGGCGGAGTCGGCCGTCCCGGCCGGTCATGCGCCCCCGAGGGCCACCTTGACGCCGAAGCCGACGAGCACCGAGCCGGTGACCGCGTCGATGGCCCGCCGCACCGAGCCGCGGTCCAGCCACCGTCGCACGAGCTGGGTGCCGAATATCAGCGCACTGAACCAGACCAGCCCCTCCAGGTCGTGCACGGCCGCCAGGACGACCCCCATCAGCAGGTGCGAGGAGCCGCCGGGGATGAACTGCGGCAGCATCGCCATGTAGAAGACGCCGTTCTTCGGGTTCAGCAGGCTGGTGCCCAGCCCGCGCGCCCACGAGCGCGCCCACGTCTCCCCCGCGGCCGTGGCCCCCGCTCCGTCCGTCGCGTCCCCCGACCCGGACCGGCCGCGCTCCTTGAGCGTGCGGCGCAGCATGCCGATGCCCAGCCACACCAGGTACCCGGCACCGGCCAGGCGCAGCGCGTCGTACAGCAGTCGGGAGGCCGTGAGCACCGCCGCGGCCCCGACCGCGGCGGCCACGCCCCACACCAGCACGCCGGACAGGATGCCGAGCGCCGTCGCGAAGGCCCGGCGCCGGCCCTGGGTGATGGCGGAGCGCAGCACCAGGGCGGTGTCCAGTCCCGGCATGACGGTCAGCATGCCGGCCACGACGGCGAAGGAGGCGATGGCGGAGGAGACGGTCATGCGGCCATCCTGGAGCCGCGGCCGCGACGGCGTCCAACACGGGCTGCTTCACCGTGTATCAGCGGGACTGATGCCGCCGCCGGCGCCCCGCTACGTCTCGATCGGTGCCGCCGACCTGGCGGCCTGCTCGATCTTCGCGCGGTAGGCCGCACGGGCTTCCTCGTCGATCTGCCTCTCGTGTTCGGGGCGCACCCCGGTCCGGCCGTCGACGCCCTCGCGCAGGATGTCGGCGTGCCCGGCATGCCGGTTGGTCTCGCCGAGGACATGGACCAGGACTGCGAACAGGTTCGTGTTGGGAGAAGGCTCCGGCCACCACGGCACGTGGCCGGGGGCGTCGAGCGGAAGCTCGTTGATCGTCGCGTCCGAGTGCTCCCACGTGCGCCGGTAGAACCCGGTGATCTGATCGCGGGTCTCGTCCTCGGTCGCCCACAGATCGCTGCCGTCGTGGTCCTGCCACCGGGGCAGCGGTTCCGGGGAGGGGCGGTCGAAGACCTCGCCGAAGTACCTGGCCTCGACGGTGGCCACGTGTTTGACCAGGCCGAGGAGGTTGGTCCCGGTCGCTGTCAGAGGTCGGCGGGCGTCGTATTCGGACAAGCCGTCGAGTTTCCAGAGCAGCGCCTCGCGGTCCCGCCGCAGTCTCCGGTGCAGGTTGTCCTTCGCGAAGTCATCGATCATGCGGCACGAGCCTGCCATGGGCTGCTCGTGAGCTCAAGATCCCGTAGGGGCGGACGAAGCATCCTCGGAGGCCGACGAATGGTTCGGTGAGTGCGTGATAGACCGTAGGAGCCCTGATGCGACACGCTCAACGAACTTGCGCCTTATTGCGAGTCCATCACTCCAAGGAGGCAATCGCGTCGGTGATCAGCGCCCTGGCCCTCACCCCGTACACGGCCATGTCGGACAGGCCCCTGAAGGCCCGGAGGTAGTCCGCGATCTCTCTGGGCTGGAGCACGTTGACCTTCGCCGTCAGGGTCTCCACTGCCACCCGTTGGTCATCGAACAGGTAGAAGGCTTCCAGGGGCCAGATGGCGCGCGGGCGGCCGGCCGGGATGATCCCGATGGAGACGGACGGCAGCGACGTCAGGGTGAGCAGGTGGCGGAGCTGCGCGGCCATGTCCTCCGCGCTGCCGATCCTGGTTCGCAGCACCCACTCCTCGATCAGGACCGCGAACCGTCGCGTCCCCGTGTACATGAGCTGTGCCCGTGCCAGACGCGCTGGTACGGCTGCTGCAACGTCGTTCGGGGTGCCCTGGAAGTCCGTGATGGACTGCATGAGCGCCGTCGCGTACTCGGCGGTCTGGAAGAAGCCGGGGAGCACGTTCGAGACGTAGATCCGGAAGAGCCCCGTGCGCTCGTAGTCGCTGATGACTTTCTCTTGGGCAAGCCTCATGCCGGAGCTGTTCCGGCGTCTCCACTCCTGGTACATCGAGTCGGCGGCACGGGATGCCGCGATCAGGTCAGGGATCCGGCCACCGGCCCCGCAGGCGGTGCACCAGGCCCTTATGTCGTCTTCCGACGGGGCGGCCTTGCCGGACTGGATGCGCGAGGTCTTGGCCGGATGCCAGCCGCACAGGGCGGATAGCTCGCCCCCTTTGAGTCCGGCGTCCTTGCGGATCTCGACCAGTTGGTCGGCGATGGCCTTCCGCGCCGCGACAACACTGGACGAAGGAGACGATGACATGTGCTGCCCACCCGGTGGTTCGGACCTGACTCAGAGGTCGAAGTCCTCGTGGGGTACCGCCCGTTCCCACACGGCCTCGAAAGCCTTCGTGCACAGTTCCACGGTGGCCGGCTCCTCCGTCATCACGTTCCGGGGATCAGCCCACTCCCCGTCACCGGCGAACAGGTTGAACCGCACGATCCGATTGTCGAACAGCCAGAAGTCGGCCCCCGGCAGCGCCAGGTCCAGCGCCCGGGCCCGGGGAAGCCATCGGATCTGCTCACCGGCTGCGATGTTGGTGAACGTGTGGGAGTGCTCATAGCGGATGTACTCGGTGACGGGTTCCGACACGATCCGGGCACGCCGAATGGTCACTCCACGGGCGATGGTCTCCACCACGAAGTCGTGGAAGGGATGCCACCACTCGTCCCGGTCCTCCAGGGAGTACCGGTGCCCGGCCTTCCACGCGGCGAACTGTTCGGCTTCGTCGGCGACGCTGTACTGATCACGCATCTCCAGGTGGACAGCCGAGTACTCGGCGGCATCCAAGAGCTCATAGAAGCTCGGAACCTTCTGTGACATCGCATGCCTTCCTGAGGATCGGCACCGTTCAGAGCGGAATCGAATCACTTACTTCGTCATCGGGGATGAAAACGAACCGGTTCCACGAACTCATCATCTTGCACACGGAGTTGACGCGGCCACCAGCATCTGGCGCCAGAGGCCACCTTGTCAGGCGTTTCATCCCTGACGAGCCGCCAACGTAGGGGGCTTTCGGCCCCTGGAGCAGTGCCGCAGCCCCCGGCGCGTGGGCGGCGGGGGCTTGGCGGGGGCCGGCGGGTCAGGTGTCCTCGTCGGGCGGGGTGGCACGCAGGGCGGTGACCAGGCCCAGGGCGGCGATCGCGCCGGCGAGGGTGAGGAGGGCGGCGAAGGCCATCCCGATCAGATACCTCACGAGAAGTCCCGTTCCGCGTCGAGGAGCAGGACGAGGAGGTTGAGGAGAGTCGACGCGGGCGCGGTGTTGAAGCGGACGAGGACGCGGCCGTCGAGGGTCTGGTCGGTGGCGGCGGAGGGGAAGATCAGGCCGAACTTGCGCCCCCGCTCTTGGACTTCGGTGAGCAGGGTGCGGAGGTGGTCGTCGGTGTAGTGCCGGATCCGGGGGTCGGTCGGCAGCATCGGATGGCGGCGGGCGGTCACGCGGCACCGTCCAGCTCCAGCTCAAACCAGACGGACTTGGCGCGCTCGTGGGGCTCCACGCCCCAGCGGTGGGTGAGGGCCTCGACCAGCTGGAGGCCCCGGCCGGACTCGGCGAGGAGGGACAGCGGCGGGGTGGTGGGAAGGATCGGGCTCTGGTCCGTGACCGAGACGTGGAGGTTGCCGTTGGTGGAGATGACCTGGACGAGCGGGGCGGGGGTGTCCCCGTGCCGCCAGGCGTTGACGAGGAGCTCGCACAGGGCGAGCTGCGCGTCGAAGATCACGGACGGGGCCCAGCCGACGCCCGCCATGGTGCGGTGGAGGCTCTGACGGGCGATGGCGATGGTGGGGGTGTTGATGTGACGCATGGGAGTTCTCCCGAGGCGTGAGTGAGGGGAAGAACCGGCGGAACAGGTGTCGCCGTGAGCCAGGCCGGTGGAGATGGACGTGGCTGTTCTGCGGTGCTTGCTAGCAGGCGTTACTGACGATCCGTCGGATCGATGTGAGATCGACCATACCCGATTGGAATCACATGTGATCCCGGATCCGGATACATTCACCCCCAAGTGGACCCTGCACACAGCAGCGCGGCAGACTTGGTCCACACGGGCCAGGAAGGTGCCAATGCCGCCACGAACACACCCAACGCTTCGCCAACTCCGGATCGGGACCGAACTCCGGAAGATGCGCGAGGCAGCCGGACTGTCGACCTCCAGCCTGAGCAGAGCCCTCGGTATCGACAGAACTCAGGTCAGCCAGATCGAAGCGGCCAAGGTCGGCGTGAGCCCTGACCGGCTCCGCTCCTTCGCTGCTGCCTGCAAGTGCATGAACGATCCTCTGATCGACGCGCTGGAAACCATAGTCCTGGACCGTTCCAAGGGCTGGTGGGAGGAGTATCGGGGTACGGTCCCCGACGGCGTTCTCGAGAACGCGGAGCTGGAGAAGACCTCCCACGGACTCAAACTGTGGCTTCTCACGCACATGCCCGGCCCCTGCCAGACCCTCAGCTACGCCTCGGCCGTCTTCGGGCGAGTCTTTCCTCCACTGCCCCGGCATGAGCTGGAAGCACGCACGGCGTTCAGAATGCAACGCAAGGCAGATCTGCGTCGTAATCCGAAGCCGACTACGCTCTTCATCTACGAGTCAGTTCTTTGGACGCGGTTCGGTGGCACTCCGATCCTCAAGGAGCAGCTCTCCTCGTTGCTCGAAGACTCCGAGCTGCCCTGGCTGACCGTCCGAGTTGTACCCTTCGACATCGAAACCTTCCCTGGGGCCGCCGAGAACCTCACCTACTCCTTCGGTGCTATCCCTGAACTCGACACGGTCGAACGGGAGTCCTCCCAGGGGCCCGAATACCTCGATGCCGTCAGCGAGCTGAACAGCTACCACTACATCTTCGATCGCACCGAAGCTTCGGCGCTGAGCGAGACCGACTCTCGTGACTTGATCCACAAGATCGCACGGAACCTATGAAAGGCCCGATATGACGGACACCGAGTGGCAGAAGTCCTCCTTCAGTGGCAACGTCGAGAACTGTGTGGAGGTCCGCACGGTCGCTGGAGCGGTCGAGCTCCGGGAGTCCGACGAGGGCCACCTCATCCTCCGCACCAACCCCACCACCCTCGCCGACCTCCTCCACGCCCTCAAGACCGGCGAGTTCGACCACCACGCCTGACGATTCCACTCCGTGCCCCGCGCCCCTCGCCCACCCCGGGCGAGGGGCGCAACGCGAGAAGCGGAGGACAGCGATGCCTGATTCCACGTGGCAGAAGTCCAGCTACAGCGCCGCAAACAACGAGTACATGGAGGTCCGCACGGCCACCGG
Organism: Kitasatospora sp. NPDC058444; assembly: GCF_042721415.1. NCBI lineage: Bacteria > Bacillati > Actinomycetota > Actinomycetes > Kitasatosporales > Streptomycetaceae > Kitasatospora > Kitasatospora sp. NPDC058444. The sequence continues at coordinate 189,444 of NZ_JBHXLL010000007.1, read as the reverse complement.
AACGGTCGAACTCCGCGATTCCGACGACGGCGTCCCGGCGGTGACCGTGGCCCAGGGCGAACCGGTCCGGCTTCTCGTCGTTGGTCAGGTTTCCGTTCATCGGGGTGAGCGCCCGACGGCGAGCCGACCCGGTGCGCGGGCGCGGGGCCGGCTCCTGGTGTCAGTGCGGCGTGACCTTGCCTGCTCTGGCTGATCACTTCGCCTGGGAGAGCGAGACCGCGTCGGGGCCGGCGGGGAATCGCAGCTGGCCGGTCGTGTCGTGCACGGCTCGCCACACTGTCTCGGCGACGTCGCTCTCCTTGGTGAACAGGTCCTGGCCCGTGAAGTCGCCCATGGCCTTCTTCGCCCATGGTGCGTAGGGCGCCGGGACCAGCTCGTCCAGCGAGGCGCCCTTCGTCGCGTTGGCCGCGAAGTTCGTCGTCAGGCAGGCGCCCGGCTCGACCGTCTTGGCCTGCACACCGAAGGGCGCGAGCTCGAGCGCGAGGGATGCGGTGAACCCCTCGATGGCCATCTTGCTTGCCTTGTAGACGGCCGAGAGCGGCATGTGGCCCAGCACCACGCTGGAGGTCACGTTGACCACCACGCCGGAGCCGCGCTCGCGGAACTGGGGCAGCACCGCCTGCGTCGTCGCCATCACGCCGAACGTGTTGGTTTCGAAGACTTCCCGCACTCGGGCCATGGGGGTGCCCTCGAACACGCTGATCAACGGGACGCCCGCGTTGTTGACCAGGACGTCGATGGGCCCGGCCGCCTCGAACGCGGCGGTGATGCTCTGGGGCTTGGTCACGTCGAGCTCGACGACGCGGAGCCGGTCCGACTCGGGCAGGACGCCCGCACGCGAAGTGCGCATCGTGGCGATGACGTTCCACCCCTGCGAGTGGAAGTACAGGGCGGTCTCCCGTCCGTATCCGGATGAGGCACCAGTGATCAGAACGGTCTTCATGCGGTGATCCTTGCGATGTAGTGGGATCCGCGGATGGACGGGCATTTTCCTGCCCCGCGGAAGAACGGGTGATCCCATTGAATCGCTCTGACCTGCTGGAATAGTAGAACTATCGTCGCTTCGTCTTGCACGATCCTCCCTCATGGTCCGGCCGCTCAAGGAAGGACGCCTGCGGTGCTTCGCAGACGGGCCGCGTCCCGGCTCGGGGGTGCGCCGAACTGGCGGCGGTACTCGCGGCTGAACTGCGACGGGTTGTCGTAGCCGACGCGGTGGCCGACTCCGGTGACGTCGCCCGGGTGGGTGGCGAGCAGCAGCCGGGCCTCCTGGAGCCGGATCTGTTTCTGGAACTGGATGGGGCTCATCGCGGTCACCGCCTGGAAGTTGCGGTAGAACGCGGAGACGCTCATCCCGGAAAGCCGTGCCACGTCCTCGACCCGGAAGGGCTCGGCGTAGTGCTCGCGGATCCAGCGCACGGCCCGGGCGACATGGCTGAGGCCGCTGTCGGCGAGGCCGAGCTGGCGCACCGTCGCGCCCTGCTCGCCGGTGATCAGGCGCCACAGGATCTCGCGTTTGACCAGCGGGGCCAGTACGGCGCGGTCGCTGGGCTCGTCGAGCAGGCGCAGCAGCCGGACCACCGCGTCGAGCAACGCGGGCGGGGCGTCGCTGACGGCGATCCCCGACGGAGTGCCTCCGGCGGGGCGGGGGATGTCGCCGGGACCGGCTTGCAGCAGCAGTTCGGCGACGGCGGACGGTTCCAGCGTGAGGCCGAAGCCGAGGGCCGGCTGCTCGGGGGCGGCCTGGGTGAACTGTCCGGTGACGGGCAGGTCGACGGATGCGACCAGGTACTGCCCGGCGCCGTACGCGTAGACCCGGTCGCCCAGCGCGAGGCGTTTGGCGCCCTGGGCGATGACTGCGAGCACCGTGCCGGACATCGAGGGTGCCGGCGGATCCGGCCGGTCGACCTCGGAGATGAGGACGCCGTCGATGGCGGTGGTCCAGTCGGGCCGGGCATGCCGGGCCAGCAGGGTGCGGAGCTCTTCGAGGTGCATGCGTCCATTGCAGCACTGTTCTGTGCTGCGGTTCCTGTGCTCGCGAGGATCGTGCAAGTACCGGCGAGCATCGTTCTAACGTTTACGCAGGTCACGGCGATTGAATGGAATCACCGCACTCCATCAACGCAGAAGAAGGCCTCCATGATTGCCACGTACGGCTTCAACGCCACGCTGACCGCCAGGCCCGGAATGGGCGACCGGCTCGTCGACCTGCTGCTGACCGGCCTGCACGAGGGCAGCCCCGGCGCGAGCGAGTACTGCGTGGTCTACCTCGTCTCCCGTTCCGCGTCCGCCCCCGACGTCGTCCACGTCACCGAGGGCTGGACCAGCGAGGAGGACCACCACCGGATCTTCGCCGGCGAGGCCGCCCAGGCCATCGTGGCGCAGATCGGCGGACTGCTGGCCAAGGAGTCCGAGTACACCGACTACGTGCCGGTCCGCGGCAAGGCCGCCTTCTGACCCGCCGAACACCCCACACCCCAGCCCCTGCCGCCGCGGTGCCCGCCGAGGTGGCCCCCGTCCTCGCCCGACCGTCCGCCAGCACCCATGAAAGGCAACGACCATGACCACGGCACGCCCCTCCCTCGACCCCGAACTGCATGAACTCCTGGCCGACATGCCGCTGATGTCCCAGCTCAGCCCGGAAGTGCTGGCGCAGGTACGCCCCTTCTCCTCGATGCCCGTCGAACCCCTCCTGGAAGGTCGCGCGATCGACCGGCGCGAGGTCACCGCTGCGAGTCCGGACGGCACCCCGATCCCCTTGTCCGTCTTCAGCCCCGCGAACACCGATCGCGCCATCGCCGCACCCTGCGTCTACTGGATGCACGGCGGCGGGATGGTCATGGGCGACCGCTTCTCACAGATCGACATCCCGCTGGAGTGGCTCGACGAGTTCGGCGCCGTCGTGGTCTCCGTCGACTACCGGCTCGCGCCCGAGTCCACCGGCATCATCCCGGTCGACGACTGCTACCAGGGACTGCTCTGGATCGCCGAACACTCCGAAGAACTGGGCATCGACCCCGCCCGGATCATCGTCGCAGGCGCCAGCGCGGGCGGCGGCCTCGCCGCCGGCGTCACCCTGCTGGCCCGCGACCTCGGCACCCCGACGATCGCCGCCCAAGTCCTGATCGGCCCCATGCTCGACCACCGCAACACCACCACCTCCAGCCTCCAGTACTCGAACGGGCCCGGCGTCTGGACCCGCGAGATGAACGGATTCGGATGGCGCTGCCTCCTCGGCGACCTCACCGACGACGAGGTACCCGCATACGTCTCACCCGCCCTGGCCGACGACCTCGCGGGCCTGCCGACCACCTACATCGACACCGGCTCCGCCGAAGTCTTCCGCGACGAGGACACCGACTACGCCACCCGCATCTGGGCGGCCGGCGGCCAAGCCGAACTCCACGTCTGGGCAGGCGGCTTCCACGGATTCGACGCCCTGTACCCGCAGGCACACATCTCGGCCACAGCCCGCCGAACCCGCACCGACTGGCTCGCCCGACTCCTGCCCACGAACCCCGCCGCATAGGTGAAGTCGACGAGTTCCGGTCGTACGCTTCAGCCTTGGCCAAGACCTCAGCGTCTGCTGTCTCCGGGCGCGAGCAGGCTGGTGACCTCGGCGATCGCCTCCGCCGAGGGGTGGAAGTGGCGCCGTACGTTCTCCGGCTTCTTGTGCCGGGACTTTTTCGTTCCGATGTTCCTCAACCCCAATTCGACCACCACGGCTGACAGCCCCCCACCGCGCCCTCGCCCACCCCGGGCGAGGGGCTCAGCCGTACGCCGCCTCCGTGCCGCGGAGCGGCCGATCAGCGGCTGTCGCCCGGGCGATGCACGGTGAGGTCGCCGTAGGTCCGCAGGGCGCCGGCCGGGTCGCCGGATCCGTTCCGCAGAACGGCGTCCAGGAAGGCGAGGGTGGCCGCGGCGACGACGTGCGGGCTCTCGGTGCGGCCCAGGGAGCCGACGATCGAGGGCACGGGCGGCAGGTAGAGGGGTCCGTCCATGAACGTGAGGTGGGCGGCGCCGGGGATGGTGAGCCGGTAGCTCGTCGCGGTATTCGCCGTGAGCGCCTCGGTGAGGCGGGGCGGGTAGCGCGGGTCGGTTGCCGGGGTGATGGCCTGGGTGAGGGCGAGCGTCGGCTGGTGGAGGGCGGGCGTGGTGGGGCCGTGGGGGTAGCCGTCCAGGTCGATGACGGCGGCGAAGCGGCCGTCCTGCCGGGCCGCCTGGAGGGCGGCGGCGCCGCCCATGGAGTGGCCGCCCACCGCGACCCGGCTGGTGTCCAGGCGCCCGGTGAGCGGGCCGGCGCTCTCGCCCCGGGCCTCGGCGTCCAGCCGGGTGAGGACGAAGCCGAGGTCGGCGGCCCGGACCGCCGTCCAGCCGGCCGCCAGTTCCTCGTCCTTGTCCGGGTCGCCGCTGGAGGCGGTCTCGCTGGTGATCGTCCGGCCGTCGGCGAGGACGACGGCGGCGGAGTCGTACGGGTGGTCGAGGGCGGCCACCACGTAGCCGTGGCTGGCGAGTTCCTCCGCCCAGGCGGTGTTCTGGGTGCGCACCCCGCCCGAGCCGGGTGAGAACAGCACGACCGGGAACCGCCGGCCGCCGGTGGCCGGCGGGGCGTCGAAGACCGCACGGCTGCGGGCGCGCGGGGCACCGTCGACCAGGAAGCCCGGCAGGCCGACTCCGCGGGCGAGGGCCTCGGAGACGGTGCGCGCCTCCTGCTCCGTGCGCCCGAGGTACTGGGCCCGCCGCGTGCCCGCGGGGCTGTGCTGCGCGGGGTACCAGAGCTGGACCACGACCGTGCGCAGGTCGCCCGGATCGGCGGTGAAGGTCTCGGGGCGGCGCGGGTCGGTCCACTGCACCACGCGGGTGCCGACCGCGAACTCGCCGGACGGTTCGGGGAACACGGGCACGGGGAAGGCCCAGGCGGCCACCGGGCCCGTGGCGATCAGGGCGGCACAGGCCACCGATCCCGGCAGCGCCAGCCACCAGCGCGCCCGCCACGCCGGCCGGCCGCCGCGGCGTCGGCCTCGCAGCAGGGGTGCGAGGGCGAACGGCGCCGCGAGGGCGGCGCCCGCCAGGACCGGCAGCAGCTGCCAGCGGATCCCCACCACAGCCGTCACGATCGTGGACGGCACGAGGACCGCCGCCGCCGCGACCGTGACGCGCGGGCGGGCGGCGGGGGGAAGCCAGCGCGCCACCACCAGCGCGACGGCCCCCAGCAGGGCGAGGATTTCCAGGGGGGACATCTGCGGTCCCGTCATGATCTCGGTCACCCGGCCATGCTCGGCGCCGGGTGCGCGCCGCCGCATCGATCACGGGTCGCCGTCGTCTGCGCCCGGGGGCGCAATCCGCGGCGGGTCGCCGTACGACCGGGGCAGCAGTCCAGCACGCCGGAGCGGCGGCCGGGCTGCGACCACGGGAGGTAGCGGGACTCCTCCTGCGGTCGTATCCCGCTGCGGTGCCGTCCGACGATGGGATCATGTGCCGGGCGGGGCCCGCGGCCTACGGTGGCAGGGCCGCCTCCGCGGTGGCGGCTCCGACCTGGGCGCTGCCGTGACGTCGAACCGACAGGGACGAGTGATGACCGAGGCCGCCGCGGAACCCGGCCACGCCCATCGGGTACTCCAGCGGGACCAGGGCCGGGTACTCCAGCAGGTGCGGGACCGGGTGCGGGACCGGGTGCGGGCGCGGTGGGCGCGGACGGCCTCACGGCTGACGACGTACGCCGACCAGGCCGCCGCACGAGCGGCGCGAATCGTACGGGCAGCCGGGCGCCGCGGCCCCCGGCTGCCGCCCGTCGTGTGGGACTCGCTGCTGCCGGCGCTCCTGCTCCTCAACGTCCTGACCACGCGCGCGCCGCACGAACTGCCGGTGGCCGCGGCCCTCACCGCCGCCCTCGCGCTGCCGCTGCTGTGGCGGCGCCGGGCCCCGCTCGCGGTGTTCGCCGTCGTGGCGGCCGCGGCCTTCGTCCAGTGGCTGGTGGACGTCCAACTCCCGGCGGACCTCGCCGTGTTGGTGACCCTCTACACCGTGGCCGCGCGCTCGGGCCGGCGCGGTGCGCTCGTCGCCGCCGCCGTCGTGGAGGCGGGGGTCCTGCTGGCCTGCCTGCGCTGGACGACGCAAGGCGCGTTCCTGACCCCGTTCGTCGCGGTCACCGCGATGAACATCGCCACCGCCGTCCTCGGGGTGAACGTGCGCACCAGCCGCGCCTACCTCGCGGCCCTGGAGGAACGGGCCGCACGCCTGGAGCACGAGCGGGAGCAGCGGGCGCGGCTGGCCGTCGCCGAGGAGAGGGCGCGCATCACGCGGGAGATGCACGACATCGTCACCCACAACCTGTCCGTCATGGTCGCGCTCACCGACGCCGCCGTCTACGCGCAGCACCGCTCCCCCGACCGGGCCACCACCGCGATGCTCCAGGTCTCCGAGACGGGCCGGCAGGCCCTGACCGACATGCGGCGCTCGCTGGGCGTGCTGCGGACCGACGAACCGGACGCGCAGCGCCACCCGCTGCCCGGCATCGCCCAGTTGGAGGCCCTCGCCGAGCAGATGTGCGCGGCCGGGCTGCCGACCCGCCTGGAGGTCCACGGCGGCCACGGCCACATCCCCGCCACCGCCCAACTCACCGTCTACCGCCTGGTGCAGGAAGCCTTGACCAACACCCTCAAGCACACACCCGCCGGCACCCGCGCGGCGGTCCGCATCCAGTGCTCGCTCGAGAGCGTCACCGTGGACGTCACCGACAACGGCCCCCACCCGCCGCACTCCGCCGCCGCCACACCCTCCGCCGCACCGTCCGGCCACGGCATCCCCGGCATGCGCGAGCGCTCGGCCGCCTACGGGGGGACGTTGGAGGCCGGGCCGCTTCCGGGCGGCGGCTGGGCAGTCCGCACCCGCCTGTTCCTCGACGGCGCCGGGGCGGCGTCCGCATGACGATCCGCATCCTGATCGCCGACGACGAGGCGCTGCTCCGCATGGCCTTCGCCACGGTCCTGGACGCCCAGCCCGACATGGCCCCGGTCGGCGAGGCCGCGGACGGTGCGCAGGCCGTACGCCTCGCCCGGGAGTTGCGCCCCGACGTCGTCCTCATGGACGTCCGGATGCCCGGGACGGACGGGATCGAGGCGACCCGGCAGGTCGTCGCGGCCTCCCCGCAGAGCAGGGTGCTGATCCTCACCACCTTCGACCTGGACGAGTACGCCTTCGCCGGCCTCCACGCCGGGGCGTCGGGCTTCCTGCTGAAGAACACCCGGCCCGAGGAACTGCTCACCGCGATCCGCAACGTCGCCGCGGGCGACGCGGTGCTCTCCCCACGGATCACCCGCCGCCTGCTGGAGAACGTCCGCCCGCACATCCCCGGCGCCGCCGGGACGGCCGGCACGGTCGGCGTCGACCACGACGAGCGGCTGAGCCGACTCGGCCGACTCAGCACCCGCGAACGCGAGGTGCTCGTCCAGGTGGGCTGCGGCCTGTCCAACAGCGAGATCGCGGCCACCCTGCACCTCGCGGAGGCGACCGTGAAGTCCCACCTGGGGCGCATCCTGCACAAGCTCGAACTCCGCGACCGGATCCAGGCCGTGGTCTTCGCCTATGCAACCCGCCTCGTCCACCCGTCCTGACGCGCCGCCGCCCCGACCCGGGCCAGCGGAACCGTCCTCAGCCCCGCCCCGGCCCACGACCGCTCGTGAGTCAAGCGATCTACCGGGCCAGGAACCCCTCAACCTCCCGTTTCAGGGCGGGCGGCACGTCGGCCAACTCCGAGACGATCAGGCGGACATCCCGCCCGAGTTCGGGGAACTCCCTCCAGACCTCCGCACTCCTGGTGAGCACCGCGGCCAGCAGATCGCCCTCGAACATGTCGCCTTCCGCCAGTGGGTCGCCCCGGAGGGCCTCCACCGCCAGCGGCAGGAGATGGGCGAGGCCTACGTTCTGCCCGATGAGCAAGCGTCGTGGGCCGCGGCCCGGACGGGCCGCCCGCCGACCACGGCGGTCGGCGACTCCTCCCCGTGTCCGCGAGGTTCCGCCAAGACCGCAGGCCGAGACTGCGGGAGAGTTGACGGGACCGTCAAGGGCGCCGGCCGGTCAGTCAGCTAACGCAGCGCTCTCGCTCGTGGCCAGACGGACACCGCCACGGACGGTGGATCACTCCCAAGGATTGATCCCTTGTTCCCAAGCGGTTTCCTCGTCGCGGTCATGCAGGAAACGCGGATCGGAGATCGTCCGGAGGCCTACGTCGCTCAGCGGCCATTCCTCGAACTCGTTGCGCAGGAGCCTGAGGAGGAACTCGGTCATTCCGCAGCTGTATACCAGCCAGGCGGCGTGAAATCGCGAATACAACGCGACCGGCCACCGGTCCGGATCCGGGTCCGCAGCAATCCAGCAGAGAATGTCCGCCGCCTCGGTGTCACCCCAGACAAGCATGTCTTCCAGCCGGTGCAGACCCACCTGGGCAGTGTCGTACCAGTCGATCGCCGAGTCGTCGACCAGCATGGAGTCGTGGAGACGCGACACACACGTACCCACCAGCTCCGCAGGGCTCGTGGCCGGGCCACGAACGCCCACCATCTGCTCGATGGTGCCGTGTCCGAGCTTTTCTACGAACTGCCGGTAGTCGGATGGGAGGCGGCTGCCCTAGACCGACCCGACGTCACCCCAGTCGAAATCGTCCCCACGGGTCGGACCGATGCACGACAGAAGGCGCCCGAGCTCGATCATCACGCCGGTGCCCGCGGCCTCGTCGCTGCCCATGTCAGAGCCTTGGCTCGGTCCGGGCGAACTGACCCATGTTGTGCCACTTCTGATCGTAGGGACTGTACATGTCATTCGGCACGTAGTAGTCCAGCGGTAGATCGTGATCTTGGCGAGTGCCCGGGGGTGTCGTCACCTCCGACGGGAATCGGTGTCGGGCCGACCTGGCCGGCGAGGGTGCCCCGCGGCTGCTTGCCGGACCGCTGCGCCGTCGCTCACCCGTCGGCTGACGGCGGCCGAGCTTCCAACGCTTCTGCCTGCTGGAACATGGCATTGGCCTGGTCGTCCCAGTCCGACCCGAAGGATAGGAGGTCTGCGGCGGCTTCGCGGTGTAGCGCCGGGTCGTCCGGGCGCTGGAGGCAGGCCAGCCGGAACGCCAGGTTGCGGGCCCAGACGGGCAGTCCCATCCAGTCGTCCGAGAACACCTGGTGCACTGCGTCGAGGATCTCCTCGGGGCCGGTGAAGGTGATCGTCTCAATGAATGTCCGCTCGTCTACGGAGCGGTGTCAATCGGCCGCCATGCCGGCTCCATGTTCGGCCATCCCGGGGGCACCGCCGTCCCGGCGATCACCCCGGCTACGAGCTCCGAGAACCCCGCGTCATAGAACTGCACACTGACCAACTGACGGAACACCAGGAGAATACGCCAGGAGGAACCCTCGGCTGGCACAAAGAAACATTGATCCCCATCCCAGTTCGAATATGCCCATGGCACCACCGACCCCGGGTCGAAATCTTCCCCACCCAAATCGTCGGAAAAGTATCGGAAAATCTTCTCGAACGCCCGACGGCCACTCTTCATGAATTCAAGAAGCGACTCCTCGTCGCACGGGTGCGGCACAAACAGGTGCCCCCTGATCAACCCACCCCCGTAAAGTTCAACGAACCCCTTAAAGTCGACCGGCAACTTTCTGCCGGCCCACGCTTCAATCTCACCCCAAGCTTCGAGTGGAACCCTTCCAGACCTAGGCTCCACACCAATCAACTGGCGGAAATCAAATTCAGACATATCTCAGTATCCTAGATTGTAAGATCCACAGATCGCCTCATTGTCATCCCTATTTCGCTTCCTCTCATTTATCACCAGGCAGTCCACATTAAGGCCGAGAGACCCGCGAGCCTCAAGATGAATTGCCACAGGCCTGGCAGAGGCCTTCCCCGCATAGACCACTTCAACCTTGTAGACAACCCCCTGTCCACCCTTCTTTATTACCCCAGCGATATCCATTTCCACCGTCCACATGGCAGGGGCATTGGCATAATCCCATAGCGGCACAAGATTTCTCAAATTATCTCCAGAGCCTCCGAACTGCTTGCCCATCAAGTGCCCCCTGGCCCGTTGCTTTTCGGTAAGGTCCCAGTATCCCGGGGGTACCACCATAGGCCTCCGTGGCGTATTCTTCCACGCCGTTTCCGTCCCATCCTCCATGTCTTCAGGACCTGAAAACTCCCCGATCGCACCAGTTGCACGGCAGCCGTCAGGACCGGGCTTGAAACGCTCCCGAGGGAAGTACGTGATGTTCCCATGCGCATTCTGAGGAGTGTCCGTTGGGCCATCGACACAGGGCTCTTCTCCCCTCGCTGGTTCGGTGCCGTTGCCCGGCTGGGGGCCGGGGGCGTCTTCCGTGCTCGGGGTGACATTGGGCTGGACCGCCACCATGGCGGAGAGGTCGGCGGCATTGTAGGAGGCCGCGATGACGTTGAGGGTCTCGCGGGGGTCGCGCGGGGTCCAGTCGAGTTGGAGGGCGGGACGCTCGACGGCGGGCCGGGTCCGGTCGAACAGGGGCCTGGGGGGATCGGGATGGAAGACGGCAGGGCGGGCGTTCGACGTCGGCCGGCGGCAGGTGGTGCACTTGCCGTCCGACGGCTGCGGGCGGCCGCGGCCCGTGGGAATCCTGGGGTCTTCGGCCGAGGGACCGGACGGTCCCGGTGAGGAAGAGGACGACGGAGAGTTGGACCTCGCGCGCTCCCGGGCCTCCCGCTTCTCCAGCCAGTACTCGCTGAGGTCGTAGTAGCCGTCCGATGTCGCGCTGTAGTACCCGACGTAGCCCGACGGGTTGGTGTAGGGGGCGGTGAAGCTGTTCTGGGTTGGGGCCTTCCCGGTGTACGTGTTGAGCTGGTCGGCGTAGGCCTGGGAGGCCCGGGGCTTGCCCGGCTTGATGGTGATGGAGCCGTTGAACTTGCCGCTGCCCCACTGAATGCCCTGGTTGCCGTTGTTCGCGGGTGCCCGCTCAGCGGCGGCGGGGGCGGGGGCAGGCCTGACGTATCCGCCACCACCGGCCGAGCCGGCGCCACCGGAGTTCGCGATCTTGTCGTGCCCCGTCGGGTCGGTGCCGTTCAGCGGGCTGCCGTTGGCGTAGGTGTAACGGTTGGCCTGGACGGAGGGGCTGGGGTTCAGCAGGTAGGAGTCGCGGCTGGTGAAGCCGCCGGTGCCGGGGCGGTACCAGCGGGCGGCCATGTTGACGTCGCCGGTGCTGGGGTCGGTCCAGCCGCTCTGGTAGCCGAGGCTGGTTCCGGTGCCGCTGGTAACAATGGGCTTGCCGAAGGGGTCGTAGGTGGTGGTGCCGGTGACGGTGGTGCCGTTGGTGTCGAGGGTGGTGGTGACGTCGGTGTGCTGGTCGGTGCGCAGGCGCACGCTGCTGGTGGCATTGCCGGCGCCGAGCAGGTTGCCGGCGGTGTCGCGGGCGTAGGTCCAGGTGCCGTCGCCGGTCAGGTTGTTGGAGCCGCCGTCGTAGCTGAAGCGGGTGGCGCCCCGGCTGGTGACGCGGTCGAGGCCGTCGTAGGTGTAGCTGGTGGTGCCCTCGGTAATCAGGCGTCCGAAGGCGTCGTAGGCGAGGGCGTCCTGCTTGGTCCCGGTGGTGACGGCGGCCAGGGTGCCGCGCGCGGTGTAGCGGTAGGTGCTGGTGCCGTCCGCGAGGAGTCGGTTGCGTTCGTCGTAGGAGGCGGTGGCGGTGCCGTTGCGAGTGCGGTTTCCTGCGGCGTCCCACTCGTACGCCGTGGCGGTGCCGTCGGCGGTCCAGGACGTGAGGCGGTCGGCCAGGTCGTAGCCGTAGCGGCTGTCCTTGACCGGGTCGGTGGCACCGCCGCTGACGGTCTTGCGGGTCAGGCGGTCGTCGAGGTCGTACTCGTAGGCGGTACCGGCCAGCGGGGTACCGGCGCCGCCGACGGCCACCAGTTGGTCACCGGAGAGACGGCCGAGCGGGTCGTAGCCCAGGCGCCGCTCGGACATCACCGTGTCCTTGGCCGCGTCGACCGGATCCGCCTGGATGTACGACTGCTTGCTCAGGCGGCCGTCGCCGTCGTAGCCGTACCGGTTCTTGGTCTTCAGCTTGGGGTTGTTGGCCCAGTCGAGCCGGCCGTCCGTCTGGTAGCCGAAGAGCGTCAGGTCGGTGTCCTTGTCCCAGCGCCTGGTGACGCGTCCGTCGGCGTCGTACTCCCAGGTCTGGGTGGCCGCCGCCAGGTCGGTACCGGCCTTGGTGAGCAGGCCGCGGTCGTTGTACGCGTAGTTCTGGCCGTTCAGGGACGAGGAGTTGTGCCGGATCAGGTGTCCTGCCTTGTCGTAGGCCAGCTCCCGGTCGGTGGTACCGGTTTCCGCGCCGGTGCCGCTCTCGTGCGCCAGGCGTCCGAGCGGGTCGTACGTACTGGTGCGCACGACGCCGCCCGGCTCGGTGCTGCGTACGGCCTGGCCGGCCGCGTCGTAGGCGGTGGTCCAGGTGCGGTCGGCCGTAGCCGGGTGGGCCGCGGTGGAGGGCTCGACGGTGGACTCGGGCAGGCCCCAGGTGTTGAAGGTGTAGACGGTGGTATTGCCCTTGCCATCGGTGAGGCGGGTGCGGTTCCCGGTGGCGTCGTAGCCGAAGGTGGTGGTGATGCTCTGGCCGGCGGCCACCGGTTCGATGAGTTTGACCGGGCGGCCCAGGGCGTCGTAGGCGGTGCTGGTGACGGCGCCGGTGGTGGGGCTGGTGCTGGTGAGGACCTGGCCTTCCAGGTCGTAGGTGGCGGTGGTGGTGCGCAGCACGGTGCCGGCGGGGTCGAGGTTGTCGGTGGCAGCGGGGTTGCCGAGGGCGTCGTAGCGGGTGCGTACGGACTCGCCGAGGGGGGCGGTGGCGCGCACGGTGCGGCCGAGGCCGTCGTAGTCGGCCTTGCTGACGCGTCCGGCGGGGTCGGTACTGGTGAGTACCTGGCCGGCGGGGTTGTGGGTGGCGCTGCTGGTGCTGCCGGACGGGGTGGTGAGGTTGGTGAGGTTGCCGGCGTCGTCCCAGGTGAGCTTGGTGGTCAGGTTCTGGAGGGTGGGCTGGCGCTCGATCACGGTCGTGGTGAGGGTGCGGCCGAGCTGGTCGTAGGTGGCCTCGGTGCGGGCGCCGAGTGGGTCGGTGGCGGACAGTTGGAGGCCGGTGGGCGTCCAGGTGGAGGTCCAGGTGGGCGGGTTGCCGTCGATCGGGGGCTGGAGTCCGCCGGGAGAGTTGGGGTCGACGCGCTGGATCTGGTGGTCGAGGCGGTCGTAGCCGAAGGTGGTGCGTCGTCCGAGCGGGTCGGTGGTGGCGCTGACGCGGGAGAGCTTGTCGTATTCGATGCGGCTGACGGCGGTGAGCGCGGTGGTGGCGCCGGGCGGGGTGTAGGAGGGCAGGCGGGTCTCGGTGATGCGGCCGAGCTGGTCGATGGCGATCTTGCTGACCTGGCCGAGCGGGTCCTTGGCTGATACGGCCTCACCGAAGGCGTTGTAGCCGGTGGCGGTGGTCGGGCGCACCGTGGTGGCGGCCGCTCCCCCGCTCTCGGCGGCGACCAGCGGCGCGGTGGTACCGGTCTGCCGCCCGAGGGTGTCGTACTGGTAGGTGGTGGTGTAGGCGGCCGGGTCGGCGCCGGGCGCGTTGCCGTTGGGCGAGGTGGTGGCGGTGAGCAGGCCGCGCTGGTCGTAGCTGAAGGTGCTGACGGCGGTGGGGCCGCCGGTGGAGGAGGCGGTCTGGCTGCGGGTCAGGCGGCCGGCGGTGTCGTAGGTGTTGGTCTGGACGCTGTTCTCGGTGTCGCTGACCTTGAGGGCGCTGGTGGTGACGCGGTCGTCGGCGTCGTAGCCGAGGGTGGTGGTGCGGCCCAGGCCGGCCGGGTCGAGGACGGTCTGGGTGACGCGTCCGGACGGGTCGATGGTGCGCACGGCGGTGGTGCGGCCGCCGCCGGTGGTCTGCTTCACGAGGTGGCCGGCGCCGTCGTACTCGTCGGATTCCAGGACGATCGAGCGGGTGGTGCCGTCGGCCCGGGTGACGTTCTGGGCGGTGACGGTGGCGGGCAGGCCGTCGTCGAAGTAGGTGTAGCTGGTGACGGCTCCCATGGCGTCGGTGCTGGAGGCCAGGCGGCCGGCGGGGTCGTAGGCTCGGGACTCGACGGTCAGGTCGCGGGAGCCCTTGCCGTCGCCGTTCCAGCCTTCGACGACGGTGGTCGCCGGCTGGCTGCGCGGGGTGTAGGTGTAGCGGGTGACCTGACCGAGCGGGTCGGTGACGGATGTGCGGCGGCTGAGCGCGTCGTAGCCGTAGCGGGTGACGCCGCCCATCGCATCGGTGTCGCTTTCCACCCGGCCGGCGCTGTCGTAGCTGCTGGTGGCGGTGCGGGTGCCGTCGGTGCCGGTGATGTCGGCGGTGGCGCTGCCGGTCGGACGGCCGTCGGCGTCGAAGGTGACGGTGGTCTTGGTCTGATGGGTGTCGCCGCTGACGGCGTCGGTGACCTTGGGGCCGGTCTGGGCGACCTGGCGGCCGAGCTCGTCGTAGCCGTAGGTGGTGGTGACTCCGGTGGGCTGGGCATCGGAGGTCTCGGTGGTCCAGATCCTGCGGCCGGCGGCGTTGTAGCCATAGGTGAGGGTGAGGCCGCTGGGCAGGGCGGTGCGGGCCAGGTCTCCGGAGGAGTAGTAGGTGTAGCTGGTGACGGCTCCGGCAGCGGTGGTCTCGCTGGCGAGCAGCCCGGCCGGGGTGGTGCCGCCGCTGTGGGCGGGTTCGGTGCCGGTGGTGTAGGTGACGCGGGTGGTACGCCCGTCGGGGCGGGTGGTGGACTCGGGCAGGCCGAGGGCGTTGTAGGCGACGGTGGTGCGGTAGGTGGTGTCGCCGGGGCCGGCGGAGCGGGCGTCGCGGGTCTCGGTGGGCTTGTCGTTGCGCGGGTCGCGCGGGTTGGCGGGGTCGTAGTGGTAGCTGGTGTAGGAGGTCCAGCAGGAGTTGACGTCGCGGCAGGTGGTCACGGAGACGGTGTTGCCGCGGGCGTCCTGGCCGCTGACTGTGGAGTGGCCGTTGGGGTCGGTGACGGTGTGGACGAAGCCGCCGGTGTCGTAGGTGTAGCTGGTGGTGTTGCCGGCCTCGTCGGTGCGGGAGATGAGGCGGTTGCCTCGGGTGGCGTCGTGGATGTCGGTGGTGGTGTTGCCGGCCGGGTCGGTGAGGGTGACGCGAGAGGCGAGTTCGGTGGCCGAGGAGGCGGAGCGCCCTTGGTAGTGGGCGGCGATACGCTCGGCGGTCAGCGGGTGCTGGTAGAGGGCGACCTCGTCGATCTGGCCGGTCAGCCAGGACCAGCCGCCGTTGCCGCCGGGCCAACTGCCGACGTAACCGCCGCCCAGGTAGGTGCGGGTCATGTTGAGGTGGTTGACGGTCCCGGAGACCGTGCCGACCAGGCTGCCGTCCAGGTAGAGCGACTGGGTGCCCTGGGATGCGCTGATCGCCGCGTAGTGCCAGGAGCCGTCGGTGACGGCCCCGGCGGAGGCGATCGGGTCGGTGCTGATCCCGTTCATTGCGCCGCGGAGCTTGCCGTCGGATCCGACGTACAGCACTGGCACGGTGTTGAAGGGGGTCGCCCCCATCGGTTCGCTTTGGACGTTCAGTAGGACGCCGGGACCGCTGGTGCGGAACCAGAGTTCAGCGGCGATGTCGGTCTTGGTCTGGAGGATCGGGGTGGGCAGGTCGATGTAGGAGGAGGCGGTGCCGTTGAACTCGGCGGCGCGGTTGTCGCCCGGGCCGAAGACGCCGGTGGTGCCGGGTTTGGCGGCGGGCGCGTAGGTGCCGTTGCCCTTGATCGCGGCGACCTCGCTGGCGGCGGTGGTGCCGCCGGTCTCGTCCAGGCGCCAGTAGCCGCCGGGCGAGTCGGCGACGACGGAGCCGCGGTAGCCGATGCCCTGGCCGCCGACCTGGACGCTGCGGGCGCGGTAGTGGGCGACGACGTCGCTTTCGCCGAGCGGGTGCTGGTAGAGGGCGACCTCGTCGATGGTGCCGGTGAAGTGGCTGGTGTCGGCGGGTGGTTCGGGCCAGTAGCGGGCGTAGCCGGCGCCGATGTAGGTGTGGCTGTTCTGCTGGTGGTCGACGGTGCCGTTCTGGACGCCGACGATCTGGCCGTCGAGATACAGGGTCTGGGCGGTGCCCTGGACGGAAAGGACGGCGTGGTGCCAGGCGCCGTCGGTGACTTCCCGCGGTGAGGCGGCGAAGGTCTGGGCGCTGCCGTAGAAGCGGCCGCGCAGCTTGCGGTCGGCCCCGATGTACATGACCGGGGTCCAGGTGCCGCCGGGGCCGGCGGGGTTGTCGATCGCCTGGCTCTGGTCGCCGATCAGGACGCCCGGGGTGGTGGTGTTGAACCAGAGCTCGACGGCGAGATCGGTCTTGGCGTGCAGCACGTCCTGCGGGATCTCGATCTGGGACTTGGCGGAGCCGTCGAAGCGGGCGGCGGTGTCGTCGGTGGGTGCGAAGACGCCGGGGGCCTTCTTGGCGATGCCGTCGCCGTAGGTGCCGGTCAGGCCGTTGCCGACCTCGCTGGCCGCGGTGGCGCCCTCGCGTTCGCCCAGGCGCCAGTATCCGGCCGGATCAGAGGCCTTGACGGCGTTGCTGTAGAGGAAGGAGCCGCCGCTGTAGGTCGGTTCGGAGACCTTCCAGTCGCCGCTGGCGGCGTCGGTGACCTTGGTGACGCGTTCGGTGGTGGCGTCGTAGGCGATCTGAGCGCTGGTACGACCGCTGGGCAGGGTGGTCTTCGTGAGCTGGGCGCTGCCGGTGCGCAGGGCGTAGTGCTCGGCGACGGTCTGCTCAGTGAGCGGGGAGTCGTAGATCGCGGCTTCGTCGATCTGGCCGGTGAACCAGGACCAGCCGCCGTTGCCCTCGGGCCAGCCGCCGGTGTAGCCGCCGCCGAGGTAGGCGCGGTCCATGTTGAGGTGGTCGATGTCACCGGGCGTGGTGCCGACCAGCTCGCCGTCGAGGAACATCGCGGTGTTGTCACGGGCACCGGACAGCACGACGTGGTGCCAGGTGTTGTCGGTGACGTTCTTGGTGCTGGTGACGGGGGCGTTCGGACTGTTGAACTTGCCGCGCAGCTTGTTGTCGGAGCCGACGTACAGCGCCGGGACCACGTTGTACGGGTCTTCGCCCATGGCGCGGTTCTGGTAGGTGAGGATGACACCGGGCGCGGCGGTGCGGAACCACAGCTCGACGCTGCGGTTGACCGAGGCGCTGATGGCGCGGTTGGGCAGCTCGACGTAGGAGGTGGAGCGGCCGTTGAAGGTGACCGCCTGGCTGCCGCTGGCACCCAGCGCGCCGTCGGCTCCCCAGGTGACGTCCCGGCCCTCGGCCGGAGAGCGGTCGCTGACCTGTGCGTCGTTGGTGAGGGAGCTGCCGTCGGCCTGACCGAGACGCCAGTAGCCGGAGGGGCCGGCGTCACGCACGGCGGTGCGGTAGCGCGAGCCGGTGCCGTAGTCGTAGACGGTGCAGCCGGTGGCGGCGGCGAGTGCGACGCCGGGCGGGCAGACCTTGGTGAGCCGGTCGCCGTCGTACTGGTAGGTCCAGCCGCCGCTGGAGCCGACGGCGGTCACGGAGGTGACGTGGTTGCCGGTCCAGTTGAGGTTCAGGTAGCGGCCGGAGGCGGTGTCCTTGACCTGGACGAGGAGGCCGGAGGCGTAGACGAGGTCCTGGGTGTGGCCTGCCGGGTCGGTGATGCGGGTGAGCCTGCCGTCGGCGCCGAAGGTATGGGTCTTGCCGGCGCGGTCGGTGAGCGTCCAGCCGCCGCCGTCGGCCTTGCGCAGGTCGGCGGCCATTCCGCTGCCGGGCACGTAGGCGTTCTTGCCCGGGTCCCAGCCGAAGCGGGCGCGCGAGCCGTTGGAGGCGGTGAGCAGCACGTTGCCGGGCAGTGCGAGCCAGTTGCTGGACTCGGCCTGGATGCGCATGTCCCAGGGGGTGGACCAGCCGGCGCCGAAGGCGCCGTCGGTGCGCGGGTCGAGGGAGTTGTAGCTGCGGGTGACGGACAGCTCAGGTCCGACGACGGGCAGCGCGGCGTCGGTGGCGGCGGTGGTGTAGTTGCCGACCGCGGTGTTGACGCTGCGTCCGGCGTCGGCGGCGGTGGTGTACTGGTTGGGCTGGGGCAGGACGGTGCGGATGTAGGAGGCCGCGGTCCAAGGACTGTCCGTTTGACCGTCGCCGACCTTGGCGTACCAGGCGTACTGCTCGTTCCAGGTCAGCCAGCCGGGCGGGACGACGAAGCGGGGCTGGCGCTTGAGCCAGTCGGTCTGCTTGCAGTCGACGCCGGCGTCACTGCCGACGATCCGGCAGACCTGGAACCTGTAGTCCGGTTCGGGGAAGGGAGAACGGTCGGGGTCCACGCCCTCGGCGGTGAGGGTGGGCTGGAGCTGGTAGACGACCGCGCCCGAGGGCGGGGCGAGGCGGGTGATGTGCGGGGGGACGTTGACGGAGGAGATCTGGATGGTGACCGGGGGCACCCCGGCGTCGTTCCAGAAGTTGCTGACCTGGTACTGGTCCATGGTGAATGCGACGAAGTAGGTGCCCTGTGGGAGGGCGCGGATGCGCGCGTCGATCACGGCGCTGCCACCCGGCGGGACGTCGTGGGGCATGGACGTCCAGGCGATGTTGGTTCCGTAGTCGGTGATGCTGTTGTTCCACTGGTCGGCCAGCAGGTACGACATCTTGTAGTTGTTGGTAGGCGTCCAGGTGTCCATGCCACGGTTCCACACGCGCAGGCGGACGATGCCCTCCTGGGTGGCGGTCACCGGCTGCTGGAGGCCAAGGAGTTCGTAGTCCGCGCCGTATCGGGACCAGGTGACGTCCAGAGAGGGCTGGCCGCCGGGCATGTTGGCGCTGCCGAACTGCTTCCAGGACATGGAGTCCCACACGTCGGTCTTGAGGGCGAGGCCGTAGTTCGGAGTCCAGTGGTGGGTCCAGGAGTTGACCAGGTTGCGGCCGTCGGCGCCGAGGTCGATCGGCTCCCAGTCCTGCGGGCAGGCCCAAGCGCTGGTGGAGTTCGGCCGCCAGCCATGGGCGAAGGAGGGGGCGGCCAACGCGCCGCCGGTCGAAGGGCCGGGCATGGCGCGTACGGAGCCGGGCGACCAGTCGGAGGTGATCTGGTGGACGGTCACGGTGCGCGGGGTGCAGCTGTAGGACCAGGCGTTGTACACGTTCAGGCGGGCGCTGAGGATGTTGGCGTTGCTCAGGGAGTCCTCGATGCCGCGGAAGCGGATGAACGAGGCGGCCTGGTGCTTGCCGCCGTCGTTGGTGCCGGCCTTGAGGATGGTGTCGCCGGAGAAGTCCTGGTTGTACGGGGAGTAGGCGTAGGTGCTCTCGGTGGCCAGGACGCGGGAGAGCGACGGATCGACCTTGACCGGGTAGACGCGTTCGGGGGCGTGCAGCCAGGCCTCGTCCAGTTTGACCTTGAGAGCCTGGCCGCCGGCGGGCAGCTGGACCAGCTCGTAGGCGACGCCGCCGGTGATCACGCCTTCCTCGGTGTTGGGGGCGAAGGCGGAGTCCTGCATCCAGCCGGCGGGCATGCGTCCGCGCAGGGCGCCGGCGGCGTCGGTGAAGTGAACGGAGCCGTCGGCATCGAGAGAGGCGCTCACGCCCTGCAGGCGCAGCGGGAAGACCCACTCGGTGGGTGCGGTGGCGTCCTTGAGTACCAGCGTCTCCTTGAAGGAGGAGCTTCCGGCGAGGACCGTCACGTCGGCCTGCGGGCGGGCGTCCGGGTAGGTGACGGTGCTGCCCTGGGCGGTGCCCTGAGCGGGGGCGGCGTCCTGGAGGCGGTAACCGACGAAGAGACCGTCCCCGAGCTGGAGCTGGACGAGCGGGTCGGCGTCGGCGGTGAGGCCGAGCTTGAGCTGCTGCTCGGTGGCGGTGGTGGTCCAGGCGTTCTGGACGGGGGCGGCACGGCCGGCGGTGGCGGTGCCGGCCGGTATCAGGGTGGTGTCGATCGCGGCCCAGGAACCGTTAGAGCGACGGAAGTTGACCGGTTCGGTGTAGCTACGAGTGGTGAAGGTCCCGTCGGCGTTCTGGAAGGTCCGCTGCTGTGCGGTGCGCTTCTCGGGGAGTTCCTTGCTGGTGGCGACGTCGAAGCCCTTGGCCGGGCCGGCCTTGCCGGCCTGCGGGACGGCGGAGTTGTCGACGACCTTGGCCTCGGAGGCAGGCAGCTCTACGGGCTGGGGCGCGAGGTTCTGGGCGGGGGCCGAGGCGGCCTTGTCCTCGGGTAGTTCACCCGGCGCGGGGGTCGTGTCCGAGTGCCCCGAGCCGTCCTCTGCACTGGTGGCAGCGGTGGTCGCGGCATGGCTCAGGCCATCGGCGCTGCCCTGCTGCTGCTTGGGGCGCGGGCCAGGGTCGGCGGGCGCGGTGTCGGCGGCCCGGCGCAGCAGGGTCTCGGCGAAGGCCGTTCCCTCCGCTGTCCCGAGGACGATCAGGGTCATGGCCAGCAGAACTGCCAGAGGGCGGCGCAGCACTCGTTACCCACCAGGTGGTCAAGGAGAGGCAAATGAAACGCCGACAGATATACCGGGTAGTCAGTAGACAGATAAAGAGACAATTGGTCTTCCGTGTCATAGATCACAGAGAAAATACGGACAGCGGGGAACCAACTACCATAAGTGACACCCCTGTAAGCGTGCAGCATCGGCAGACTCGCAGGCGGCGGCGAGACGCACCGGACAAGTCCGGGGCGGTGCACTACATCCGGAGGCATCCCAGGCCTCGGGAGGAGTGGCCGCGACAGTTACGGGAGCCGGTGGGCGAACGTACTCGGTGAAGGTTCTGGCACCTCCGCGCACCCACCTACACAGGTGATGCCACATCGGCTCCGGTGGATTCTTCGACACGGGTCCTTGCCGACCAGTGAGCTGGGACAGGGGGCAGTGGCGATGTCGGCTCCGTCGGCGCTCGGCGGCGATGAGCCGGGCGGTGCGCCCGCTCCCCGGCCTCCGGGACCTCTTCGGGCATCCCCCCGATTGCCGGCATCACCGCGATTCCGAGCCGGGGCGGCGGGGCGGGCGGAACGGGGGCGGGCCTGGGCGGCTCAGATGTTGCTGCGGGTCCTGCCTTCTCCCCGCCGGTGCGGGGAGAAGGCAGGACCCGCGGGCTGGTTCAGGGGGTGGTGAGGCCGAACCAGTACTCGAAGGTGTCGAGGAGGCCGTTGAGCGTGTTGAGCGGGTCGATGGTGCCGCTGGTGACGGTGAGGGAGCCGTCGTCGAGGAGCTGGTCGGGGGTGGCGGCGGCGATGGCGAGCCGGTTGAGGCCGTCACGGGTGATGCCGTAGACGGCGTCGGCGGTGGCGGGTTCGAGGGTGCCGGGGTACTGGACGAGGACGCCGTTGCGCACGCGCAGGGTGTAGGTGGCGGGGTCGTCCGGGATGCCGCCGGTGACGGTGAGGCCGATGGTCAGGGGCTGCCCGGCGGCGTTCGGCCCGTTGAGGCGGATGCCGAGGTAGTCGAAGAGCATGTCCAGCGGCATCGCGGCGAGGACCGGAGGGGTGATGATCTGCGGCGAGGGCAGGGTGACGGGGCTGTCCGCCGGGCGCACGCGCAGTTCGTTGGCGGCGGCGAGGTAGAAGTTGCGCCAGGGGCCGCTCTCGGCCTGGTAGCCGAGCTGTTCGAGGATGTCGGCCTGGAGGCCGCGGGCGCCGGTGTTCGTGGGGTCGGCGAAGACCACGTGGGTGAGGAGCTCGGCGGCGAACCGGTAGTCCTGGGCGGTCTTGCCGTTCTTGAAGAGCAGGTGGGTCGGGACCGCCCTGACGCTGTACTTCGGCGGTCTCAGGAGGCGGAGGGCCCGATCTCCCCCGCGAAGACGATGACCTGGTCGATGAGGCTGCGCCGCAGATGGACGACGTCCGTTCCCGCCAGGCTGGGGCCGCCGTCCGGCGTGGTGAAGACCCACTGGTACCGGGCCCACTCGCCGGGCATGTCCACCGCCGAGCAGCGCGCCATCGTGCCGGGTCCCGCCGGGTGGCGCCGGAGGTCCAGCACGAACCGCTCGACCGCCGCGATTCCTTCGCTGCGCCCCAGCGGCCCCCAGAAGACCACGTCCGACGTGAGGGCCTGGGAGAGCAGGGCCGTCACATAGCTGTCGTCCGAGGCGTTGAACGCGGAGATGAACGTGTCGATCGCGGAACGTGCCGTCTCTTCCTCCATGCCCCCAGTAATACCAGCAGTTGCGTGTGCGATCGTCCCGCGAGCCACCTTCCGATCACGGTGGACCGTCCCGGTCACCGCACCGGGAACCCCTCGACCCCCGGTTTCAGGGCGGGCGGCACGTCGGCCGACTCCGTGACGATCAGGCGGACTTCCCGCCCGGGTTCGAGCCCGTCGCCGTGCTGACGGCAGGCGTGCCCCCGGGGGTTCAGCCCCCGGAGGCGCCCAGGAAGCGCAGCACGGCGAGCACCCGGCGGTGGTCCGCGTCGGCCACCGGCAGGTCGAGTTTGGCGAGGATGTTGTTGATGTGCTTGGCCACCGCGCTCTCGCTGACCGTCAGCGCCTCGGCGATGCCGGCGTTGGAGCGGCCCTCCGCCATCAGGGCCAGTACCTCCCGCTCGCGCGGGGTCAGGGCGGCCAGGGGGTCGCTGCGGCGGAGCAGGAGTTGGGCGACGACCTGGGGGTCCAGCGCCGTTCCCCCCTCGGCCACCCGCCGTACGGCTGCCGCGAAGTCCTGGACGTCGGCCACGCGTTGCTTGAGCAGGTAGCCCACTCCGCTCGTGTTGGTCGCCAACAGGTCGGCGGCGTACCGCTCCTCCACGTACTGCGAGAGCAGGACCACCGCCGTGCGCGGCCGGTCGCGGCGGATCACCGTGGCCGCCCGCACGCCCTCGTCGGTGAAGGTGGGCGGCATCCGGACGTCCACCAGGGCGAGTTCGGGCTGGTGCTCCTCGACGGCGGCCAACAGCGCTTCCGCGTCGCCGACTTCCGCGACGACCTGGAAGCCGCCCATCTCCAGCACCTTGACCAGGCCGACCCGCAACAGCACCGAGTCCTCGGCGATCACCGCGCGCACGGCAACTCCACCATCACGCTCGTCGGTCCCCCGACGGGGCTGCTGAGCCGGAAGACACCGTCGACGGAGCCCACCCGCTTGGCCAGCCCGCTCAGCCCCGTACCACCGGAGGGGTCGGCGCCGCCCAGCCCGTCGTCGGTGACGTTCACCCGCAGGACCGTCCCGACCCGTCGGACCGTCACCTCGACCCGCGAGGCGCCGGCGTGCTTGGTCACGTTCGTCAGCGCCTCGGAGATCACGAAGTACGCGACCGACTCCACGGCGGGCACCGCCCGTTCCGGCAGCTCGACCCGAAGGCGCACCGGCAGCGGAACCCGGGCGGCCAGTCCGGACAGCGCCGCGTCCAGGCCCCGGTCTTCGAGCACCGCCGGGTGCAACCCGCGTACCAGATCGTTGAGTTCGTCGATCGCCGCCTTCGCCTCCAGGTGCGCTTCCGCCAGCGCCTCACGGGCCTCGCCCGGCAGGTCGGGGCGGGTGGCCATGGCCAGTCCCAGGTTGACCGCCAGCGAGACCAGCCGCTGCTGGGTGCCGTCGTGCAGGTCGCGCTCGATCCGGCGGCGCTCGGCGTCGACCGCCTCGATCAGGTCGGTGCGGCTGCCCGCCAGGTACGCGACCCGCTCCTGGAGCCGATCGGCCCGGCTCGGGCCGAGCAGCGCCGCGGCGGAGCGCGACTCCGCCAGGGCCACCACTCCGGCGAGCCAGGGCAGGAGGGACAGCAGGAAGAGGCCGAGCACGGTGTAGCACGGCATCAGCGTCGCCCAGCCTAACCAGTCGCGCCGCACCCCGACCGGCAGCGCCCACACCCAGCCGTACCCGGTGGCGCCCGCCAGCCCCGCCGCCGCCACCACCAGCACCAACAGCTCCGACAAGGCCACCAGCGGGCCCAGCAGCAGGTGGTAGCCGACCTGGCGCCAGGCGCGCGGCGAGGAGAGCCACCGCAGGGCCGTGGTCGGCGACCACCGCTGCGGCACGGGCGCCGAGCGACGGATGTCCACCCCGAGCAGCGCCCGGTGCCGGTACCGCTGGACCATCGTCAGCACCGGGACGCCGCTCAGGACCAGGGCGACGGACACCGGGAGCGTGAGCGCCCAGTTCCCCGTCCTGGCCGTGGTCGTCGCGCCCCAGGCCCACACGGGCACCAGCGCCAGGTGCACCGGGACACCCGTGGCCAGGAAGCCGGTGTCCCGTCGCGCCCGCCGTGCCAGGCGCCCCAACCGGGGTGGAATCGTCATGGCTCGACGTTAGAGCACGTCAACCCGGGTCCGCCATGGATCTTGTATCCGCATCCATGGTGAACCCAGTACCACCATGCGGGGGCCGGTCCCAGAGGAGGTCGAGTCCCGTTTCTGACGGTTCGGTACCGCTCGATCGCAGCAGGGCCGGGATGATGCCGGGTTGGTGGCGGCGTCTCCGCGGGTGCTCCGTCCGTGCCCGGTGCGGGACGGGGGCCGGCGGGTCAGGTGTCCTCGTCGGGCGGGGTCGTGCGCAGGGCGGTGACGACGCCCAGGGCGGCGATCGCGCCGGCGAGGGTGAGGAGGGCGGCGAAGGCCGTCCCGATCAGATACCTCACGAGAAGTCCCGTTCCGCGTCGAGGAGCAGGACGAGGAGGTTGAGGAGAGTTGACGCGGGCGCGGTGTTGAAGCGGACGAGGACGCGGCCGTCGAGGGTCTGGTCGGTGGCGGCGGAGGGGAAGATCAGGCCGAACTTCCGCCCCCGCTCTTGGACTTCGGTGAGCAGGGTGCGGATGTGGTCGTCGGTGTAGTGCCGGATCCGGGGGTCGGTCGGCAGCATCGGGTGGCGCCGGGCCCTCACGCGGCACCGTCCAGCTCGAACCAGACGGACTTGGCGCGCTCGTGGGGCTCCACGCCCCAGCGGTGGGTGAGGGCCTCGACCAGCTGGAGGCCCCGGCCGGACTCGGCGAGGAGGGACAGCGGCGGGGTGGTGGGAAGGATCGGGCTCTGGTCCGTGACCGAGACGTGGAGGTTGCCGTTGGTGGAGATGACCTGGACGAGCGGGGCGGGGGTGTCCCCGTGCCGCCAGGCGTTGACGAGGAGCTCGCACAGGGCGAGCTGCGCGTCGAAGATCACGGACGGGGCCCAGCCGACGCCCGTCATGGTGCGGTGGAGGCTCTGACGGGCGATGGCGATGGTGGGGGTGTTGATGTGACGCATGGGAGTTCTCCCGAGGCGTGAGTGAGGGGAAGAACCGGCGGAACATGTGTCGCCGTGAGCCAGGCCGGTGGAGATGGACGTGGCTGTTCTGCGGTGCTTGCTAGCAGGCGTTACTGACGATCCGTCGGATCGGGTACTGAGATCGACCGTAGCGCACCCGTTCCTGAGTTTTTAGGCCAACGCCTATAAATTCGCTCTATCGTGTGGCTCTCAGATGGACCTGCACGCCGACAGCGCGGCACACTGACCCCAGCACCGCCAGAGAGGAAGCCATGCCCCTTCGCTCCAATCCGACCCTCCGTCAACGGCGGCTTGGCGCTGAGCTGCGGAGAATGCGGGAGCAAGCCGAGCTCGGCGGCAGCCAGCTCGCCCGCACTCTCGGCATCAGCCCCGGCCAAATGACGCAGATGGAGAAGGCGAAGATCGGCGTCAGCCCCGAGCGCTTGCGGACCCTGGCCTCGGCCTGCAACTGCGTCAACCAGCCGCTGATCAACGCCCTCGTTGACATGGCACTGGAGCGGGAGAAGGGATGGTGGGAGAAGTACCGTGGCACCCTCACCATCGACTTCCTTGAGGTTGCAGAGCTTGAGAACCGCGCCAAGCGGCTGACGATCTGCACGACCACCTACGTACCCGGCCTGTTGCAGACCAGCGGCTACGCCTCGGCCGTGTTTGCCCGGATCTTCCCTCCGCTGCCCCCTCAAGACATCGAGACCAGGACAGCCTTCCGAATCAAGCGACAAGAGGTCGTTCGCTCGGGCGCGATTCCTCTCCAGGTGTTCATCCACGAGGCCGCACTGCGGATGCAGTTCGGTGGTCTCAAGGTCCTCGTCGACCAACTCGGCTCGCTGCTCGACGATTCAGAGCAGCCCGGCATCTCGGTCCGCGTCGTGCCCTTCGCCGTCGACACCTTCCCCGGCTCCGGCGAGAACCTCACGTTCGCTGAAGGTCCCGTCCGCGAGTTGGACACCATCCAGATGGACGTCGCCCAAGGTGCACTCTTCTTCGACTCCCCAGCGGACCTGGCCAAGCACCGGGCGATCTTCGCTCGCCTGGACTCGACAGCACTCTCCGAAGAAGGATCACGTGATTTCATTCGATCCGTCATGGAGGATGTGAACCGCACATATGCGTAGTTCTGATTGGCAGAAGTCCAGCTACAGCGCCGCAAACAACGAGTGTGTGGAGGTCCGCACGGTCGCCGGAGCGGTCGAACTCCGCGAGTCCGACGAGGGGCACCTCGTCCTCCGCACGACCCCCACCGCCCTGGCCTCCCTCCTCCATGCCCTCAAGGCCGGCGAATTCGACCACCACGCCTAACCGCCCCACCCCCGCGCCCCTCGCCCACCCGGGCGATGGGCGCGACCAGAGAACCGCTCAGGAGGCGTGGACCCCCGCGTACTCCAGCGGCGGCGCGATCGCCTGCGCGTCCACCCCCTCCCCCACCCACAGCCCGATCAGGAAAGCCGCCGTCGCCTCCAGCAGACCCGCGCGGTGGAGTCCTCCCCCGTTGACCGGCACGCAGCCGAGATCACGCACGAGTCCCCGCACCGTCTCCAGCGCCACCTCGTCGTCCCCGCACACCGGTACCGCGAGGGGCCGGCCGTCGAAGACCGGCGGCGTCAACCCCCACACGCTCTCGTGGCAGAGGTTGAACGCCTTGACCACCGACGCCCCGGGCGCCGCCGCCGCGATGCGCTCGGCCGCCGAAGGCCCGCCCGCCGTCTCCAGGACGAACCCCGCCACCACCGGGTTGGTGCAGTCGATCAGCGTCCGGCCCCGTACGGCGTCGCCCAGCCCCGCCGCCACGCCGGCCGCCGCCGCGTACGGCACCGCCAGCAGCACGGCGTCCCGGCCGTACCGGGCCGCGTCCCGCAGGGTCCCCGCCCGCGCGCCGATCCGCTCCGCCAGCGCGGCGGCGCGCTCGACGTCCCGCCCGCCCACCAGGACGTCGTGTCCGGCCCGCGACCATCGGGTGCCCAGCACCCGCGCCATGGTGCCCGTACCGACGATTCCGATCCTCATCATGTCCAGCCTCCTGTGGGTTCCGTCCGTCCGTCGAAAACCGGGACCACAGTAGGAAGCGGCTCGGGCACCATCTGGTAAGTGACCACTGATCAGGACTTCCTCGCCGACTGCCGTGCCCGGCTCGCCTTCGACCTGCTCGCCAACACCTGGAACGCGGTGGTGGTGTGGGCGCTGCGCGAGGCGCCCGCGCGCCCCGGCGACCTGCGCGAGCGGATCGGCGGGATCAGCCCCAAGGTGCTGACGGAGACGCTGCGCCGGCTCCAGTTCAACGGCCTGGTGGAGCGCCGCGCGTACGCCGGGTCGCCGCCGCGCGTGGAGTACTCCCTCACCGGGCTGGGGCGGACGCTGCTGGAGCCGATCGAGGCGTTCGGCGCCTGGGCCTTCGAACACGGCGAGGACGTGATGGCGGCCCGGGAGCGGACCGAGGGCGTTCCTCAGGCGCCGGGCACCGCTGCCCCGCGCCTCTGACACAGAACTGCCGGAACCGCCGCGTGCGGGTCACGGGCCCGGGACGGCTACGCGCCGGCCGGCCGCCCGTCGGGTGCTCAGCGCCTCCTCAGCCGGCCCAGGAGGCTCTGGCCGCGGGTCGTCTGCCAGCGCGAGCGCGCCAGTCGCAGCACCGTGTCCCACTGCTGGCGGACCTCGTCGTCCGGAGGGCGCTCGCCGCGCCCGATCCGGTCGAGTTCGTCCTGCACCTCCCGTCCGATCGCCGCCGAGGCCACGGTCGCGAGCATGGCCCCGAACAGGGCCGAGAGCATGGCGAAGACCGCCCCGATCGCGCCGTAGCGGTCCGTGCTGGAGTTGAAGAGGCGGGGCAGGTAGACGCTCATGGCCACCGAGTAGCCGGACAGCAGGGTCGCCCCGATGCACCCGAACGGCACGAGGGCGGACCGGGGGATCCTGCCCGCGGACAGCAGCCGGCCGCCCCAGACGAGGAAGACCGCCGTCAGCGGCGCCTCCACCACGGCCGCCGCCAGTTCCAGCGGTCGGCGGCCGAGAGCGGCGTGGACCCAGCCGCTCAGTGCGGCGTACGCGGCCAGCAGCGCGATCCACTTGAGGCCGTTGACGGTGTTGCGCACGCTCAGCGGCTCCAGCTCCCAGCCCTGCTCGAACAGCCGCTGGGCGGCCCGCGCGAAGCTCAGCACCGAGACGAGGAGGAAGGCGAGCCCGAAGATCCCCGCGGTGCTGCTCCACTCGCTCGCCGGGGAGAGCATGTCGCGCACGGCTTCGGCGCCGCCTCCGGTGAGGCCGTAGCGGTCGATGACGCGTTCGGCGGCGTCCTTGCCGCCCAGGTGGACCACGAGCGCGCTGCACAGGACGGCCAGGGGCACCAGGGCCGTCAGCGCGGCGGAGGCCAGGGCCATCGAGCGGTCGAAGCCCACGAGCCGCTGGAACCGGCTGACCACGCGCAGCGCGAACGCCGGGCGGAGCCAGAAGGTCGCCGTCCTCAGGATGGTCTCGCGGCTGATCCGTCTCGTGTGGCCCTCCGGAGTGGCAGTGGTGGGGTGTCGGCGCGGGAAGCCGGGGAAGCCCGGGGGGAACCGGAAAAGCACGCCGCCGGTGTGATCTTCGCGCGGCGGGCTCGGCCCGCCCCGGCAACCCGCCGGAACGCGTGCCTCCGGCTGCGACCCAAGGGGTGGCCCACGGCGCGGGATGCCCCCGCCTGCGACCCGAGGAGTGGCCCGCGGCGCGGGAGCGGACCTCGGCCGGCTGCTGTGCTGTCGGGTCGGGCCCGTCCGTGGATCCCGGGTCGGGCTGCGGGGTTGCCGAGGAGCCCCCCGGTCTCGGGCACCGCACGGCGGTGCCCGAGGCCCTACGACCGGTCAGACGGTGAGGAGTTCCGTGGAGGTGGTGGCGGCCTGCAGGGCGTCGGGGTCGGGGACGATGCCGATCCCCGGGCCGGTGGGGACGGTCAGACGGCCGTCCTGGAGGACGAAGGGGTCGGTGATGTCGCGGGTGTAGTAGCGGGCCGAGGCCGAGATGTCGCCGGGCAGGGTGAAGCCCGGGAGCGCGGCCAGTGCCAGGTTGGCCGCCCGCCCCAGCCCGGTCTCCAGCATGCCGCCGCACCACACCGGTACGCCGTTCGCCAGGCACAGGTCGTGGATCCGGCGGGCTTCCAGGTAGCCGCCGACCCGGCCGGGCTTGATGTTCACGATCGAGCACGCCTCCTGCCGGATGGCGGTGGCCGCGTCCCGGGCCGAGGTGATCGACTCGTCCAGGCAGATCGGGGTGTCCATGCGGGCCGCCAGCCGGGTGTGCGAGAGCAGGTCGTCCGGGGCGAACGGCTGCTCGATCAGCGTCAGCCCGTAGGCGTCGAGCCGGCGCAGGTGGGGCTGGTCCGCCGGACCGTAGGCGGTGTTGGCGTCGACCTGGAGGGCGATGTCCGGGCCGAACGTCTCCCGGACCGCGCGCAGCGGCTCGATGTCCCAGCCCGGTTCGATCTTCAGCTTGATCCGGGCGTAGCCCGCGCGGAGGTAGCCGTCGACGGCGCTGATCAGCTCGTCGACGGTGTCCGTGATGCCGACCGACACGCCGACCGCGAGTTCGGTGCGCGTCGCCCCGAAGTACTGGGCGAGGCTGATGCCGGCGGTGCGCAGTTCGGCGTCCAGTACCGCCATCTCGACGGCCGTCTTGGCCATCGGATGGCCTCTGACCGGCCGGAGCAGCTCGGGCACCAGTGCCGCGGTCAGCCCGGGGGCCCGGGACAACCGGGGCAGCAGGAACTCGCGTACCACTTCCCGGGCCCCGGCCAGGTACTCGGCGCTGTACGTCGGATCGTCGTCGGCCACGCACTCGCCCCAGCCGACGGCTCCGTCGGCCGTGGTCACCTTGACCAGCAGCGAGTTCCGGTGTTCCTGGGTGCCCAGTGCGGTCCGGAACGGCGCGACCAGGGGCAGGGCCACCTCGCGCAACTCCACCTGTCGCAGCTTCATTGCGGTGTTTCCTTCCGTCGCAGGACGTACCAGCCGGACCGGTCGAACCCGTCGATCCGGTAACCGTTCTCCAGGGCGCCGCCGAGCGCCTGGCGCATCGCGGACCGCCAGCGCCGGGCGGCGGCCGGGTCCGTTCGCCGCAGGGACTCCGCGTCCACGGGGGTGGCACAGCGCAGTACGCCGCCGGTCGCGGCGCGCGGTACGGGCTCGCCGTTGCCGTCCGCTTCGAGCACGGGTTGCGCCGCGGCCAGGCCCGGCAGCGGTGCCGGTGCGTGCGGCGTCCCGTACGGCGTCCCGTGCGACGTCCCGTGCACCGGCCAGCTGACGAACAGCCGGTCGGAGGCGTCGCCGTCGTTGATGCCGTCGGCCAACGGCCCGTAGAAGTCGGGCAGGTACGCCTCCGCGACCGCCCCGAGCCGCCGCAGATTGAAGTGGGCGTTGCGGCGGATCAGCGGATCGTACGTCCACGAGATCGACGACAGGCCCGCCTCGGCGGCCCACTCCCGCTGGTGCGACTTCATCGCCGCGCCGATCCCGCGCCCGCGCATCGCCGGCAGCACGCCGGCCACGTGCGAGTGCAGGCTGTCCCCGATGGTGCGGAACCCGGCGGTCACGCCGACCATCGCCGTCCCGAGGTACGCCGCCGCGACGTAGCCGCCGGTGTGGGCGAGCGCGCACATCACGTCCAGGGCCAGCGGTGGCTCGGCGGTGTCCGGGGTGTTCCACACGGTGCGCAGCACCGCGTCGGCCTGCTGGAGTTCGGGGACGGTCCGGAGCAACCGGATGCGGACGTCCGGCCGTTGCGCGCCGGCGGAAGGAGATTCGACCATGTGACGAGTCTGCTCGGCGGACCGCCCCGGGGCATTGGCGTCCGGGCCCACGTTCACCTGGCCTCCTTTGTGCCGATG
Organism: Kitasatospora sp. NPDC058444; assembly: GCF_042721415.1. Lineage (NCBI taxonomy): Bacteria > Bacillati > Actinomycetota > Actinomycetes > Kitasatosporales > Streptomycetaceae > Kitasatospora > Kitasatospora sp. NPDC058444. The sequence continues at coordinate 158,422 of NZ_JBHXLL010000007.1, read as the reverse complement.
TCCGGCAGCCGTAGCCGCAGTTGCAGCGCCAGCGCCAACCGCAGGTCCGGATCGTCGATGTCGATCAGCTCGGCGAGCCGGCGCAGCCGGTGCCGCAACGTGTTGGGGTGCAGCGTCATGGCCTCGGCGACCCGTGGCACGTCGTAGTGCCCGGCGATCCAGCAGCGCAGTGTCTTCTCGTACTCCGTTCCGTGCCGGGCGTCGTGGTCGAGCACCGTCGACAGGGGCTCCCCGTGCAGGGCCGGACGGTACCGGAGCGCCTCGTGGACGTCCCGCAGGAAGATCGGGGCGGCCAGTTCGTCGTGCCGTCCGATCTCCGTCCTGCCGAACGGTCCGCACACCACTTCGAGCGCCTGCCTGGCCTGGCTCAGCCCGGTCGCGGCGTCGGCGAGGCCGGGGAGGGTGCGGCTGATCCCCGCCCGCCAGCCGCCGCCCAGGGTGTCCCCCGCCCGGGCCAGCACGGTCGCGATGATCAGCTGGAGCACGGGCGCGTCGGACGCCGTGTCGACCACCGCCACGGCCTGGCCGTCCAGTGCTCCGGCGGCGGCTCCCAGCCGGTAGGCGCAGAGCCCCATCCGCAGCAGGTCGCCGACGTATTCGGCGGCGGAGTCCGGCGAGACGCCTCGCGCGTGGCCGGCCGGGTCGCCGGAGCGGCCGATCGCCAGCACGGTCGCCGGGGCGTCGGAGCGTATCCCGAAGGAGTCGGCGAGCTCCCGGGTCGCTCCCCGGCCGCGGAGCAACCAGCCCAGGCGCTCGGTTCGTTGCCGGCGCTCGGCGTCCGCCGCGAGGCTGACCCGGGCCAGGTGGGGCGCGGCCAGCCGCGCGCCCTCGGCGAGGACGTCCGCCGCCTCCTCCGTCAGGGGCTCGTCGCCCTGGAGCGCCCAGATGGTGCCCAGCGCCTCGCCACCGTCCCGGATGGCGATGGCGAGGCGCGGCCGGTACTCCTTCGGCTCGTGGCTCCAGACCGCGGTGTCGGAGCGCAGGACGGCGGCGTACTCCTCGGCGTGGGTCGGGTGGTCCGGCACCCGGCGGCCGAGGATGCCGTCACGGCGCGGGTCGTCGACCAGTTGGCCCGGGACCGTGGAGTAGGCCAGCACGCGCATGGACAGGTCCTCGATCGCCACCGCGCCGCCGGCGCGCACGGCGATGTCGTTGGCGAGGGCGAACAGGTCGGTGGACCGGTGCCTGTTCGGCTCGAACACCGGGCTCGTGATCGCCCGCAGCGCGTCGATCAGGGTGTAGAGCTGCCCCCAGGAGATCTCGGCGCCGCGCTCCAGGAGCGCCACTCCGGTCCGTTCGGCCGCCTGTGTCAGCGCTGCCGTGTCCGTGGTGCCGGCGCGCATGACCACCGCCTTGGCGTGGTGCTCGGCCGCCCACTCCAGGACGTCGGCGGTCAGTCGGCCGGGTACCAGGACGATCGCGTCGGTCAGCGCTGTCCCGGGGGCGTCGGTGTCATGGATCGTGGGCGCCCCGACGGCGACCGCCCGGCCGTGCGGCAGTGCGAGCGGCCGCAGGAGGCCGGTTCCCAGGCTGTCGAGCACGACCCCGAGGGTGATCCCGGCGGGGGCTGTCATCGCCGCTCCGATCGCCGGATCGCCTCGGACGGATCCACCGTGCCGGCGTCCCGCACGTAGCCGTCGGGCTGTCGGACGAAGCGCATCCGGTGGACGCCGGGCGTGCTGATCAGGAGGTCGTCGCCGCTGGGGCGCAGGCTCATCAGGCCGCCCGCGCGGAACGCGCCGTCCGGTGCCGGTTCGATCGTCCCGACGAACTCCAGGCCGAGTTCGAGCGTGCCGTCCCGGGTGACCGTCGCCAGGACGCCGAGTTCCGGACTGCGGTAGACGGCCGGTGGCAGTGCGGCACCGGCCGCCGCGGGGGGACAGCGCCGGTACTGCGTGGCGCGGCCGGGGCGGTACACCGATCCGATCCTGATCGTGCCGGACGACACCCGCAGCCAGAAGCCGGCGCTGTCCTCCAGGCCCTGCCAGCTGCCGTCGACGGCCGGGGCGAACTCGCCGGCGGACGGCGCGTCGTGGATGCGGATCCGGCCGTTGCCCACGGCGTCGATCCGGAGGGTGAGGCCGGAGAGCGGATCCAGCCAGTCCCCCGCCAGCCGGGCGGCGGGCCCGGCGGCCACCGGGTCCGCCAGCAGCGCGACGGGATCGTCCTCGGGCAGCCCGGCGGCCAGCCGGAGCACCCGGGTGGCCAGCTTCGCGGCGTCGATCGAGGAGTTGTTGCTCAGCAGCGCCACGCCGAGGCCGGCGTCCGGCATGAACAGCAGCTGGGACCGGTACCCGGGGACACCGCCGGCGTGGCCGAACGCCGGGTGGCCCGCGATCGTCGTGTGGTAGAGACCCAGCGCGTACGGCCACTCCTGCCCGTCCCCGGAGTCGGTCTGCCGCACCAGTGCGTCGCGGATGTCGGCGCCCAGGACCCGGCCGTCCCGCAGGAACCCGAACCACGGCGCCAGGTCGGCGACGCTGGTGGCCAGGCCGCCGTCGCCGACCGCGGACTCCTCGGTGTCGGCGCGCCGGACGGTACCGCGGGTGACGTCGTACCCGTAGGCGAACCGCGGCAACGGCTCCCGGCTGTCCTCGCGGAACACGGTCTCGTTCATGCCCAGCGGTGTGAACATCCGGTCCGTGGTGAACTCCCCCAGGGTGCGGCCGGTGAGCCGCCGCACGAGCGAGGCGACCAGGACGTACCCCGTGTTGGAGTAGGAGAACGCGGTCCCCGGTTCGAAGTCGACCTCGGTCATCCCTGCCACGAAGGCCAGCGTCTGGTCCTGGGTGATCCTCGTCAGCGGGCGGCCGGCGATCGTCGTCAGGGCCAGCCAGTCCCGCAGGCCGCCCGTGTGCCGCAGACACTGACCGACGGTCACCGGCACCGCCAGCTTCAGCTCGGGCAGGTGCGTGCGGATGTCGTCGTCCAGCGACAGCCGCCCGTCCCGGCACAGCAGCAACGCCGCCGCGGCGGTGAACTGCTTGCTCATGGAGGCGATGTCGAACCGTGTGCGGGTGTCGACCGGCGCCTCGAACTCCACGCTCGCCAGCCCCGCCGACGCGTGGTGGATCAGCTTCCCGTCGGTGTAGATCCCGACGGACAGTCCCGGGTCTCCCGGGCGTACCGCCGCGCCCACGACCTCGGACAAGGGTGTTGAGATGGCCATGCGCCCCAGACTCTCAGCCGCTACCGCCCGGAGGGTTTGTCCTGACCGGCAAAGTCCGCTCGCCCGACGTTGGCCGAAAGGACATGCCCATGTGCCTGCTGACGTCAGGAGCACTGTCCGGGCGGGGGCGCGACCGTACGCGGCGTTCAACGGGGACCGGGCGCCGCTGCGCCGAGCCGCTGGTAGAGGACCTGCCGGGACCGACGGGTGCGGGTCACGAGTCCGGCGCGGTGCAGGAGTTGGAGGTGGTAGGAGACGGTGGCCGGGCTCAGGTAGAGCCGCCGGGCGAGCTCCGTCGTGGAGCGCGGCTGGCTCAGCTCCGCCAGGAGCCTCAGCCGCGTCGCGCCGATCAGCGGATGGTCCCGCTCCGGCGGAAGGCAGTCGACCTGCGCGGCGGGGTAGACGACCAGCGGCAGACGCGGGGCCGGCGCACCGGGCGGCTCACCCGCGCAGAAGAGCGCCCAGTCGACGAAGACGCTCGGCGTCAGGATCACCGCGTCCGCGTTCAGCGTCAGCCGGTGGGCGTTCCCCGGGCGGAGGTGGACGAGCAGCTCGCCGTCGCGCCACTCCAGGTTCGGGGCCAGCCGGTTGAGGACCTCGGCGAGCCCGCACCGGGCGATCTCGGCGGCCCGGGCGCCGACGTCGGCCTCCAGTCGGGCCCGGATGGCCGGCCACGACGGCTCCAAGGCCTCACTCCAGAACCGCGCCATCTCGTCGGCGAGACGGCGCGCGAAGTGGTCCTCGCCGCGGTCGAGGGCCCGCAGGAGCTGGGGCGGCGGCGGGTGGCCGCCCGGGTCCCAGGAGTGGCCGTTGACGGCGGCACCCAACTCGTAGCGGATCCGCTCCCGCGGAGTCGTCGCGATCTGGTGCAGCGCCGTGTCGATGTCGGTCAGGAAGGCCGGGGGCTCCGGCCGCAGAAAGTCCGGGGCGTAGCCGAGGGGGCCGCCTCCGCCGACCACGGCCAGCAGCCCGAGCCGGTGCCGGGACAGCACGTCGGTGGCCCTGGTCCGCCACGACGGGGTCAGCGTGCCCGGGCTGTAGCCGACGAGGCGGAGCAGGTCCTTCGCGGAGCCCACCGGCGAGACCGCGAACCTGACGCCTCCCAGCCCCCGGGCGCCCAGGCGGATCCGGATCACGAGCGTTCCCCCTTCGCCGGCCCATTCGAAAGAAATCGAATCATTCGACCGGTCAACCGGCGTGGCGTTTGCTGGATTCACCGCACAGCCCCAGCCCGCCGGGCTACGTCCCGACACGAAGGGAACACCACATGCGACTCACCGGCCGCAAGGCGACACGCACCCTGACGAAGCTCGGCGCGGGGGCCACGGGGCTCGCCGCGATCGCGCTCGCGGCGGGGGTGGCGCCGGCCTCGGCGGCGGCGCCGACCGCGACGGGGCAGCGCGGCGCGATCTCCTCCCCCTCGGTCAGGGACGGGGAGATCGTGGAGCTCTGGAACCTCAACAGCCAGCACTGCCTGTCGGTCGGGGGCGGGAGCACGGCGGGCGGGGCCGGGGTCATCCAGTGGTCCTGTTACGGCGGCGCCGAGCAGTACTGGGGCCTCTACCCCCTCCCCAACACCGGCGGCGGCTACGAGATCCGGAACAAGAACAGCGGCAAGTGCCTGGCCGATCCGGCGAGTTCGCAGAACGCCGGCGTCCAGCTGATCCAGTACGGCTGCGACAGCGGGCCGGAGCAGACCTGGTACTTCGGCTCGAACCCGGACACGGGCTTCGCCCAGATCAGGAACCGGGTGAGCAACATGTGCGCCGCGGTCGGCGGTTCGAGCACGACACCGGGCGCCCCGGTCGTCCAGTGGCCCTGCACCGGCGGCTCCGAGCAGCGCTGGACGGCCTCCGCGTAACGGCCGACCGGCCGGCCGCCGCCGCCCGGTGACCGACGTCCCGCGGCTTCGCCCCACCGAAGCCGCGGGATCCGCCCCGCGCCCCTCGCCCTGCCCGGGCGAGGGGCGCGACACCCGCGACACCCGCGACGCGGGTGCCGCCCGGGACTGGTGAGGCGCGGCGCCGTCTGCCCGGCGGCCGGGCGATTGGGTGGCGACCGCTATTGATCCCGCACTGTTCACCGGGGCCTGCTGGAGTGGACGGGCTCCCCACTCCCGTCGCCCCGCCGACAGAGCAGGTGAACGCCATGTCCGACCGCCCCCTCCGGTCGCCCCGCCCGCCCCGCCCGGCCCGGCCCGCGCTGTACCTGCGCTGCTACCCCGCCGACGCGGCGGGCCTGGAGTACCAGCGCGCGGTCCTGGAGCGCCTGGCCCGGCAGCGCGGACTGCCGGTGCCCGCCGCCTTCCTGGACGACGGGGTGCGCTCCGGCGACCGGCGCCCCGCCCTGGAGCGGCTGCTGGAGCGGGCCGGGCAGGGCTGGGTGAACGTGGTGCTGGTGCCCGGGCCGTTCGTCTTCTCCCTCGACGACCGCAGCGCGCGGGCCACCGTGCGCAGGCTGGAGGCGCTGGGCTGCACGGTCCTCGAACTCACCGGCCGGGGCGCCCTGCCGCTCCACGCCCTCACCGCCTGAACCCGGCGCCCGGACACACCGCCTGAACCCGGCGCCCGGACACACCGCCTGAACCCGGCGTCCGGACACACTGCCTGAACACAGCACCTGAACACCGTCCGCACACCCCCGCACCGCCCGTACCGCGACGGCGCCCCGGCGGTCACGGCCGGAGGCCGTCACGGCATGATGGGCCCATGGCCTTCGCAACCCTCCCCGGCGAGCGCCGCGCACCCGAACCGGCCGGGCGGCCGTGAGCCGGCCCGTCGAGCAGGGCGTGCCCGGCGCCGGTTTCGCGTTCGTCGGGCGCCACCCCGAACTGGACCGCCTGACCCGGGCGATGCTCAGCCCGCCCGCCGTCGTGCTGGTCGAGGGCGAGGCGGGCCTGGGCAAGTCCCGCCTGGTGGCCGAGGCCTCGGCCCGCGCCGCCGCCGAGGGCCGCCTGGTGCTGACCGGCTTCTGCCACCCCCTGCGCGAGCCGCTGGCCTTCGGCCCGGTGGTGGACGCGCTGCGCGGGGTCGGCCCGTTCCTGCCGCCCGCCGACCGCATCCCCGCCAGCGCCGGGGCGCTGCGCCCACTGCTGCCCGACCTCGCCGACCGGCTGCCGCCGCTGCCCGCGGCCGCCGGCGAGGGGCCGCCCGGGCTGCGGCTGCTCGTCCAGGCGGTGCGCGCCCTGCTCGGCGCGCTCGGCGAGACGGTGCTGGTCGTCGAGGACCTGCACTGGGTGGACGACGCGACCCGCGAGCTGCTCCTGCTGCTGGCCCGGGACGTGCCGCCGGGCCTGGCCCTGGTGCTCACCTACCGGGCCGAGGACCTGCCGCCCGACACCCCCGCCCTGGGCGCCGCCTACCGGCGCCCGGCCGGGGTGGGCGGCGCGCTGGTGCGGCTGGCCCCGCTCGCCGAGGCCGAGGTCCACGAGCTGGCGCGGGCCGCGCTCGGCCCGCGTGCCACCGCCGCCCTCACCCGGGTGCTGTTCGACCGCAGCGAGGGCCTGCCGCTGGTCGCCGAGGAGGACCTGATCACCCTGGGCGAGCGGCGCGGCGCCGACGAGCTGACCAACGCCGCGGACCTGGCCGCCGACCTGGAGCAGTCCGAGGTGCCGCGCGGCCTGCGCGACGCCGTCACCGAGCGGCTCGCCGCACTGTCCCCGGACGCCGCCGCGATCGCCTCCGCGGCCGCGGTGCTCGGCGTGCCGGCCGGGGAGGACCTGCTCGCCGCCGTGGCCGGACTCGGCCCGCAGGCCGCGGAGGACGGCCTCACCGAGGCGCTGCGCGCGGCGGTGCTGAGCGAGAAGCCGCTGGCCCGCTACGGGTTCCGGCACGTCCTGGCGCAGCAGGTGGCCTACCGTCGGCTGCCGGGGCCGCGGCGCAGCGCCCTGCACCGGCGCGCGGTGGCGGCGCTGGGCGCGCGCGAGCCGCGGCCGCTGGTGCAGATCGCCCATCACACCCTGGCGCTGGGCGACCGGGCGGCCTGGCAGGAGGTGGCCGAGGCGGCGGCCGGGCAGGCGGTCGCGCTCGGGGACAGCGGCAGTGCGGGCGCGCTGCTGCGCCGGCTGCTGGACGAGCCCGACCTCGATCCGCGCCGGCGCGGGCGGGCCGCGCTCGCGCTGGCGCGGATCGCCGCCGACGGCGTGGACTCGGTGGCCAGTGCGGCGACGCTGACGGCGATCATCGCGGACCCGCGGCTGCCGGTGCCGGACCGCGGCGAGATCCGGCTGTCGCTGGGCTTCCTGATGGCCGTTCACGGCGGGGACCGGGCCGGTTTCGACCGGATGGAGGAGTCCCTGGAGGAGCTGGAGCAGCGTCCGTCCCGGGCGGCCCGGGCGATGGTGGCGCTGGCGATGAACGAGCGCGACGGCGCCGGCGAGCGCGCCTGGCGGTGGCTGGAGCGGGCCGAGCGGACGCTCGCCGCGAGCCCGGACGAGGAGGTGGCGGCCGCGGTGCGGGCCACCCGGCTGACCTTCCTGGCGCGCGAGGGCGACCCTTCGGTGTGGGAGCGGCTGGAGGAGCTGCCGCGCAGCTCGCGGTGGCCGGAGATCGTCCGGCAGACCACCCGCGCGCTGTACAACGCGGGTGAGCTCGCCGTCGAGCTGGGCCACGACCGGCGGGCGGCGCAACTGTTGGAGGAGAGCCGGCGCCTGGCCCGGCAGGCGGCGATCCCCTATCTGGAGTGCTACAGCCGGATCGCGCTGGTGCGGCTGGACGGCCTGGCCGGGCAGTGGGAGGGGCTGGAGGAGCGGCTGGCGGCGCTGGGCGCGGAGTTCCCCGACCTCGCGATGGCCGGGGTCGAGCAGGCCCTGCTGCTGGGCCGGCTGGCGGCCGCGCGCGGTCGACTCGCGGTGGCGCACGCCCATTTCGCGGAGGCGGGCCCGTACGGGGAGCGGGAGTCGCAGGTGACCGGGGCGCTGCGGGCGGCGGCGGGGCTGGCGGCGTTGCAGCTGGCGGAGGGGGACGTCGCGCGGGCGGCGGCCACGCTCGGGCCGGCGCTGGAGGCGCTGCGCCGGGCGGGGGCCTGGCCGCGGGCGGCGGAGCTGCTGCCGGTGGCGGTGGAGGTGCTGCTGGCGGAGGGCGATCGGGCGGGTGCGGCGGAGCTGGTCGAGCAGGCGCGGGCGCGGCTGGAGGGGCGGGACGCGCCGGCGGCCGCGGCGGCGCTGGCCTTCGCCCGCGGTCTGCTGCTGGCGGACGGGGATCCGGCGGGGGCGTGCGGGCAGTTCGTGCGCTCCGGTGAGCTGTGGCAGCGGATCGGCCGCCCGTACGAGGTGGCGCGGGCCGAGGAGCGGGCCGGCGTGGTGTCGGCGGCGGGCGAGCGGGCGGCCGGGGTCGAGCGGGCGGCGGCCGGGGAGCGGATCGCGGCCGCCGAGCGGGCCTATCTGGCGCTGGGCGCGGCCTCGGACGCGGCCCGCTGCCAGCGGCTGCGCCGCGAGCTGGGCCTGGGCCGGGCGGCCTCGCCGGGTCGGCGCGGCTACGGGGAGCGGTTGTCCCCGCGGGAGCGTCAGGTCGCGGCGCTGGCCGCGCAGGGGGCGGCGAACCAGGACATCGCCCGGGCGCTGTTCCTGTCGACCCGTACGGTCGAGCACCATGTGGCGAGTGCGCTGCGCAAGCTCGGGGTGGGCCGGGCGGGGCTGGGCGAGGCGCTGGCCGCCGCGGACGACGCCGGCGCCTGAGGCCGCCGGGGGAAGAAGAGGGGTCCCGCCCGCTCCCTCAAGAAGGCGGGACCCGGTCCGGGGTCAGCCGTGCTGGTGGTGGCCGGCGCGTTCGACGAGCCGGGAGAGGCGGGCCAGCCGGGCCAGGCCGGGCCGGCGCAGGCCGCTGCGGCGGGCGGGCAGGACCAGCCCGGGGTCGGGGGCGGTGAAGTGCGTGTCGGCGTAGAGCCGGAGACGTTCGCGGCGGGTCATGGGCGACCTCCGAGGGGGGTGAGGGCCGTCGGTGTGGGGCGGGCTCCAGGAAACCGGCCGCAGGGGGGCGGGAACAATGCGTACCGCTACCCAATCGCGCGCCGAATCCTGGGTACCCGCTGTTCCCGCGCCTCGGACGGGCCGTCGGCCGGGCCGTCGGACGGCCCTTCGGCCGGTCCGTCACGAGGTCCGTCGGCGGTCCGTCACGGGACCCTGACGGCCGGTCCGTCAACCGGTGCTGGTCCGGGCGGGTGAAGATCCCGTCCATCAGGCTTCGGCGCCCGTCCGCGCAGGTACGAGGTTCTGCTGTTCGTGTCGCCTCCCGACAGCGAGGTTCCCGTGTCACCTGTCCGACGAATGCGTCCGCGCCCACCGCACGTCCTGTCCGCGCTGCTCGCGGTGGTGCTCGGCGCGGGCGCCGCCGCCCTGGCCCCACCGCTGCCGGCGGGGGCACCGCACGCCGGGCACGCCGAGGCGGCGCAGCCGAAGCCGCGCGGTGCCGGGACGCAGCGCCCGATCGGCCCGGACCCGGTGGTCGACCTGTTGGCGCACGGCAACCTCACGATGGCCTCCAACTCGGTGCTGACCTGCGACGACAGCGACGGCACGGTCTGTTCGGACACCGAGGGCTCGAACAACGGCCGCACCAAGTTCGTCAAGGTCGACCCGAACGCGCCGGGCCCCAACGCCTCCTCCGCCCAGCTGCTGCTGCCGGCCGGGGCGAGCGTCCTGTCGGCCCGGCTGTACTGGCAGTTCAACCCGACCAACACCAGTACCGCGGGCGGCACCTCCGGTGACATCAACCTGGGCAACCGGGTCTCCTGGAAGGTCCCGGGCGCGAGCGGCTACCAGCAGGTGACCGCGGACACCTACGACTGGTTCGACCAGATGGTCGGCGGGAACCCGCCGGAGCCGCTGCTGGCCGCCGGGGCGGTCAAGGACGTCACCGCGGAGGTCCGGGCGGCCGGTCCCGGCAGCTACACGGTGGCCGACATCCAGGCGTGCGCCGGCCGTTCCTCGGCGCAGAACTTCGGCGGCAACAACGTGGGTTGCTGGGGCGGCTGGTCGCTGGTGGTCGCGTACGAGGACGCGGCCGAGCCGCTGCGCTACCTCCAGGTCTGGGACGGCTACCAGCTGCTGCGCGACCCCAACGCCGAAACCACGCTCGTCCTCGGCGGCATCCGCACCCCCGCCACCACGGCCCCGCGGGCCACCATGGGGATCACCGTGGGCGACGGCGACGCGCCGATCGCCGGGGACACCCTGGCCGTCGGCTCCTCGGAGAGCAACCTGACCCTGCTGCCGATGCCCGGCCCCACCGGGGTCGGCACGGAGAACGCGTTCACCAGCCGCATCGACCACGTCGCGGCGGACGGCACCGGCACCAACATCACCGCCCGTGACCCCGACCCGGTCAACAACTACGGCTACGACGCCCGGATCATCGACGTGACCGGCAAGATCCCGGCCGGCAGCCACCAGGCGCTGGTGCGGATCAGCGGCGCCGGCGACGCTCTGGAGCCGCAGGCGGCCTGGCTGGCCGTCGACGCCCTGGAGCCCGACCTGCGGATCACCAAGGCCAACAACCCGCCCGGCACCCCCGACGGCAACCCGCCCGGGCTGGTCGGCCCCGGCGAGACCATCACCTACTCCTTCACGGTGGCCAACCGCCGCCAGGACGGCAGCAGCACCGACCTCGACACCGCGACCGGCGTCACCGTGACCGACGCGATCCCGGCCGGCACCACCTTCGTCCCGGCCTCCAACCCGGCCTGCCAGGCCAGTGGACAGACCGTCACCTGCGCGGTCCCGGACCTGGCGCCGGGCGCCGAGGCCACCGTCTCCTTCCAGGTCACCGTCGACGCCTCGACCGCCGTCGGCACCCACCTCGACGACACGGCCACGCTCCACTTCCGGGGCAGCCAGACCGAGCGCGCCCAGGAGCGCACCAGCAACACCGTCGGCAACACCGTCGCCGCCGTGCCCGGCTACACCATCGTGAAGACGGCCGACCCCACCACCGCCAAGCCCGGCGACACCGTCCGCTACCGGATCCAGGCCACCAACACCAGCCAGACCGACGCCCCCGGGGTGACGTTCACCGACGACCTGTCGGGCGTGCTGAACTCCGCGGCGTACAACAACGACGCCACCGCGGACCACGGTCAGGTCCAGTTCGCGGGCACCGCGCTGACCTGGACCGGTGACCTGCCCGTCGGGGCCACCGCGACCATCGGCTACTCCGTCACCGTGCGCTCCCCGCTGGCCGCCGACGCGGTCCTGCGCAACACCGTCTCCTCCTCCACCTACCCGAACAACTGCCCGCCGGACTCACCCGACGCCCGCTGCCGCGCCGAGGTCCCGGTCACCGTCCCGAGCCCCAGCCCGAGCCCGACGTCCTCGCCCAGCCCGAGCCCGACCTCCTCGCCCAGCCCGACGTCCTCGCCCAGCCCGAGCCACAGCCCGAGCCCCTCGCCGCACCCGAGCCACAGCCCGAGCCACGAGCCCCCGCCCGGCCACGGCGGCCAGCTGCCCGAGACCGGCAGCAACGCGGCCCGGCTGCTGCCCATCGTCGGCCTGGCCGCGCTCGGCGCCGTCGCCGCGGGCGCGCTGCTGCTGATCCGCTCCCGCCGCACCCGCTGATCCCCGCACCGACCGCACTCCCCCGGCCGCGCCCACGCCCCGCGTGGGCGCGGCCCCGCGCTTTGCGGCCGGTGCCCGCCCGGACGCGCCGCGGCCCCGTACCGCCGGGGACGGTACGGGGCCACGGGGGTGGCCGGACGGGCGGCCGGGGTCGAGGGCGGGTCAGTAGCGCAGGACGGCGGCGATGCGGTCGCTGTCGGCGAGGGTGCCGTCGGGGACGAAGCCGACCTGGCCGCCGGTGTCCAGGGTGCGCTCGATGACCTCGTCGACGATGTCCTCGCGGGCGCCGCTCTGGTCGGCCTCGGCGGGGACGAGGTGCCCGCCGTCGTCGCGCACGGTGGCGCGGTAGTTCTCCTCGACCACCAGGCGGGCGATCCGGCCCTCGCCGACGGTCTGCCAGACCTCGTCCAGGCCGGCCGCGAACTGCTGGGCGCCGCGGGCCTTGTCGAGCTGGGCGAGGTGCTCGGCGACCTCCTGCTCCGCGTGGGCGCGTACGGCGGGTTCGACCACCTTGCGGACCGTCTCGGCGTCGGCCTGGGCCAGGCCGCCGTGCGGGAGCTGCGCGGCGGCCTCCTTGGCGATCGGACCGACGGCGTCCAGCAGAGCCAGCGCGGCGGCCTCGCCGACCACGTACAGCGGGCGGGGGGCGGCGGCCAGCAGCTTGCCGACCAGGGTGTCGGCCTGGCGCAGGAAGGTCTTGGTGGCCTCGTCGCGGAAGGTGCTGGGCGTGTCGCCGATCTGCTCCTGCCGCTCGGGGTCGGGGTTGTCGAAGACGCGCACCAGCGGGAAGCCGCGGCCCTTGTCCTCGGTGGCCTTCTCCTCGGTGCCGTCCCAGAGCACCACCTTGTCGGCGGCGACGGCGAGCACCCAGTGCGGGCGCTCGGCGGCGTGCGAGGCGACCAGGTTGCGGGTCAGGTAGGTGTCGGAGAGGACCACCCGGGCGGGGGCGGTGCGCCCGAGTGACCAGACCTGGTGCTCGCCGGGCGCGGCGAAGATCGCCAGGCCGTCCTCGGCGTGCACCAGGTCGACCTCGGCAAGGGCCCGGTCGAGCTGTTCCAGCACGTCGATCCGGTCGGCGCGGGAGACCTCGGGGTCGGCCTGGACGCGCTCCTTGGCCTCGGCCAGCAGGTTGCGCAGCCGGACCGGGTCCTGGGTGTTGTCCGGCTCCCGGCGGTGGGTGGGCATCAGGATCGACACCGCCGGATAGGGCCGTGGCCGGCGCAGCTCGGCGAGGACGGCGGGGCTGAGGTCGGGGCGCATGGGGACCCTTTCCGAAGGCGGTCGGCCTTCTCGTGGACGCGCGAAGCCTGGCACTGCTGCCAAATGTCGTCAATGTACCTATTTGCGGCTTCTGTGGCGCGCGAGCACGGCCCGGGCGGGGTCGGATCCGGGGTCCGCGTACGGGTCCGCGGTACGGGCGGGCGCGGTACGGGCGGGCGCCCCGCAGGCGCCGCCCGGGGTCGGGCGGCGGCGCCTGCGGGGCGCGGCGGTCAGAACTGCACGTCGGTGCAGGAGTAGAAGGCGTTGCCGGTGTCGGCGACCTCCCAGACGGCGACGATCACCTGGTGGCCGGTGCGGCCGGTGGGCAGGGTCCCGGTGTGGGTGGTGGTGGCGGCGGGCTGGCGGCCGTTGTAGGGGACGGTCAGGAACGGGGTCAGGTCCAGGGCGGCCCGGGTGATCGGCTGGCTCGCGTTGTAGCCGGGCTTGGTCAGGTAGTACTTGAAGTTCGTGGTGGAGTGCCGGGCCTCGATCTCCCAGGTGAAGGTGAGCTGCTGGCCCGCCGTCACCTTGGTGGTGGGCCAGGCGCCGCCCCGGGGGTTGTCCAGCGGGGCCCAGCGGGCGTCCCCGCCGGCGCAGATGGTGCCGTCCGCCGGGCCGCGGCTCGGGAAGCCCTTGGGGCCCTCGACGCTCTGCGGCTCCCACTGGATGTCGCCGCAGTCCCACGGGACGGCGTTGGCGCCGCAGAGCGCGGAACGGCTCGGCGGCAGGTTGATGAAGCCGTGCGACTGGGCCGGCAGGGCCGCCGCGATCGGCAGGGCGATCGCGGCCGCGGCGGCGGCGATCAGGTGGCGCTTGCGCATGGTGCTCCTCCGTGGGGGTGGATGGAGTGTGCGCCCGGCGCGGGGCGTGCGCGTGCGCGTGGGGGTGCGCACGGCGGCCTGCCCGAGACATGGCATGCCCGCGCCAGACTGGTTGCCCGACACCGTAGGATCTGCCTTCCCTTCGCGTCAATGGTCTGAACCATTTGTGGCACCAGTGGTCTGAACCACTTGAAATAGTTGCACAAGCCCAATACATGCTCTAGCCGATATTTCAGCTCATGGCTTATCCTGGACCCAGCCACCCACGGAAGGAGACCGGGCCCCATGACCGCCACGGACCCCGCGCTCACCGCCCTCGCCAGCGGCTGGAACGCCCTGTCCCTCCTGCACGGCAGGATCGAGTCCCACATCGAACGCGCCCTGCAGGCCAAGCACGACCTGAGCGTGCGCGAGTACTCGCTGCTCGACGTGCTCAGCCGCCAGCACGACGACGTCGGCGGACACCTGCAGATGAAGCAGGTCGCCGACGCGGTCGTGCTCAGCCAGAGCGCCACCACCCGCCTGGTCACCCGACTGGAGGACCGCGGCCTGCTGTCGCGCTACCTCTGTCCGACCGACCGCCGCGGCATCTACACCAACGTGAGCGAGGACGGCCTCAGGCTCCTGGAGGAGGCCCGGCCGACCAACGACGCCGCGCTGCGCGAGGCGCTCGACGAGGCCGCCCGCAACCCCGAGCTGGCCTCGCTGGTCGAGGCGGTCGAGGCCGTGGACGCCGCCTCGCCCGCCCGCTGACCCAGCCGCCGACCTCCGGCCGGCCCCCGCACCACCACTCCCCCGGGCCCGGCCCGTCCGTACCGCACACGCGGTTCGGACGGGCCGGGCCCGGTCGCGTTCGCGGCACCCCGCACGGCCACCCGGCCCCGCGGCGCGGCGCAGCCACCCGGCCCCACAGCGCATGCCCCCTATCCGCGCTTGCACATATCGCGCGTCTGCAACTATTGTTTAAGCACGCAAGACGCTCGCTCAAGCAATCACAGAAGGGTACGGGCTCATGCCTCTCGCTCTCATCGCCCTGGCCATCGGCGCGTTCGGGATCGGGACGACCGAGTTCGTGATCATGGGTCTCCTGCCCCAGATCGCGGGCGACTACGGCGTCTCCATCCCCCACGCCGGCCTGCTGGTCACCGGCTACGCCCTCGGCGTGGTCCTCGGCGCCCCGCTGATGACCGCCCTCGGCACCAGGATCAGCCGCAAGACCATGCTCATGCTGCTGATGGGCCTGTTCACCGCCGGGAACCTGCTCTCCGCGTTCGCCCCGTCCTTCCCCGTGATGCTGGCCGGGCGCATCGTGACCTCGCTCGCCCACGGCGCCTTCTTCGGCATCGGCTCCGTCGTCGCCGCCGACCTCGTCGCCCCGCAGAAGAAGGCCGGCGCCATCGCCACCATGTTCACCGGGCTGACCGTCGCCAACATCGTCGGCGTCCCGCTGGGCACCTTCGTCGGCCAGGTCGTCGGCTGGCGCACCACCTTCGCCGTCGTCGCCGTGCTCGGCGTGGTCGGCCTGCTCGGCATCGCCAAGCTCGTCCCCGCCCTGCCCCGCCCCGAGGGCGCCCACCTGCGCCGGGAGCTGACCGCCTTCCGCAACCCCCAGGTGCTGCTCGCGATGGCGATGACCGTGCTCGGCTTCGGCGGCGTCTTCGCCGCGATCACCTACATCGCCCCGATGATGACCGACGTCGCCGGCTACGCCGACGGCTCCGTCACCTGGCTGCTGGTGCTGTTCGGCGTCGGCATGTTCCTCGGCAACCTGCTGGGCGGGCGCTTCGCCGACCGCAAGCTGATGCCGATGCTCTACACCTCCCTCGGCGGGCTCGCCGTCGTGCTGGCGCTGTTCACCCTCACCGCCCACAACAAGGTCCTCGCCGCCGTCACCGTCCTGCTGGTCGGAGCCCTCGGCTTCGCCACCGTCCCCCCGCTCCAGAAGCGGGTCCTGGACCAGGCCCACGGCGCCCCCACCCTGGCCTCCGCCGTCAACATCGGCGCCTTCAACCTCGGCAACGCGCTGGCCGCCTGGCTCGGCGGAATGGTGATCGCCGCCGGCCTCGGCTACACCGCCCCGAACTGGGTCGGCGCCGCCCTCGCCGCGGCCGCCCTGCTGCTGGCCTTCTGGTCCGCCGCCCTGGAGCGCCGCGACCACGCCCGTGAGGCCGTCACCACGGGCGCGGCTCCCCGCCACGCCGCCCTGCACCACTGACCATCGATCCGGACCACCCCGCACCACCGCACCACCGGGAGAACCACCGCCATGAGCACCACCGCCGCCGTCACCCCGCTGACCACCGCCGACGCCGAGACCCTCGTCGACGCCGCCCGCACCGCCGCCGAGACGGCGGGCGTGACGGTCAGCGTCACCGTCCTGGACGCGGGCGGCCACCTGCTCGCCTTCCGCCGCGACGACCGCGCCGTGCTGATCTCCGGCGAGACCAGCACCCGCAAGGCCTACACCGCCCTCCAGCTGAACGCCCCGACCGCCGACCTGGTCGACCTGGTCAAGCCCGACGGGCCGTTCCACTCCCTGCCCACCGCCCTGGACCGCCCGCTGCTGTTCATCGCCGGCGGCATCCCCGTCCACCGCGACGGCCGGCTGATCGGCGCCATCGGCGTCGGCGGCGGCGCCCCCGAGCAGGACCACGCCTTCGCCACCGCCGCCCTCGAGCGGCTCGCCCGCTGAGCGCCCGGACCGTCCACCACACCCGCACCACCCGCACCGCCCGAAGGAGCACGCGACCATGACCACCCCCGCCGTCCCCACCGTGAAGCTGAACAACGGCGTCGAGATCCCCCAGCTCGGCTTCGGCGTCTTCCAGGTCCCCGACGAGCAGACCACCGCCGCCGTCGCCTCCGCCCTGGAGGCCGGCTACCGCAGCATCGACACCGCCGCCATCTACGGCAACGAGACCGGCGTCGGCCGCGCCCTGGCCGCCTCCGGCGTGGCCCGCGAGGACCTGTTCGTCACCACCAAGCTGTGGAACGCCGACCAGGGCTACGACGCCACCCTGCGCGCCTTCGACGCCAGCCTCGCCAAGCTCGGCCTGGACTACGCCGACCTCTACCTCATCCACTGGCCCACCCCGGCCCGCGACCTCTACCTCGACTCCTGGCGCGCCATCGAGCGCCTCGCCGAGGAGGGCCGCATCCGCGCCGCCGGCGTGTCCAACTTCCAGCCCGCCCACCTCCGGCGCCTGCTGGACAACAGCTCGCTGGTGCCCGCCGTCAACCAGGTCGAACTGCACCCCGGCCTCCAGCAGGCCGAGCTGCGCGCCTTCCACGCCGAGCACGGCATCGCCACCGAGGCCTGGAGCCCGCTCGCCCAGGGCGCCGTCCTGGACGACCCGGCGATCACCGCCGTCGCCGAGCGCACCGGCAAGTCCCCCGCCCAGGTCGTGCTGCGCTGGCACCTGCAGCTCGGCAACATCGTCATCCCCAAGTCGGTCACCCCGGCCCGCATCCGGCAGAACCTCGACGTCTTCGACTTCGAGCTGACCGAGCAGGACATGACGGCGATCGCCGCCACCGACCGCGGCCTGCGCACCGGCCCGCACCCGGACCAGTTCAACTGATCCGTCCCGCCCCACCACTCCCGTCCCGGGCGGTCGCACCGCCGCCCGGGACGGGTTTTTCGTGAAGGACTCGCCATGGCACTGCCCCACCCCGCACCGGCCCACCCCGCACTCGCCCGACTGGCCCCCGCCGACGGCCGGCTGACCATCGGCCTGGAACTGCCCCTGGACAACGACTGGGGCCGGGCCCGCGGCCGGGCCGACCGCGAGGCCGGGCGCCCCTTCGGCGTCCCCGACCTCACCGAGCACGCCCGCCTCGCCGCACTCGCCGACCGCCTCGGCTTCGCCGCCCTGTGGGTGCGCGACGTCCCCCTCCACGACCCCCTCCAGTTCGGCGACGCCGGCAGCGTCTTCGAGACCTTCACCCACCTCGGCCACCTCGCCGCCCTCACCCGGGACGCGGTCCTCGCCACCGGCGCCATAGTCCTGCCGCTGCGCGAGCCGCTGCTGGTCGCCAAGGCCGCCGCCACCGTCGACGTGCTCTCCGGCGGCCGCCTGCTGCTCGGCCTGGCCAGCGGCGACCGCCCGGTGGAGTATCCGCTGTTCGACCGCGACTTCCACGGCCGCGGCGAGGCCTTCCGCACCGGCGTCGAGACCCTGCGCGCCGCCTGGCGCCCCGGCCCACTGGAACTGCCCGCAGCCGGCCTCGGCGCCGAACGGCAGCTGGAGGTCCTGCCCCGGCCCGTCCACCCCGCGGGCATCCCGATCGCCGTCGCCGGCGGCGCCCAGCAGAGCCCCGAGTGGATCGCCGAGCACGCCGACGCCTCCCTCAACTACCCGCGCGACCCGAACGCGCTGCGCCTGCGGATGCGCCAGTGGCGCGACCTCGCCGGCGACAAGCCCTACCTGACGCCGATGGTGCTCACCCTCGCCGAGGACCCGGCCACCGCGCCGCACCCCATCCGGCTCGGCCTCAGCACCGGGCGCACCGCCCTGATCGAGCACCTGGAGCTGATGTCCGAACTCGGCGTCGCCCACGTCTCCTTCAACCTGCGGCCCAACGACCGCCCGGTCGAGGAGCTGCTCCAGGAGCTCGCCGAGGAGGTCCTGCCCCGCTTCGCCGCCCCGGCGTCCGCCCCCGCGGCCGTCGCCGCCGCACCGGCCGGGCGGCACGGCTGAGCCGGGCACCGGCCCCGCACCGGCTCGCCCGTACCGGGCAATTTCCGCCGCGTCCCGCGCCCGGATCCGCCCGGGCGGGGCGCCGGTGTGGCAGGTAGGGGGACGACGGCCGGCAGACGGCCGTCGTCCCCCTACGGCCGAACGGAGCCCCCATGCGCCGACGCCGCGGCGTCCTGCTGACCGCCGCCCTCCTGGCCCAGCTCGCCGCCGGACCCTCCCACGCCGCGGCCCCCGCGCACGGCTGGGGGCCGGCCGGCCAGCGCGGGGTGGTGCGCAGCGGGGACGTCCCGCTGGGCGGCGCCGAGGTGACGCTCTACCAGGCCGGGGACGGCTCCGGCGGCGGGCCGCGGGTGCTGGCCCGCGCCCGCAGCGCGCCCGACGGGCGCTTCGTCCTCGGCTACCGGCGCCCCGAGGACCCGGGCGCCGTGCTGTACGTGCTCGCGGATCTGCCCGGGCCCGCGGGCGCGCGGGGCGGCGGGGGTTCCGGGGGTTCCGGGGGTTCCGGGGGCGGTGGGCCGGTGCGGCTGGCGGCCGTCCTGAGCGGGGCCGAGGCCCCGCCGGAGCTGGTCGTCAACGAGCGCACCACCGTGGCCGTCGCGTACGCGCTGTCCCGCTTCACCGGCCCGGACGGCGTGGCCGGCCCCCGTCCGGGGCTGCGCAACGCCGCCGGTGTCGCCCACAACCTGGCCGACACCGGCACCGGCGGCATCGCCGCGACGCTCGCCGCCCCGCCCAACGGCGCCCTCACCTCGACCCTGGCCGAGTTCAACACCCTGGCCAACCTGCTCGCGTCCTGCGTCGGCGGCGACGGCTGCGAGCGGCTGCTCGACCTGGCCCGGCGCCCCGGCGGCGAGCGGCCCCGCGACACCCTGCAGGCCGCCGTGGACATCGCCCACGACCCGGGCCACAACACGGCCGCGCTCTTCGACCTCGCCGCCACCACCCCCCGCTACCGGCCGGCCCTGTCCGAGGCCCCCGCGGCCTGGACGGTGGCCCTGCGCTACGGCGGCGACGGCCACGAGATCGACGGGCCGGGCAACATCGCCTTCGACGCCGAGGGCAACGCCTGGGTCAGCAACAACTACCGCTACGACCCCGACCCGACCGTCCCGGTCTGCGGCGGCGAGAGCGTGCTGAAGTTCACCCCCACCGGGCGGGACGCGCCCGGTGCGCCCTTTGCCGGCGGCGGGCTGTACGGCGCCGGGTTCGGTGTCACCGTGGACGCCCGGGGCACCGCGTGGGTCGCCAACTTCGGTTTCCAGGGCCGGGGTTGCCCGATCGACCCGACGCCGCTGGAGCGCAGCGTCTCGCGGTTCGCCCCGGACGGCACCCCGCTCTCCCCGCCCGAGGGCTGGCGCGCCGGGGGCATCGTCCAGCCGCAGGGCCTGGCCGCCGACCGCTCCGGCACGGTGTGGGTGGCCAACTGCGGGGCGGACAGCGTGACCCGTGTCCCCGAGGGCGACGCGGCCCGGGCCCGGGAGGTGCCCGTCCCGGCCCTGCACAAGCCCTTCGGCGCCGCCGTGGACCCCGCCGGGCGGCTGTGGGTCAGCGGCAACGGCAGCGACAGCGTGCAGGTCCTGGCCGCCGACGGCACGGTGGAGCGGGCCGTCACCGGCGGCGGTCTGCGGCGTCCGCTGGGCGTCGCCACCGACAGCCGGGGCAACGCCTGGGTCTCCAACAGCGGCATCCTGCCGGTGCCCTGCGGCGGCGGCACCGCGGGCGACCTCGCGGACGCCGCCGTCGCGGGTGACTCCGGTCCGCGTCCGGGTGCCTCCGTCACCCTGATCCGGGCCGACGGGACGCCGGCCCCCGAGCCGTTCACCGGCGGCGGCCTGTTCCTGCCCTGGGGCGTGGCCGTCGACGGCGACGACACCGTGTGGGTCGCCAACTTCGGCGGCCACCGGGTCGCCCGGCTGTGCGGCGTCGACCTGTCCGCGTGCCCGCCCGGCTTCACCACCGGGCAGCCGATCTCCCCGCCCGACACCGGCTACCCGAGCGACGGGCTGGAGCGCAACACCGGGCTGCAGATCGACCCGTCGGGCAACGTCTGGCTGGCCAACAACTGGCGCACGGTGCCCGTGCAGACCAACCCGGGCGGCCACGAGCTGGTCGTCCTGGTCGGTGCCGCCGCTCCCGTCCCCACCCCGAACCTCGGTGGCCCCGCCTCGCCGTGACGTCGGCCCTGCGGCTGCGGCCCGCGGTCTGCGGGCTGCGGTCTGCGGGCCGCAGCCGCAGGGCGGTCCCGGGGCGGTCCCGGAGCCGCGCAGCGGGCCGCACGGTCCCCGGGGCCGTAGGGGCGACTACCCGCCGGTACCGGTGGGCGGGGCCGGCGGGCGGGAACGCTGCGCCGGATCGGCGCACCGCCGTGCAGGAGACCCGGGAGCCTTCCATGCCGCCGTCCGCCCGTCCCGCCCCCTCGGCCACGCGACGGCCCGCCCGGCGCGCGGCGCTGCGCCGCCTGGGCGAGTGGTGCGCGCGCCACTCGCTGATCGTCATCGTGCTGTGGATCGTCGCCCTGGCCGGGATCCAGGCCGCCAACAAGTCGGTCGGCGGCGCCTACTCGGACGACTTCTCGCTGCCGGGCACCCAGGCGCAGCAGGGCCGGGACGTCCTCCAGGCGCACGAGCCGGCCGCGGCGGGCACCAGTTCGCAGGTGGTGCTGCACGACGCGGCGCCGCTGACGGGGTTCCAGCCGCAGATCGCCCAGGCCACCGCCTCGCTCCAGCAGCTGCCGCACGTGCTGTCGGTGCAGGGCCCGCTGCCGCCGCCGGGGCAGGGTCCGCAGCCGGGCGGGCCGCTGTCGGCCGACGGGCTGACCGGGTACTTCACCGTGCGGTTCGACACCAATCCGACCCTGCTGGGGGCGGACTACCTGCCGGGGGTGGACGCGGCGGTGGAGCCGCTGCGGGCGGCCGGGGTGCAGGTGGAGTACGGCGGGCCGCTGGGCGAGCTGGCCCGGCCTGCGGCGGACGACCGCTCCAGCGAGGCGATCGGCTTCGCGGTGGCGGTGGTGGTGCTGCTGGTGGGGTTCGGCAGTGTGATCGCGGCCGGGCTGCCGTTGCTGACGGCGCTGTTCGCGGCGGTGGTGGGGCTGGGGGTGCTGGGGCTGATCGCGGCGCTGTCGACGTTCGCGACGGTCGCGCCGACCCTGGCGACGATGATCGGTATCGGGGTGGGGATCGACTACGCGCTGTTCCTGCTGACCCGTCACCGGCAGAACCTGATGGACGGGGTGGATCCGGTGGCCTCGGCGGGGCAGGCGGTGGCCACCAGCGGGCGGGCGGTGCTGGTCTCGGGCTGCACGGTGATCATCGCGTTGTCCGGGCTGTCGGTGTCGGGGATCTCCTTCATCGCCAAGCTGGGGGCGGCGGCGGGCATCACGGTGGTGTCGGCGGTGTTCGGGGCGCTGACGCTGCTGCCGGCGCTGATGGGGCTGATCGGGCGCCGGATGGACCGGTTCGCGGTGCGCCGTCCGATCGCGGAGGCCGGCGGGGGCGGCGGGGACGGCTCGGGCGGCGGGGCGGTGGAGGGCGGGGCGTGGCACCGCTACGCCCGGCGGGTGGAGGCGCGGCCCTGGCGGTACCTGGTGGCGGGGGTGGTGGTGCTGGCGGTGCTGTCGATCCCGCTGTTCTCCATCCAGCTGGGCCACATCGGTGACGGCGCGGACTCCACGGAGTTCACCGACCGGCGCGCCTACGACCTGATGGCGCAGGCCTTCGGGCCGGGCTCGAACGGGCCGCTGACGGTGGTGGTCGACCAGAGCGCGGTGCCCGCCGAGGCGCGGGCGGGGCTTTCGGCCTCGGTGCAGCAGGCGCTCACCGGGCTGCCCGGCGCCGCGAGCAGCACCCCGCTGCAGACCAGCCCGGACGGCGCGGTGCTGTTCAACACCGTCATCCCGGCGAGCGCCCCGCAGGACCGTGCCACCACCGACCTGGTGAACCGGCTGGCGGACACCGTGCTGCCCGGCGCGGTGGCCGGCACGGGTGCGAAGACGTACGTGACGGGCAACACGGCGGCGCAGGTCGACTTCCTGGACATCGTGTCGAGCCGGCTGCTGCTGATCATCGTGGTGGTGGTCGGGCTGGCCTTCCTGGTCATCCTGCTGGTCTTCCGCGGCCTGCTGGTCGCGGTCAAGGCCGCGGTGCTCAACCTGCTGTCGATCGCGGCCTCGTACGGGGTGGTGGTGGCGGTCTTCCAGTGGGGCTGGGGCGGGCCGGCGCTGGGGGTGGAGGGGAAGGTGCCGATCGAGAGCTACGTGCCGATGATGATGTTCGCGATCGTCTTCGGGCTGAGCATGGACTACGAGATCTTCCTGCTGTCGCGGGTGCACGAGGCGTGGCTGCGCACCGGGCGCAGCCAGGACGCCGTGGCGCACGCGCTGGAGATCACCGCGCGGGTGATCAGCTGTGCGGCGCTGATCATGGTGAGCGTGTTCGCGGCGTTCATCGTCAGCGACAACGTCGTCATCAAGATGATGGGGCTGGGTCTGGCGGTGAGCGTGCTGGTGGACGCGACGGTGGTGCGGCTGCTGCTGGTTCCGGCGGTGATGACGCTGCTGGGGGCGGCGGCCTGGTGGACACCGCGGTTCCTGGACCGGGTGCTGCCGCACATCGACACCGAGGGCAGCGACGCCTAGGGGGCGGGGTGGCGCAGGGCGACGGCGGCGCGCACGGTGTTGGCCTGGTGGGCGGCCTGGCGGGCGACGGGCAGCCAGACGGGCTGGAAGGTCCGCTGGTACTGGGCGCACCAGTCGCGCAGGAGGTGGTCGAGGCGGGCGGCCTGGGGTGCGGCGGGCGCGCCGGCGACGCGGACGGCGCGGCGCAGCAGGGCGGCGGCGCGGACCGGGACGCGGTGGGCCCACAGGTCGATGCCGGTGAGGCGGGCGCGGGTGATCGGGGTGCGCAGGAGTTCCGCTCCGCGCATCTCCGGGTCCCAGGCGTCGGCGAGTTGGTGCAGGGCGGTGAGGGGGGTGCGGGCGGCGCGCAGCAGGGGGGTGTCGGGGTTTCGCACGTAGGGCAGGGCGGCGTCGAGGAGCGCGGTGAGGAGTGTGCCGCGGTGGCGCAGGCGGTCGGCGCAGGTGCGCAGGTACAGGCGGACGGCGTCGGCGGGGCGCAGGTCGCCGAGGTGGGCGCTGGTGAAGGCGGGGACTTCGACCAGGACGGTCTGGCCGCCGTGGCGCCCGGGGGCGAACCAGGTGCCGGCCCGGTCGCCGCGGTCCTGGTGGGGGGTGAGCATGCCGGTGGTGGTCTCCTGGTGGTCGATGTGGTGGGGGGCCATGAGGTAGAGGCCGGGGCCGGATTCGTGCAGGCGGTGGGTGTCGAAGTTGCCGGTTTCGACGGGGATGCCGAGGTCGGCGGCGGAGCGGGTGAAGGGGTGGGCGAGGTCGGCGGGGTCGCTGGTGGCCTGGACGAAGGTGCCGCCGACGTCGGTGCTGTGCAGGGAGAACTGGAGGGTGGGGCGCAGTTCGTCGATGAGGTCGAGGAGGGTGCGGCTCTCGGGGAGGTCGGAGCCGATGGCGGGGGCCCATTCGGGCTGGTCCTCGGCGGCGGGGCGGTAGTAGTGGTCGTAGTAGGCGCGCAGGGTGCGGGCGGTGCGGGCGGCGTCGGCGAGGTGGGCGCCGTCGGGGTCGAGGCAGAGCAGGAAGTGCCAGGCCAGGTCCGGGTGCGGGGAGGTGAGGGCGTGGTGGGCGAGGTCGGTGACGGCGGCGCGGGAGGCGAACTCGTCGGCGTGGGCGCCGGCGACGACGAGGAGGTCGTGCGGGCCGTGGCCGACGCTCAGCAGGGTCAGGGGCCGGCCGGCGCGGGAGGTGCCGACGGTGCGCACCCGGCACAGGTCGGGCCGCCAGGCGGCCAACTGGTGGGCGGTGGCGTTGAGTTCGTCGAGGCTGGGGTAGCGGTCGTGGAGCTGGGCGGCCCGGCCGGCCGGGGTCGTCGTGTCGGTCACCTTCGGTTTCCTCCCCTGTGGTCGTGGCAGTAGTTCTACCGGGCGCGGGGGGCGGCTGGTACGGGCCGGGCCCGTCCGGGCGCGGGGGCTCGGACGGGCCCGGGTGGGGCTGGGGGCCGGCGGGTTGTCAGCCGGTGATGGGGCGGGTGTCGAGGCGGATGTGGTCGACGGCCCAGTACCAGTTGTTGCCGGCGTCGTACATGCGGAACCTGAGGGTGACGGTGCGGGCTCCGGCCGGGACGGCGAAGCTGCGGGTGATCCGGGTGTTCTGGGCGTCCTTGCCGGCGTTGTCGTTGCCGGTGGTGTCGGCGCTGTAGGCGAGCAGGCGGGTCTCGGTGCCGTTGTCGAAGACGGCGGTGACGGTGGCCTTCTGCGGGGCTTCCTGGCGGTAGTGGGAGTCGAAGGCGAGGTGGAGGGTGTCGGTGCCGGCCGGGACGGTGACGGCGGGCGAGACCAGGGTGGAGTCGAAGACGCCCTTGCGGGAGGGCGCGCCGGTGTCGTCCCAGTCGTCGGGGTCGGCGACGGCGACGACGCCCAGGGCGCGGGTGAAGTTGCCGCGGTCCTGTCCGGCGGGGACGGACCACTCGCGCTTGGTGTGGAAGGTCCAGCCCTGGAGGCGGGTGGTGCCCTGGGGCATGGCGGGGGCGTTGACGACCGTCCAGCCCTTGGGGGCCTGGGCGGTCCAGCCGAGGACGCCGGCCTGCGGCTGGAGGGTGTCGGCGAGGGATTCGAAGTCCTCGTCGAGGAGGTGGCCGGTCATCACCGGGGCGGGGCGGGCGGCGAGTTCGCCGTCGGCGAGGGCGAAGCGCGCGTCGGCCTGGGCGCGGGCGGTGACCAGCAGGCGGTGAGTGGCGGTGGCGGGCAGCTGGGCGGGCGGGGTGACCTGCCAGACGGCGGTGGCGGCGGCGCCGGCGGCGAGCTTGTCGGGCGCGGCGGTGAGGGTGGTGGCGCTCCAGCCGGGCGGGAGCAGCGGCTGGGCCTCCAGGCGGGTGAGGGCGGTGGTGGCGGTGAGGGTGGCGGTGACGGTGGCGGGGCGGCCGGGCAGCAGGACGGGTTCGTCGATGGTGGCGGAGGCGGCGCCGAGGGCGAGGTTGACGGTGAGCGGGTCGGCCAGGCCGAGGGCGGGGTCGGTGACGGTGCGCTCGTCCCAGGGGAAGCGGCCGGCGATGCGGCGGCGGAAGCCGAGGTCGCCCTGGACGGCGACGGCGACGTCGTACCAGCCTTCGGGGCCGACCTTGAGGTTGACGGTGCGGTCGTCGCCGGCCGCCACCCGCACCTCGCGCAGGCCGTCGCCGTAGGCGAGGTCGCCGACGAGGAAGGTCTGGGCGGCGCGCGAGCGGTTGATGACGTCGACTTCGAGGACCTTGCCGTCGCTCTCCTCGGAGAGCGAGACCTCGTAGGTCGAGGCGGTGTCGCCGCGCAGGTGCCACAGGGCGCCGTCGGGGCCGTGGACGCGCAGGTCGTAGCCGGCGGGGCCGACCTTCCAGACGTCGGACAGGCGGCTCCTGGCGGCGACGGTGTAGTGCTTGGGGGCTTCGCCGGGGGCGGGGTAGACGGCGAACACGGCGCCCTGGCGGCCCTGGTTGACGAAGTCGAGGGTGAGTTCGCCGCCCTTGAGGCGGGGCTTGACGAGCAGGTCGTAGGGGGCGGGGCGGGAGGTGCGGGTGCCGCGCTGCTGGCGGGGGAAGGTCTGCGGGCTGGGCACGGTGGGGGCGGGGAGCTTGCCGGTGTCGACGACCTTCTGGCGGTTGCCGCTGGTGTCGGGCAGCTGGGGCCAGGCGGGGTTGCGGCCGGAGAAGTCGAAGACGCCGGTGAGGTCGCCGCAGACGGCGCGCCGCCAGGGGCTGATGTTGGGCTCCTGGACGCCGAAGCGCTGTTCCAGGAAGCGCAGCACGGAGGTGTGGTCGTAGACGGTGGAGTCGACGACGCCGCCGCGGGTCCACGGGGAGACGACGATCATCGGCACCCGTACGCCCAGGCCCATCGGGTAGGGGCCGGAGACGAGGGTCTCGCCGGCGGGGAGGGTGGCGGACCAGGTGAGGCCGCCGTCGGCGGCCTTGACGCGGTACCTGCCGTCCTGGCCGACCACCCGGTGGTAGGTGGAGGAGCCCTTGGCGACGCGGACGACGACCTCGCCGTCGACCGGGACGTTGGACTTGCCGCGGCCGTCGGCCAGCGGCGGGACGGGCGGCAGCTGGTGGTCGAAGAAGCCGCCGTGCTCGTCGTAGTTGAGGATGAAGACGGTCTTCTGGAACACCTCGGGCTTGGCGGCGAGCGCGGACAGCAGCCGGGAGGTGAGGTGCTCGCCGTTCGGCGGGGCGTAGTTGGCGTGCTCGGACAGCGCGGCGGGGGCGACGATCCAGGAGACCTGCGGGAGGCGGTCGGCCTGGACGTCGGCGGTGAAGGCCTCGACCAGGGCGTCGCCCATGGCGAACGGGTCGTTCTTCCCGGCCGGGTCGCCGACGGCGCGCAGGCCGCGCTCGTACAGCGGCTCGCCGGGCTTGGCCTTGACGAAGGGCGCGAACCAGGCGAGGGCGTTGTCGTCGAAGTTGTCGAGGGCCTGGTAGGTCTTCCAGCTGACGCCGGCCTTCTCCAGGCGCTCGGCGTAGGTGGTCCACTCGTAGCCGCCGGGGATCTCGGTGTTGTCGGTCACCGGAGTGTCCCGCACGGTGCCGCCGCTGGTGCCGGTCATCAGGTGGTCGCGGTTGGTGTTGGTGTTGCACTGCACGGAGGCGTGGTAGGCGTCGCAGACCGTGAACACCGAGGCGAGGGCGTGGTAGAAGGGCATGTCGGCGGGCTCGTAGTAGCCCTGGCCGAGCCAGCCGGAGGAGCGGCGGGTGACGGAGCCGTCGGCGCGGCCGTCGTTCCAGGCGTTCATGGAGTCGCCGTAGCCGAAGGCGGGCGCGCCCTGCTGGTAGGCGTTGGTGTGGGCGGCGTTCATCGCGAAGGGCAGCAGGTAGCCCTCCTTGCGGCTGGGGTCGGGCTGGTGGAACACCGAGCGGCCGTCGACGCCGCGTACGGCGGTGCGGTCGCCGAAGCCCCGTACGCCGGCCAGGGTGCCGAAGTAGTGGTCGAAGGCGCGGTTCTCCTGCATGAACACCACGACGTGCTGGATGTCCGCCAGCCGTCCGGGCCGGGCCGGTGCGGCGAGCGCCTGCTGGACGCTGAGCGGGAGGGCGGACAGCACCGCGGCCGCCGCCGCGCCGCCGAGGACGCTGCGGCGCGACAGTTCGGGCTTCGGACTCATCGGGGTGGGGCTCCTTGCTGACGGACCGCGGGTCTTCGGTACGGGGGCCGGCCGCGCGGTTCGGACCGGACCCGTTATGTGTACGAGACCGAGATGGACGCGGCCGTGGCGTCCGATGACGGGCCGATGACCGGCAAGAGGCCCCGAGCTGTACAGACAACTTGACGCCAGTCGATCAAGCAGTTGACCGATCAACAGGCCGGACCGGCCGTCAGGCGCGGCCGTCGCCACCAGCGGTTCACACCGCGCGCCGGGGGCAGACGCGCGGTGTGAACCCCATCGAGCGGGGCCTGCGGGCCGTGGACGGCTTCCAGCAGCGCCACCGGGCCCCCGGCCTGGTGATCGGCGTCGTGCGCAAGTACGGGGACGACCGGGGCGGCCTGCTGTCCGCCCTGATCACCTACTACGGCTTCGTCGCCCTGATCCCCCTGCTGCTCCTGCTCAGCACCGCCCTCGGCTTCGTCCTGCACGGCCACCCCGGCGCGCAGCACGCCGTCCTGGACTCCGCGCTCGCCGACTTCCCGATCATCGGCGACCAGCTGCGCCAGAACGTCCACTCCCTCCAGGGCAGCGGCCTGGCGCTGCTGATCGGCGCGCTCGGGCTGCTGTACGGGGCGCTGGGCATCGCCCAGGTCCTGCAGCACGCCATGGCCGAGGTCTGGAACGTGCCCGGCGTCCAGCGGCCCGGCTACTGGCCGCGACTGGCACGCAGCCTGCTGCTGTTCGCCGTCCTGGGCACCGGGCTGGTGCTGGGCACCGCCGCCGCCTCGCTGGTCGGCGACACCCTGGCCGGGACGGCCGCCCGGATCGGGGCCCTGACCGTCTCGGCACTGGTGAACACCGCCCTGTGCCTGGCCTGCTTCCGGGTGCTCACCCCGCGCGAGATCCCGCTGCGGCTGCTGCGGCCGGGCTGCGCGCTCGCCGGGCCGCTGTTCACCGCCCTCCAGGCGGGCGGCTCCCTGCTGGTCACCCACGAGCTGCGCCACGCGAGCCAGGTCTACGGGTTCTTCGCGACGGTGATCGGGCTGCTGTTCTGGCTCTACCTGACCGCGCAGGTCACCGTGTACGCGGCCGAGGTCAACGTGGTGCTCGCCCGGCGGCTGTGGCCGCGCAGCCTGCTCCAGCCGCCGCTGACGGACGCCGACCAGGCGGTGCTGTCCTCGGTCGCCCGCCAGGAGGAGCGCCGGCCCGAGCAGCGGGTCGACGTCTCCTTCCACGAGGGGCCGGACGGGGACGGCGGGCCCGAGGGGCCGGACGGGGACGGCGGGCCGGACGGGGAGGACGGCGAGGACGGTGCGAAGGACGGGCAGGACGGGTCGCAGGGCCGGGAGGGCGGCGGCGGCCGGTGACGCGCGCCGGGGGGCCGGCCGCGGGTCAGCCGCGGGTCAGCCGCGGGTCAGCCGGTGGGCGTCGAACTCGGCCCAGATCGCCTTGCCCTGGCCGTGCGGCTCGCCCCCCCAGCGGTCGGCGGTGCGCTCCACGATGAACAGGCCGTGGCCGCCGGGCAGGGCCGGCTCGTGCGGCAGGCGCAGCGCGGGCATGGCCGGGCTGCGGTCGCTGACCTCCACCCGCAGGCGCTGCCCGGTGGCGTGCAGGACCAGCTCCAGCGGGCCGTCCCCGTGCAGCATGGCGTTGGCCACCAGTTCCGCGACCAGCAGCACGACGTCCGCGCCGACGCCCTCGTGGGCGCCGGGCGCGCCGGCCGGCGGGTACCAGTCGCCGACGGCCTCGGCGGTGAAGGCGCGGGCCCGGGCGACCGGCTTGGGCAGCCCGGCCAGCGGCAGCCGCCGGCGCTGGCCGCCGGGCGGCAGGGCGGGCCCGGCCGGGTGCGCGTCGCCGTCCAGGGTTCCCCGGCTCATCGTCATGTGAGGGCACCCTTCGGATCGACGGCGGTTCGCATGGTCGGATTCCCGGCGCTCCCGGGATTATGCCTGCCCCGGCCCCGGGCGCGCGGCCCCCGCGGCACACCGTGCCCGGGGGCGGGCGCGGGGTGGCGTGTCCGGGCCGCTCAGGCCGCCAGGGCCTCCTCGGCCGAGCGGTGGATGGAGAACACCGCGTGGGTGCCGGTCAGTTCGAGGACCCGCATGACGGTGGGCGGCACCGCGGCCAGGTGCAGGTCCACGCCCTCCTCCCCCGCCGCGAGACGGGTCTTGAGCAGGAGGTTCAGGCCGGAGGAGTCGCAGAAGCCCACCCCGGCGAGGTCGATCACCACCGCGCCGGGCCGCCGGGCGACCAGGGCGGTGAGCGTGTCGGCGGCGGGGGCGAGCGTCTCGATGTCGAGGTCGCCCGTCAGGGCGCAGACCACCGCGCCGGCCGCCGCGGGGCGGGTCCGTACCGCCAGCTCCGCACGGTACGGGGAGGCCGCCGGCGCGGGGCCCCGCTGGTCGTCGTCGGATGGCATCATCGTCGTCCCCTCCTTGTCCGTGCCCTCCGACCTTACGGAGACGGCGTCCCGCGGCCAAGCGGGTGCGGGGCGCCGGGCGCTCTCAGTCCTCCTCCAGCCCCTCGCGCAGGCGCCGCAGGGTGCGCGAGAGCAGCCGGGAGACGTGCATCTGGGACACCCCCAGGCGGGCGCCGATCTGCGACTGCGTCAGGTCCTCGCAGAAGCGCATCGACAGGATCAGCCGCTCGCGCTCCGGCAGGGCGGCGACCAGCGGCTTGAGCGCCAGCAGGTCCTCCACCCGGGAGAGGTCCGGGTCCTCCTCGCCGAGGCGCTCGCCCAGGCTGCCGGGGCGGTCGTCGTCCTCGGTTCCGGTGTCCAGGGAGCCCGCGGTGTGCCCGTTCGAGGCGGTCAGCCCCTCGACCACCTCCTCCGCGGAGAGCCGCAGGTGCCCGGCCAGTTCGGCCACCGTGGGCGCCCGGTCCAGCTCCTGGGCGAGGCGTTCCTGGGCCTTGGCCAGGACGATCCGCAGCTCCTGGAGCCGGCGGGGCACGTGGACGGCCCAGGTGGTGTCCCGGAAGTGGCGGCGGATCTCGCCGAGCACGGTGGGCAGCGCGAAGGTGGTGAACTCGGCGCCCAGGTCGGGGTCGAAGCGGTCGATGGCCTTGATCAGGCCCACCGCACCGACCTGCAGCAGGTCCTCCTGCGGTTCCCGGTGCGCGGTGAAGCGGCGGATCGCGTACCTCACCAGCGACAGGTTCATCTCCACCAGGGTGGCCCGCACGTACGAGTACTCCCGGGTGCCCTCCTCCAGCGCGGCGAGGCGGCGCAGCAGCACCCGGGTCAGCTCACGGGCGTCGGCCGGCGCCACCTCCCGCAGGTCCCGCGCCGCGGCCAGCTCCGGCGGCAGCAGGTCGCGCAGCCCCGCCGTGGCGCGGGCGGCCGTGCGGGAGGGGTCCTTCGTCGGCGAAGCGGCGGAGGCGGTCAGTTCACCAGTGGTCGTGACCATCGGAGTCCTTCCTCGTGTCGGCACGGTCGAACGCCCCGGATACCCCGCCCCGGCCGATCGATGCCCCCGTGCCGCGTGGAGGTTTCGTGAACCCGTGCGGGCGTGCGGCCGGGCCCTAACGGGCCGTGGGGTGGTGGAGCCGGCGGGCGGCGGTGCGGATGGCGAGGGTGTACGGGGCGTCGAGGGCGCGGGTGCGGGCGTCGAGGTCGGCGAAGGGCACCAGGGCCTTGTGGGTGTCGTCGGTGGTCTGGGTCCAGGCCGTCCAGGCGTTGTGGACGTCCTCGTCGGTGACCTGATCGCCCTTGGCCTGCAACAGCACGGCGTAGATGCGGAAGAGGTCGTCGGAGCCCGCGGGTGGTCTGGCCTCCGAGGGCAGGCAGGAGCGGATCAGGTCGGCGATGGGATCGAGGTGGCTCATACGGTCAGTGTGCCGGTGGCGAGCGTGCCGGTGAGCAGGATCAGATGAGCCACCGCGAATATCATCGGCACGAGCCGTTCGGTGGTGCCGAGTTCGGTGTAGTGGCGGTGGCGGCGGCCGGGCGTCGCGGCGTTCCTGAGGACGTCCCACTCGTCGGTGTAGATCCGCGCGGACAGCTTGTCCTCCAGGTTGTTGATGACCTGGAACTTGGCGCTGTTGAGGTCCCGGTAGCTGCGCAGCTGCATCCACCAGGCGCCGGAGAGGGTGATGCCGGCCAGCGCGACGGCCGTCGCCACCCACCACGGGGACTCCGACAACTTGGGTATGCCGAAGCCGATCAGGGTGACCAGCGCGGTCTGCACGGACAGGAAGAAGGTGTTGGCGCTGCCCCGCCGGGCCGAGACCCGGTCGGCCATCTCCACGGCGAGCTTGTACAGCTCCAGCAGCTCGGACTGACGGTCGGACCGACGGTTCGGCTCCGGCGGCGTGGTCATCGCGAACCCCCCTCGGGCAGGTGGTGTGCCGGCTTCGCCCGCTGCCCGGGCTCCCCCCGTTGCGTTCCGGACTCCCCCGTGTGTTCCATCCTTCCCGGCGAGCCCGCCCGTCAGTGCTGCGCGGCGGCGGTGGCCCTCACCCCGACGGCGCCCCTCGCGACGGCGCCCGCCGGCGCCGGGGTGCCGGCCGACAGGGCGCGCAGGGCCGCGCCGGCCTCCGCCTCGCCCTCCCCGTACTGGTGGGCGCGGGCGGTGCGCAGCGCGGCGTCGAGGTGGAGCGCGGCCTCCTCCGGCTGGCCGGTGGCGGCCAGGGCGCGGCCGTAGAGGGTCTGCAGGACCACCCGGCGGGTGACCGGGAAGGGCGGTTCGGCGACGGCCAGGCCGCGGGCGGCGTGGTGGGCGGCCTCCTCGGCGGCGCCGGCGGCCAGGCTCTCCTGGGCCAGGTGCAGGCGGGCGAGGCCCACGAGGTCGGCGCGCCCGGCCCGTTCGGCCAGGGACAGGGCCCGCACCAGCAGGCCGCGGGTGCGGGCGCGGCCGGCGCGGTCGCCGTGGCGGGCGAGGGCGACGGCGAGGTTGACGAGGGCGACGGCCTGGGCGGTGCCGTCGCCGGCCCGGGCGGCGAGGTCGGGGGCGCGTTCCAGGTGGACCAGGGCCTGCTCGGGGCGGCCCTCCTCCAGCAGGACCCAGCCCAGCAGGGCCCGGGCGCGGGACTGGGCGCCGGGGTCGCGGTCGGCCTCGGCGGCGGCCAGGCCGTGTTCGAGCAGCGGCGCCCAGCCGTCCCGGACCTGCCAGACGATCAGCGGCCACTGGAGCAGCACCAGGCGCCAGGCGCGGTCGTGCAGTCCGGCGGTGACGGCCGCCTCGACCGCGCCGCGCAGGGTGTCGCGTTCGGCGGCGTACCAGGCGAGCGCGGTCGCCCGGTCGGGGAAGGGGCGGACCTCGGCGGGGCGGCGGGTGCCGGGCGGCAGGGTGCAGCACGGTTCGCTGCCCGGTTCGGCGGCGGCGCAGGCGGTGAGCAGGGTGTTGAGCAGGTGGTCGAGCAGGCGGGGCAGGACCTGGGTGTCGGTGTCGCCGGGCAGGCTGCGGGCGTAGAGGCGGACCAGGTCGTGCAGGGTGTAGGCGTCCCGTCCGATCTCCACGATCAGGTGGGCGGTGGCCAGTTGGGCCAGGGCGTCGGCGGCCTCGGCGGGGCGGCAGCCGGCCAGGGCGGCGGCGGTGCGGCTGTCGAGGGTGGCGCCGGTGTGGGCGCCCAGGCGGCGGAACGTGCGGCGGACGGGCTCGCTCAGGTGCTGGACGGTCAGCGCGAGGGCGGCGGCGACGCTGGTGTCCTCGACGTCGAGGAGGTCCAGGCGGTCCTGTTCGTCGGCGAGTTCCTCGGCGAGGGCGGCCAGCGCGCGGGCGGGGCCGGTGGCGAGGCGGGCGGCGGCCAGCCGCAGGGCCAGCGGCAGGCCGTCGCACAGGCCGGCCAGGCGGGCGGCGGCCTCGGGGTCGGCGGCGACCAGGTCGGGGCCGAGGGTGGCGGCGAGCAGGGTGACGGCCTGCGGGGAGGAGAGTTCGGCGAGCGGCACCGGGCGGGCCGCGTCGGAGGCGACCAGGCCGCCGAGCCGGTCGCGGCTGGTGACCAGGGTGACGCAGTCGTCGCCGTCGGGCAGCAGCGGGCGGACCTGCTCGGAGCGGCGGGCGTTGTCCAGGACGATCAGCATCCGCCGGGTGGCGGTCAGTTCGCGGTAGCGGGCGGCCATCGCCTCGGGGGTGGCGGGCATCTGCTCGGCGGGCAGGCCCAGGGCGAGCAGCAGTTCGCGCAGGACGGCGGCGGTGTCGCGTTCCGGCAGCGGGCTGTGGCCGCACAGGTCGACGAAGAGCCGGCCGTCGGGGAAGTCCTGCTGTCGGCGGTGCGCCCAGTACAGGGCGAGGGTGGTCTTGCCGACGCCGGCGCCGCCGGTGAGCACGGCGACGGCGCCGGGGGCGGCGGTGGCCCGGTCGAGCGCGGCCAGCTCGTCCTCCCGGCCGGCGAAGCCGCGCGGGCGGCGGGGGAAGGGCCAGGGGGTGGGCTGGTACCAGGGGGCGGCGGCGGGCGGCGCGGCCGGGGGCGGTACGGGGGCGGGCTGCGGGGCCTCGGGCCGTACGGGGGCGGGCTGCGCGGCGGGAACGGGCGGCGCGGCCGGGGGCCGCCGGTCGGGGACGGAGGCCAGGCCGCCGACGGTGGCGACCCGCGCGGGCGGGACGCGGTCGGCCGGCAGGCGGTCGGAGGGCAGGCGGTCCGGCGGTTCCTGGTCGCTGGGGAGCCGGGCGGGCGGCACCCGGTCGGAGCGGCCCGGCGGTACGGCGGTGCGCTGCGGCGCGGCCGGGTGCGGCGACACGGCGGGGTGCGGCGGGGCGTCGGTGCGCAGCAGGCGGTCGTAGGCGTCGGTGAGTTCCGGCCCGGGGTCCATGCCGAGTTCCTCGGCCAGGGCGCGGCGGGTGCGGTGGAACCAGTCCAGGGCCTCCGAGCGGCGCCCGGCGCGGCCGAGGGCGTGCATGAGGTCGGCGACCAGCGGTTCGCGCAGCGGGTTGGCGGTGGCCTCGGCGTGCAGCAGGTTCGCGGCCGCGCCGTGGTCGCCGAGGCGGCCGTGGGCGCGGGCCAGTTCCTCGGCGGCGGCCAGCCGCAGTTCCTCCAGGGCCTGGGCGGCGCACTGCAGCGGCAGGCCGGGGGTGGTGCCGGCGAGGGCTGGGCCCCGCCACAGGGCGAGTGCCTCGCGCAGGTCGGCGGCGGCCCGGGCGGCGTCGTCCCGGGCGCGGGCGCGGGCCACCAGTTGTTCGAACCGTAGGGTGTCCACCGCGTGGTCGGGTGCCCGCAGCAGGTAGGCGCCGTTGTCGGTGACGAGTTCGATGCCGGCGGCGGGGGCGTCGTGGGCGGTGAGCAGGGCGCGCAGCCCGGAGACGTGGTTGTGGATGACGGTGCGCGAGTGCCGGGGCGGTTCCTCGTCCCAGAGGGTCTCGGTGAGCCGTTCGACGGTGACGGGTGCTCCGGGGTTCAGCAGCAGCATGGCGAGCAGGCTGCGGCGTTTGGCCGAT
The DNA here is from genome assembly GCF_042721415.1 of Kitasatospora sp. NPDC058444. Classification (NCBI taxonomy): domain Bacteria; kingdom Bacillati; phylum Actinomycetota; class Actinomycetes; order Kitasatosporales; family Streptomycetaceae; genus Kitasatospora; species Kitasatospora sp. NPDC058444. The sequence goes on along the minus strand of NZ_JBHXLL010000007.1, from coordinate 123,379 downwards.
CCGGCCGGAAGCTCCCGGCCGTCCGCGGCCACCACGGCCACCGAGCCCAGCAGTCGGAACTCCACGCACCCCCCTTAGATGGATTAGATGTATATGACAATCGTATGACAGCCGGCGACCTGACGATCGCGGAGCGTCGTCCCGGGCACCGCCGGGCGGCGGGCCGGGGCCGGCCCGCCGCGTCCGGGGACTACCAGGTGACGGCGTCGTCCATGTCCTGCTGCCAGGAGCCGGCCTTGAACGAGCCGTCGATGGACAAACCCCGCGAGGGCAACGAAGGGTTGCTTCCCGCGCCGACACTCTCGTTGCCGGAGGGGCCGTCGAAGTGGACGGCCGGTGAAGTCTCGGTGTGGCCGAGGCCGCCGCCGGCACCCGCCGGACGGAGCTTGCCCGGTGATCCGTCCCGGGCGCCAGGGGCAACGGCCGATCAGGGACGGTGGGACGCCGGAACGGGCCCTGAGCAGGGGGAATGCCGGGGCCCTGGAACGCGTGCATGGAACGCGGGGCGGGGCGGCGGGGCGGCAGGGTGGGTCGTCACCTGACGCGCCGTTCCGGGCCGGCCTGCGGCCGGGGCCCCCGGAGGCCCCGGCCGGCCGGGGGGTCCTCCGGTCAGCGGGTCTCGATGACGACCTTCTCGATGACCACGTCCTGGACCGGGCGGTCGTTGCGCGGGTTGGTGTCCGTCGTCGCGATGGCGTCGACGACCTTCTGGCCGGCCTCGTCGGCGACCTCGCCGAAGATGGTGTGCTTGCCGGTGAGCCAGGTGGTCGGCCCGACGGTGATGAAGAACTGGGAGCCGTTGGTGCCCGGTCCGGCGTTGGCCATGGCCAGCAGGTAGGGCTTGGTGAACGCCAGGTCCGGGTGGAACTCGTCCGCGAACTTGTAGCCGGGGCCGCCGGTCCCGTTGCCCAGGGGGTCGCCGCCCTGGATCATGAAGCCCTCGATGACCCGGTGGAAGACCGTGCCGTCGTACAGCGGCGCGTTGCTCGGCTGACCGGTGTTCGGGTCGGTCCACTGCCGTTCGCCCGTGGCGAGCTCCACGAAGTTCTTGACGGTCTTGGGGGCGTGGTCCGGCAGCAGCCGGACCACGATGTCGCCCTTGTTGGTCTTCAGCGTCGCGTACAGCTCTTCCGCCATGGCACGTCCTTCTTCGGTGGGTCCTACGGGTTGCGGCCAGTCTTCAGGGCGGCGGGCCGGATGGAGGGGCGGCGACGCGGCGATACGCCCACACGGGTGGCGCCCCGCGAACGGGCGTCCGAGCGGCGGCCGGATCCGCGACGCGCGGGCGGGGCCCGTAAGATCCCGACAGCATCAGGCCCGTCCGGCCCCACCCCACGTCTCCGCAGCTCACGCGGCTGCGCGTGATCGCCGGGACACCCGGCGGCCACCACAATGGTGCGAACGGTTCCCCGGAAGTACAGAGAAAGCGAAACATCACCATGGATCTCGGCGTGCGCTGGAAGCTGCACGGTGACGGGCGCACGCCCGCACCGGGGGCGGTGGTCCGTCCCGACGAACGGCTCTCCTGGCCCCGCACGGTAGGGCTCGGCGCCCAGCACGTGGTGGCGATGTTCGGGGCGAGCTTCGTGGCGCCCGTGCTGATGGGGCTCGACCCGAACCTCGCGATCATGATGTCCGGCGTGGCGACCGTGATCTTCCTGCTGGCCACCAAGGGCCGGGTGCCCAGCTACCTGGGCTGCTCGCTGTCCTTCGTGGGCGTGGCCGCGGTGATCCGGGCGCAGGGCGGCACCAGCGCCACGGTGACCGGCGCGGTGTTCGTGGTGGGCGTGGTGCTGTTCCTGGTGGGTGTGGCGGTCCAGCGGTTCGGGGCGCGCATCATCCACGCCGCGATGCCGCCGATCGTCACCGGCGCGGTGGTCATGCTGATCGGCTTCAACCTGGCCCCGGTGACCGCCTCGGTGTACTGGCCGCAGGACCAGTGGACGGCGCTGCTGGTGATGCTGTTCACCGGCCTGGCCGTGGTGTGCCTGCGCGGCTTCTGGTCGCGGGTGGCGATCTTCCTGGGGCTGCTGTTCGGATACGGGATCTCCTGGCTGTTCGACCGGGTCTTCGGGAAGATCCACTCGGTGGACGGCGGCGGGCACATGTCCGACCACTGGCGCCTGGACCTGTCGGGCGTCGGCAAGGCGGACTGGATCGGCCTGCCGACCTTCCACGGCCCGTCCTTCCAGTGGTCGGCGATCCTGGTCGCGCTGCCCGTGGTGATCGCGCTGGTCGCGGAGAACGCCGGACACGTCAAGGCGGTCGGCGAGATGACGGGCTCGAACCTGGACGACAAGCTGGGCACCGCGATCTCCGCGGACGGCATCGGCTCCATGCTCTCCACCGCGGTCGGCGGCCCGCCGAACACCACGTACTCGGAGAACATCGGCGTCATGGCCGCCACCCGGGTCTACTCGACGGCCGCCTACTGGTGCGCCGCCGGCTTCGCGCTGCTGTTCGGCCTGTGCCCGAAGTTCGGCGCCATCGTGGCCGCGATCCCGGGCGGGGTGCTCGGCGGCATCACCGTCATCCTGTACGGCATGATCGGGCTGCTGGGCGCGCAGATCTGGACCAGGTCCCGGGTGGACCTGAGCAACCCGCTGAACCTGGTGCCGGCCGCGGCGGGCATCATCATCGGCATCGGCAACGTGACGCTGAAGTTCACCGACACCTTCAGCCTCAGCGGCATCGCGCTCGGCACGCTGGTCGTCATCACCGGCTACCACGCGCTGCGGGCGCTGGCGCCGGCGCACCTCAAGACGCAGGAGCCGCTGCTGGACGAGGGCACGTCCTCGTACGACGAGGACGCCGACGGGCAGCCGGGCAAGCCGTAACGGACGGCGGCGGGTCCGGGTTCAGGCTCGGGAGGACGGCCGGCGGAAGTCCGAAAAGGATCTTCCGCCGGCCGTTCCGTTGGCCGGACCCGGCCGGGTGGTGGTCAAATCACCGCACGTCAGTATCCGGTCACTCACCCCCCGGGAGAGGCATGTCCCTTCTGCCCCGCCGCCGCAAGGCCGCCGCCGCGGCCGCCGCCCTCGCCACGTTCGCCACCCTGGCGGCCACCTGCGGCCAGGCCTCCGCCGCCGACGCGGGCAAGGTCCTGTGGACCCCGAGCACCAGCACGGGCCCGTCCTCGTTCAAGGCGGTCCAGTGCGCGGCCGGCAACTTCGGGGTCGTCAAGGACTCCGTCAAGGGCAGCGTGTGGCGGGCCTTCCAGGCCGCCGGCGAGGAGCGCTGCGAGACGCTCAGCCCGGACCTGAAGGAGGGCGACACCTTCTACCTGGGCTGGTCGTCCAAGGTGGACGTCAAGGACACCAACAGCCGGTACGTGTTCCAGCTGAAGTGCTCGCCGAGCACCGACACGGCCAACCACCCGATCGAGATCGACATCGCCAACGGGCGCGTGCGCCTCCAGGAGTGGGACACCGCCCACGTCTCCCACTCCCTGTGGACCGCGCAGACGGCCAACAACACCTGGCACTCCTACGCCCTGAAGATCCGCCTGGGCCGCACGGACGGCACCATCGACTTCTGGTTCGACGGCGTGAAGCAGACGTTCACCACCGGCTCGGGCACCTTCAAGGGCACCACCTGGGACGGCGACCGCAACTACCTCAAGTGGGGCTCGTACCACGAGTCCACGGGCGACGCGACGAACACCTTCACCAGCCCGGTCATGGCCACCACCCTGGAGGCGGCCACCGCCGGCTCGTAGGACCCTGAGGGGCGACCCGCGGGCCCGGACCGGTTCACGGTCCGGGCCCGCGGTCCGGCGGAGTCGCGGTCGCCCGCCCCGCATGCGAGTTCCAGCACGCACTGGCGCGTTGCCCGCCCGGGCAACCTTTGCTGCCCGCCCGTACCTGGCACTGGTTCCCCCGGCCCAGTATCAAGGAGGAGTCGACAGCCCCGCGCCTGTGGAGAGCCTTCCTTGCACGATCACGAGACCACCAGAGCCACCGAGGCAGGCGGCCGTACTCCCGCCCGCAAACCCAGCCCCGCCCCGCCCACGCGGCTGCTCGGCCTCCAGGCCACGGTCGGCAACGCCGCGGTCGTCCAGATGCTCCGCCAGGCCGGCCGCTCCCAGGCCCAGCCCGGACGGGACCGGCACGCCGCCGGCCACGTCCCGGCCCGTCCTCCGGCCGCCGTACAGCGCGCCGAAGGCGGAGCGGACACCGACGCCGAATCCGAGTTCCGGCTGGGCACCGCGGCCGCGTTGGAACGGATCATCAGCAAGGACGTCAAGGACCGGCTGGGTGTCAGCGGGCTGCATCTGAGCATCGGCGGCGGAGGCGGGGTGGCGGCGCTGAAGGCCGCCCGGCCCGTCCAGGATCTCGATCTGCGGCTCCACATCTCCGACCCCGAGGGCAACGACCCGCAGCTGCGCCGGGAGGTCATCGCGTACCTCGAAGCCCTGCTGCAGGACGAAGCGGGCACCGACCCCAACGGCACGACGGTGAAGGGCACGTTCGGCGGGGCCGAGGTCAGCGTCACGCTGGGCAAAGTGCCCACGGAGACGCGGAACATGCAGGTGCACGAGAGCTCCGCCCGGGTTCCCCTGACGGTCGTGGCGCCTCTGCGCCTGTTCACGGACAAGGTGACCGCCTTCGCCATGCGCAAGGAGAAGGAGGGAGAGGTCCTGGCGGAGAAGCGGCAGAGGGACGCCCGTGACCTGCTGACCCTCTACCCGCAGATCACCGCCGAAGGGGAACTGGCGGACGTACTCACCGAAAACGCGGACAAAGACGAGTTCATTCACCACGGCCTGAGCAAAGCGGCCCAGTTCACGCAGGAACTGGGCCGCTACCGGAAGGAACACACGGGCAATTTCGAGCCCGAGGAGTGGGAGCGCCTCCGAGAGATCGGGCGGACTCTGGAGAGGGTCGCCAAGAACCTGCGCAAGTCCAAGGCCGAGTCCCCGGCACAGCCGGCAGGCGTGGTGACAGGCCCCTCCGGCACCACCCCGGCGGCCGTTGACGCCCCCACCGGCACGGACCCCGGAGGAATGACCAAGGCCGAACGCAAGGCTGCCAAGCAGGCCAGGCGCCAGCAGAAGCTGACCGAACGGCCACCGACGGACTGAAGGCTCCCGCTAGGGACCGCAGGCCCGGACCGCGTGGAGGCGGTCCGGGCCTGCGGCTGTCGGACTGGGCTGTCGGACTGGGGCTCGGACCTCGCCGAACGCGCCGCTGCGAACAGCGGACAAGCGCCCCGTCGCTCCGGACGTGGCGGGTACCTTCCGAGTACGGCCGTGCACCCGGAAGGAACCCAGGATGACGCAGTGGACCGACTACACCACAGGCGAGCGGATCAAACTTCTGCGCGGCCCGGACATGACCCAGGAGCAACTCGCCGAGGCCTCGGGACTCTCGGTGGCAACGATCCGCAAGGCCGAACGCGATCTCGGTGGGAGCCTTCAAACGTTGCTTCGGATCTCGGCCGCGCTGAACACGGACGTTTCGGTGGTCCTCGGCCAGCAGGCGCCCCGACGCGCGATGCGCGGTACCGACCGGGCGATGATCCGTGAACTGTCCCGCGCCGTCCACGACACCGCCGCCGGGGCCGGTGTCGACGTGCAGCCACCGCCTCCGGCCGAGCTGGGTGCCGGACTCGGCGCCGCATGGGAGGCCTACCGTGTCGGCGACTTCGTCGGCGCGGGCGTGCGTGTCGCTCCGGCTCTGCGCGAAGCCGCCGCCGCTCTGCGGGCTGCAACCACCGACCGGCGGGGCGCGGCGGCCGGCTTCCTCGCGGACGCCTACCGGCTCGCCGCCTACGTGGCGAACCAGTTCGGCGCCCGCGACCTCGCGTACGCCGGTATCGGCCATGCGCAGCACCAGGCCCACCAGGCCGGGGATACCGTCCGTTCGGCCATGGTCGCATCGGGCCGCTCGTGGATCTACCTGCGGGATGCCCGGCTCGACCAGGCCGAGCAGACCGCGCGGTTCTCCTACGAGGCGATCGAGCCCCGGTACGGGGACCGTGATCTCGATCTGCTCGCCACGTACGGATGGCACGTGACCTTCGCCGCCGTCATCGCGGCACGGCTGGGCGACGTCGCGGACGCGGACGATCTGCTGTCGCAAGGGCACGCCGTCGCCGCCCGGATGGGCCGGGACGTCACGGTGAACGGTACGGCGTTCGGGCCGGCCACGGTCACCGCGCAGGCCATCGGCATCGCGGTGTCGACCGGGCGCCCCGGCAAAGCCCTCGGTCTGTTCTCGTCGATCGGCGACACGTCCAGCCTCACCCCGTCCGCGCGCAATCGGATGCTGCTGGACGTCGCCCTCGCCCAGGCGGAGACCCGGCAGTCGGACACGGCGCTGGACACCCTGCTGGACGTGTGCTCGGCCGCCCCCGGGTGGGCCAGGCACCAGGCTCTGCCAGGAGTGATCGCCCAGAAGGCAAGTGTCGGCAGCGCGACCACCGCCAAGCTTCGGAAGCTCTCCGGCATCCTCGGGACTTCCACGATCATCAGTTGACGAGTGATACGGGGCGTATCACTTGCGTCCGGTAGGACTTCGGAAAGTGATACGCCCCAACCGTTCACCGACAGTGCACGCATGGTCACAGTGGATCCGTGCTGATGCGCCGTCACGAAGTGGTGTGTCAGCCGCAGATGCCCCCACGGCGGCCGACACCTCCCGTCCCCGAACGCGGTGCCGGCAACCGCACCACCCGACCTGAGGGGAAGCGACACCATGTCCGTTCTGACCGATCGACTGCCCACGCTGAACATCGCCGTGAACGCGGAGCCGACCGGCCCGCTCGCCACCCGGCCGTTCGGGCTCGACGCCATCACCAACCCGGTGACCGTCGCGCCGCTGCCGCCCGCCCGCGTCGACCCCGACACGCAGTTGTCGCTGATCGACGGCCGCACGGCGATCGACCTGCCCACCATGGACGGATCGGGCTGTCAGACCGAGTCCGACGGGCAGACCGTGATCAGCGTCGACTACGACCAGAACGACGACTGATGTCCGACGGCGCCAGGAGCACGCGGGGCACCTCTCCCCGCGTGCTCGTCATCACCCACGACCTCGACCCCACCGCCGACTACGTCCTGCGTGAGCTCAATGCCCGAGGCATCCCGTTCTGGCGCACCGACGTCGCCGACTTCCCGCAGCGCACGACCATGACAGCCGAGTTGGGGCCCGACGGCCAGTGGGTCGGCACCCTCAGCGGCGCCCTGCGGGGCGTCGACCTGTCCGAACTCGCGTCCGTGTGGTGGCGCAAGCCCACCGCCTTCCGGTTCGCCGCCGGCATGTCCGGCCCCGAGCAGCGGTTCGCCGCCTCGCAGGCCAAGCGGGCGTTCGCCGGCGTTCTCGGCTCGCTGCCCGGGGTGCTGTGGGTCAACCGCCCAGAGCGCAACGCCGACTGCACGAAGCCCGCGCAACTGACCGCCGCCGCCGGGGCCCGGCTGCCCGTGCCGGCGACACTGGTCACCAACGTCCCCAGGGCGGTACGCGAGTTCGCCGAGCGATGCGGCGGCCGGATCGTCACGAAGGTACTCGGCGGGATCGTCCACACCGAGAACGGGCAGCGGGGCCAGATGTACACCACCCGTGTCCCCGAAGACCGGTGGGACGATCCGCGTACGGCGCTGACCGCGCACCTGTACCAGCAGGAGATCACCGACAAGGCGTACGAAGTCCGGGTGACCTGCGTCGCCGGTCAGCTGTTCCCCGTGCGGATCGACGCCCCGGACGGCCCCGGCCGGCTGGACTGGCGTACCGATTCGAAGAACCTCACCTACACCCCGGCACGGCTTCCTGAACCGATCCGTACGGGCATCCTGGACATGCTGCGGCGTCTCGGACTCGTCTTCGCTGCCGTGGACCTGATCGTGGACCGGTCCGGGACGCACTGGCTGGTCGATGTGAACCCGGGCGGGCAGTGGGCCTGGATCGACGTCACCCGCGACGCCGTCACCAACGCGATCACCGATCTCCTCCAGAAGGGCACCACGTGACCGACGCTGCCGAGCCGATTGCCGAGAGCCTGCGCCAGGCCATGGTCGACGCGCTGATCGCCGACGGTTCCCTCACCGATCCGGGGTGGCAGCGCGCGTTCCGGGACGTGCCCAGGCACCTGTTCGTGCCGTACTTCTACCGGCAGGGCCAGGGCGGCAGTCAGCAGCGGGTCAGCGGTGACGACCCCGGGCACGCTGCCGAGTGGCTGAAGGCCGTGTACGAGAACCGGGCACTGGTCACCCACCTGATCGACGGGAACGCCGCGTCGTCGTCCAGCCAGCCCTCCCTGATGGCCGTGATGCTCGAAGCGCTCGGCGAGCGGGCCGACATCCGGGTGAAGGAGATCGGTACGGGGGCCGGTTACAACGCCGCGCTGCTCTCCCATCGCTACGGCGACGACCAGGTGGTGACCCTCGACATCGACCACGACATCACCGACACGGCACGGCGCCGCCTCGGCCGCGCCGGCTACCGGCCGACGGTGCTCACCGGCGACGGCGCCGCCGCCCACTCGCCCACTGAGCCGGGGCGATCGGAACCACGCCGCTACGGCGCGATCATCGCCACGTGCGGGCTCTCCCGCATCCCGCTCGCGTGGCTGCCCGAGCTCGCCCCCGGCGGCGTGATCGTCGCGCCCGTCGGATACGGCATCGCACGTGTCCACCGGACCGGCGAAGCCGAGGCCGACGGCCGGTTCCTCACCACCCCTGCCTACTTCATGCCCCTGCGGACAGTCGGGGACAGCGGGATCATCCGCCGGCCACAGCTCTCCGACGGCGACCGCCGGCCGTCCGCCATCGGTGCCGATGCCCTGGCGGACGAGGACTTCCGCTTCCTGGTCAGCATCACCATGCCACCGCTCGGCTGGCAGTACGACCTCGGCGACGGCGGGACACCGGTCGGCGCCCGGGTGTGGACGTCGAACGGATCGATCGCCGAACTGCGGCCCGACGGCACCGTGACCGAGACCGGCCCACGCCCGCTGTGGTCCGAACTCGAATCGGCGCACCGCGTGTACCGGGCCCACGGCCGGCCGGCCCGAGACCGGTACGGCATCACCGTCACGGGCGCCGGACAGCAGGTGTGGCTCGACCGTCCAGACGGCCCGTCATGGACGTTGAGCCCACGACGCTGACCGGCACTACGGCCCCGAGGCGGGCCGCGCCGGCACCGCGTCAGTCTGCGTCGGGTTCCTCCGCCCCACTGGGTCGTCGGCCGGTGCCGAGCCTGCCGCAGCCGGCGGAAATGGGAACAGACCGCAGGCCCGGACCGCGTGGAGGCGGTCCGGGCCTGCTCGTCAGGCACGTGCGGTGGCCGGGCGGGGCCGGCGACGGGTCAGCAGTACTTGAAGGAACTGATCTTGTCGTTGATCCACGACGGGACCGAGGGCCACCGCTCCCAGGGGCCGATCCTGAACTCCGCGCCGCCGTAGTCGTTGTGCTCGTAGAAGCAGATGCTGCTCCCGGTGTTGTTCAGCACCGACGAGGTGACGTCCTGCATCCCTTGCCACAGGCCGTTGTCCCGCTTCAGCTTGCCCATGTCGCTGATGTTCTGGTCCGAGGCGATCGCCGGGAACTTGCCGGTGGAGCCCGTGTTGCCGACGTAGCTGTTCTCGGTCCACAGGCAGACGTAGTTGGTGGGGCACGCTCCGGCTCCCTGCCCGATGCCGAGGATCGTGTTGGCGCTGGCGGAGCCCGCCACGGTCACGACCAGCCCGACGGCGGCGGCGGCGCACAGGCCGAGCCTGGTCATCTTCTGGGAAATCTTCATGACGATCCGTTCAGCTGGAAGGAGAGGAAGGGGTCAGCAGTACTTGAAGGAGCTGATCTTGTCGTTGATCCACGACGGGACGTAGGGCCAGTGCTCCCCGGGCCCGATCTTGAACTCCAGGCCGCCGTACCAGTTGTTCTCGTAGAAGCAGATGCTGCTCCCGGTGTTGTTCAGCACCGACGAGGTGATGTCCTGCATGCCCTTGTCCCCACCGGAGTCGCGCTTCTGGAGCTTGCCCATGTCGCCGGTGTTCTGGTTCGACGCGAAGGAGCCGAACTTCGCGTCGTTGATGGTCCCGCCCCGGATGAAGTTGGCCTCCGACCACAGGCAGACGTAGCCGTCGGGGCACGACCCGGCCCCGTGGCCGATGTCGTAGACGTTGGTGGCGCTCGCGGAGGTCGCCCCGGTCACGATCAGGCCGGCGGCGGCGGCGGCGGACAGGCCCAGCTTGGCCAGGTTCCTGGAGAGCTTCATGACGATCCGTTCAGGTCGAGGAGGTAAGGGGTCAGCAGTACTTGAAGGAGCTGATCTTGTCGTTGATCCAGGACGGGACCGAGGCCCACTTCTCCCAGGGGCCGATCCTGAACTCCAGGCCGCCGTAGTTGGTGTGCTCGTAGAAGCAGATGCTGCTGCCGGTGTTGTTCACGACCGAGGACGCCTCGTCCGTCATGCCCTTCCAGCGCCAGAGCTTGCTCTCGAACTTGAACTTCCCCAGGTCCGCGATGTTCTCGTTCGCGCCCACGGCCCCGTAGTCGACCCCGCCCTTCGGGTTCCCCACGATGTAGTTGTTCTCGCTCCACAGGCACACCCAGTTGGCGGGGCACTTGCCGGGACCGGTCTCGATCGAGGTGAGGATGTCGGCGCTCGCGGTCGTCGTCGTGGCGGCGAGCACCCCGGCCACGGTGGCGGCACCGATCGCGAGCCTCGTCGCCATTCGCCGCAGGTTCATCACTGGTCTCCTCTGTTCTCTCTGCTGCCAGGGGGTCTGCTCCGACGGTGCGTTCTCTCGTTCGCGGAGCGACACCACTGTGGCGGCGAGGACACAGGGGAGACATCAGTCATCCGACTGCATGGGAAGGCGACGCCGTCGACCTAAGTCGGCCCCCCGGCGGCGTACGCCGACTCAGGAACAGGCGTGGGGGGGGGGGGGCCCCCCCCGGGGGGGGGCCCCCCGGGGAGCCAGGGCCCCCCCCCCCCCCCCCGCGGCCCCCCCCGCCCGCCCCGCCCCCGCAGCGTGCGGGGGGGGGAAC
>NZ_JBHXLL010000007.1:99480-112379 GCF_042721415.1 Kitasatospora sp. NPDC058444 | reverse complement strand
TGCGTCGGCCTGGCGTCCCCATTTCGGCGCCCGCGGGCGGGGGTCGCCTTCTACGTCACGGGGGGGGCCCCCCCCCCCCCGGGGGGCCGCGCCCCCACGGTTCTAGCCTTCGCCGACCCCGCCGCAGCGGACGGCCGGCGCTCCCGGCCTCACTGCTTCAGGTGCCGGGCGAAGAACCGGGCCCCGGCGTCGGTCTCGAACTGCGGGACGCCGGCGTGCCCGCCCATGTTGGCGTGCAGCGTCTTCTCCCGGGAGCCGAAGGCGTCGAACAGGTCCAGGGCCGCCTGCCGGTTGTTCCCCTCGTCGTCCCACTGCAGCAGGACCTGCAGCGGAACGGTGACCCGGCGGGCCTCCTCGACGATGGCGCGGGGCACGAAGCTCCCGGCGAACAGACCGGCGGCCGCGATGCGCGGCTCGACCGCGGCCAGCCGGATGCCGATGGAGATGAGTCCCCCCTCGTACCCGACCGGTCCGCCGACCTCGGGCAGCGCGAGGAGGGCGTCCAGGGCGGCCCGCCATTCCGGGACGGCCCTGTCGACCACCGGGAGGACGAGGGCGTCGACGATCTCGTCGGTGAGCGGCTCGCCGGCCTCCATCACCCGGCGCAGGTCGGCACGGGCCTGCTCGAGGGCGGGCCAGCGGGGCCGCTCACCGCTGCCGGGGAGCTCGATGGTGGCCGCGGCGAAGCCGTACTCCGCCGCGTAGTACCGGGCCCGGGCCGACAGCCGCGGGTACATCGTGCGCAGTCCGAGCGGGGGCGGGCTGATCAGGATCAGCGGCGCGGGAGCCGAGGCGGACGCGGACTGGGGCGTCCACAGGATGCCGGGGATCTCGCCGAGGGTGAACTCGCGCTCGAGGACGTCGCCGTCGAGACGCTGTTCGGAAGTGACGTGCATGGTCGTGCCTTTCGGGAGTGCTCACAATGGCGCTCCCGGACGACGACCTATCGCCCGACCGTGACCCCGGAGGGGAGCACCCATGTCGATACTGCGTTCACGGGTACCACCTCCTCGTTCTCTCACACGGCCTCCGGAAAGGTAGCAGCACCCGCCGTGATCCGCCAACGGGATAGTGCGGGCCTGGGTCCCTTCAGCGGGAGGATGTTCCCGCTCGGTGACCAGGGAGGAACGGGGAAGAGGGCGAACGCCCCTCGGACCGCGAACTGCCCGATCTGACAGGATCCAACCCGTGATCGACTTTCTGGAAGACGTACGCGGGATCATCGGGCCGCCCAGCGGGCCCGGTGTTCCGGCGGAGTGCTGGCACGGGCTGGAAGCCGAGCTGGGCGTGGAACTGCCGGGAGACTTCAAGACCCTGGCCGAGCGCTACGCGCCGATCGAGATCGGCCGGTCGATCTCGCTGAGGGGCCCTTCCACGCAGGGGCGGGACCTGGGCAGGTACATCCGGGAGACCGTGGTCGCCTACCAGGACTGCGAGTTCACGGACGAGAACTTCCCCGGATTCCCCGCACCCCTGGGGTTCGGCGCGCCGGACGGCCTGATCCCCGTCATGCCGACCGCGCACGGGGAAGCGGTGTTCCTGCTGCGCACCGGCACCGGGTACGGCTGGTGCATCGTGGTCTACGTCGGCCACGACAACGAGTTCTACCGCTACGACCTGACATTCGCGGAATGGTTCTGCCGGTATCTGCGCGGAGAGGACATGACCGGGCCGAACAGCGGACAGGAGTTCTCGAACCCGATCGAGTTGACGGACTACGGCGTGCCGCCGACGCGGACGGAACGCTTCGGCCCGGTACGGGATGCGTGAGGGCGGCGGCGCGGGTCCCTGCCCCGTGCCGCCGCCCTGCGTGCGTCGTGCGTCCGTGCGTCGAGGGCTACCGCTCGGTCAGCGCCCGGGCCCGGACCGCGCGGCGCAGCGTGTCCAGTTGGTCGACCAGTCCGCGCCGGGTCGCCACGGTGAGGTCCGGGTCGGCCAGGCAGGCCTCGGCCGCCCGGACGGTGTGTTCGGTGGCGGCGTGGGCGGGGAAGGCCGCCGTGGTGAGCACCCGGGCCAGGGCGGGGCCGCGGCGGGCGGCGGCCGGGCCCAGTTCCTTGAAGTAGCGGGTGGTCAGTTCGTCCAGCAGCTCGGCCTGCTCGGGCTGCCACAGTCCCTTGGCGGTGGCGGCGGCCAGGTAGTTGGAGAGCTCGCCGTGGAACAGCGCCTGCCAGGCGGTCTCCTTGGCCGCCGGGTCGGGCAGTGCGGCGCGGCAGCGGGCGGCGCCCTGCTCGCTGGTGTCGCTGGGGTCGGCGGCGAATTCGGCGGCGATCTCCGGCTCGCCCGCCGCGCCGAGCACGCACAGCCGCAGCAGCAGCTGCCAGCGCAGGTCCGGGTCGAGCGCCGGCCCGCCGGGTACCGTGCCGGCGGCCAGCCAGTCGCGCAGTTCGGCGGTCTGGGCCTGGTCGGCGGCGGTGGCGATGACGCCGCGTGCGGCCACCAGGCGCAGGCCGGTGCGGTCGGGTTCGCCTTCGGTGCGCCGCAGCAGGGTGCGGCAGACCCGGGCCAGTTCGGCGAGCGCGGCCGGGCGTTCGGCGGGTGTCACGGCGCTGTCGACCACGAACTCGTGGGCGAAGGAGAGCACCGCGTCCACGAGGTGGACGGAGGTCTCGCCGGGCAGGTGGTCGGCGACGAGCCGCAGGTACTCGGCGGGCGCCAGCTCTCCGTCGCGCACCTGGTCGCGGGCGGCGCTCCAGAGCACGGCCCGGGCGAGCTCCTCGGGTACGGCGCCGAGCGAGGTACGGACGGTCTGCCAGGAGGCGGGGTCGAGCCGGACCTTGACGTAGCTGAGGTCGGTGTCGTTGAGCAGGGTGAGGTCGGCGGCGGCTCCGTCGGCGGCGGCCGGGTCGAGTGGCGCGCCGGCGCCGTCGGCGGCCAGGTCGAGCGGCACGCGCTCGGCGAGTTCCAGGGTGCCGTCGGCGGTGCGGCGGTAGTGGGCCACGGTCAGCTGGTGGGGGCGCAGGGCGCCGTCGGCCGAGGTGTGGTCGATGCGGCCGTCGGTCATGCGCAGGGTGTCAACGCCGGTGGTGCGCAGCCAGCGGTCGGCCCAGCCGTGGACGTCGCGGCCGCTGGCGGCGGCCAGGGCGCGGAGCAGGTCGTCGAGGGTGGCGTTGCCGAAGGCGTGCTCGTCGAAGTAGTCGTTGACTCCGGCGAGGAAGGTCTCCTCGCCGAGCCAGGCGACGAGTTGGCGCAGGGCGGCGGCGCCCTTGGCGTAGGAGATGCCGTCGAAGTTCTGCAGGGCCTGGTCGGTGTCCTCGATCGTGCCGGGGGCGACCGGGTGGGTGGAGGGGCGCTGGTCGGCGTCGTAGCCCCAGGGCTTGCGGTCGGCGGCGAAGCCGGTCCAGGCGCCGGTGAAGCGGGTGGAGGCGGCGGTGACGCTGTAGGCCATGTACTCGGCGAAGGACTCGTTCAGCCACAGGTCGTCCCACCACTTCATGGTGACCAGGTCGCCGAACCACATGTGCGCCATCTCGTGGATGACCACCATGGCGCGTTCCTCGCGTTTGGTGTCGGCCACGGCGGAGCGGAAGACGTACTCGTCGCGCAGCGTGACGCAGCCCGGGTTCTCCATCGCGCCGGCGTTGAACTCCGGGACGAAGCACTGGTCGTAGCTGTCGAAGGGGTAGCGGTGGCGGAAGACCCGGTGGTAGTGGTCGAAGCCCTGGCGGGTGAGCTCCAGCAGCTCGGCGGCGTCGGCGTCCAGGTGGGCGGCGAGGGAGCGGCGGCAGTGCAGGCCGAGCGGGATGCCGTCGTGCTCGGCGCGCACCGAGTGGAGGGGGCCGGCCACGACGGAGACCAGGTAGCTGCTGATCGGCGGGGTGGGGGCGAACTCCCAGTGGCCGGGCGAGGTCTGGTCGCCCAGGCTGTTGCCGATCACGGTCCAGGCGTGGGGGGCGGTGACGGAGACCGTGTAGCGCGCCTTGAGGTCGGGCTGGTCGAAGGAGGCGAAGACGCGCGGGCCGTCGCCGAGGAAGGACTGGGTGTAGACGTAGTCCTCGCCGTCGGCGGGGTCGGTGAAGCGGTGCATGCCCTCGCCGGTGTGCGAGTAGGCCATGTCGGCTTCGACGGTGAGCTCGTTGTCGGCGGCGAGGTCGGTCAGCGGGAGGCGGCCCTTGTGGAGCGTGGTGACGTCCAGTTCACGGCCGTTGAGGACGACGCGGTGGAGGGCGGCCGGTATGACGTCGACGTAGGTGGCGGCGCCGGGGGTGGTGCAGGCGAAGCGGATCACGGTGGTGGAGCCGAACACCTCCCGGCCGCGGGTCAGGTCGAGGTCGAGGTGGACGGTGCGGACGTCGAGCAGGCTGTGGCGCTCGACGGCCTCGGTGCGGGTGAGGACTGAGGTATCAGACACAGGGATCATGCTGCGCCATCCGGCGGGCGGACGGTACCGGCTTTTCCGCTCCGGGCGCGTCGGGGGCGATGTGATTGCCCGAGCCGGGAGGACGCTGGGGATTTGTCCGGACGCTGGGAACTTGTCCGGACGCTGGGGGCTTGTCCGGACGATTCCGGTCGATCATGCGCTCGGCCACCTCGGACGAGCAGCGAGGTGGCGGAGTCGCGCGCCTCCCGGGAACTGGGATCTCCGTCGGTAGTGTGCGTTCCAGAAATCCTGAGCAGAATTCCGGGGGGCGCAACCATGTCTGATGATGCGAAACGTCGTATTTTCTCAATGTTTGATTCGGATGGCGATCAGGTCGTTTCCCGGTCCGAATACCTCTCGCGGGTGGACCGCGTGGCCGCGGCGCTGGGTGTTCCGGCCCACGCCCCGGCCGTCGCCGAGGCCCGTCGCGCCCACGAGGCCGTGTGGCGGGACATGGATGCCGATCAGGACGGCCGTCTCACCTTCGATGACTACCGCGGCTGGGCGGGCCCGGCGGCGTTCGAACGAACCTGCCGTGCCGTCCTCGGAGCGATGTTCGACCTGGCGGACGGGGACGGCGACGGGTACCTCGGCCGAGCGGAGTTCATCCGTCTGCGCACCGCCATGGGGAACCCGAAGGCCGGCGCGGAGAAGGCGTTCGACGATCTGGACAACGACCACGACGGCCTCGTCCAGCGTGACGACTATCTGACCGCGATCCGCGATTTCGTCGTCACCGGGGTCTCCGCCATCGCTCCCGTGTACGGAACCGATGTCGTGCTGCAGGAATCGAATTAGTCCTCTTACCGGAATCCGACAGGGAAAGTCCGATCCATGAAACCCGTTCTCGTCGGCGCCGCACTGACCGCCGTGGCGCTCCTCGAAGCAGCGATCCCCGCCGGCGCGGCCTCCGCCGACCCCGAGGTCGACGCCACCTGCGTGCGCACCCTCCACGGCACGTTCGACAGCCCCGTCGACCAGGGAGGCGGCAACGCTCCCCAGGCCGACACCCTGCACATGACCGGCACCGTGACGTGTGTCGACCCAGCGGGCCGGGTCGTCGCCGCCGGGACCGTCGACCATGCCGTCACCCTGCCGCGCACCGAATGCACCGGCGACGAGCACGGCGACACCTCGACCACCCGCGTCACCTGGGCGGACGGCAGTGTTTCGACGCTCGGGTTCGAGCACATCGACGTCGTCAAGGCCGACGGGACCGCCTCACTGGTCGCCACCGGCACCGTCACCCCCGACAGCGCACGTTTCGCCGGCGACACGCTGCACGGCGTGGGCACCAGCATCAGCACCGGGTGCGGCACGACGGCCGGAGCACGCAAGGTCGCCTCCACGACGGTGATCCGCCTGACCCACCGGCCGTGAGCCGTAGGTGCTCTTCCGCCACCCGGCGCCGGCCGGGTCGAGCTCCAGAGCGCCCACAGCCCCTGCGCGTGCAAGACGCTCGGCTGGGAAACCCCAGCCGAGCGTCTGACTGCCTCTTCACAGCCTGACTCTGGTCAGCCGACCACGTGTCGCAAGGCTCCTGGAACCGCCCCCAAGCGGAGGCCGCCTCTTCCGGGCTCGGGCTCAGACGTCGCCGAACTCACCCCTGCGGACAGCGGTGACGAACGACTCCCAGGCCTCGGCCGGGAAGACCAGGACCGCCCCCTGGGGGTCCTTGGAGTCGCGGACAGGGGCCAGGCCAAGGAAGTCGGCAGCCACCTCGACGCAAGATCCGCCGTTGTTGCTGTAACTGCTCTTGAACCATGCGGCGTCGGACAGGTCTACACGATCGGTCATGGTGCCCCCCTCAGATCTCGCCGAACTCACCGCTGCGGACAGCCGCGACAAAGGAACTCCAGGCCTCGGCAGCAAAGATCAGGGCCGGGCCATGAGGATCCTTGGAGTCACGGACAGGCGCCAGGCCGGGAAGTCGGGAGCCACCTCGACGCAGGTACCGCCGTTGTTGCTGTAGGAGGACTTGAACCATCGGGCCCCGGACAGATCCACGCCGTCGATCATGACGCCCCTCTCAGGCTTCACTGAACTCGCCACTGCGGACAGCGACAACGAACGCCTGGAACGCCGCGGGGGTGAACTCCAGGACGGGGCCGCGCCCGTGCTGCTTGGTATCGCGCACCGGGATGGTGCCGGCCGGGGTCCGGCCGACCTCGACACAGTTGCCGATCTCGCTGCTGCTATAGCTGGACTTGGCCCAGCTGTAGCCGCCCTGGTCGAGGGTGGTGCCGTCGCGCATGGTCATCCTCTCAGGCTTCGCTGAGCTCGCCGCTGCGAACAGCGGCGACGAAGGAACTCCAGGCCTCCGCCCGAAAGACCAGGGCCGGACCCTGAGGATCCTTCGAGTCACGGACAGGGATCAGGCCGGGGTAGTCGGGAGCCACCTCGACACAGTTGCCCCCGTTGTTGCTGTACGTGCTCTTCCGCCACCCGGCGCCGGTCAGGTCAAGCTCCATAGCGCTCACAGCCCATCCGTGCCCTCCCCCGCCCGCATAAAAACGCTCGGCTGGGAAACCCCAGCCGAGCGTCTGAGTACGTCCGAACCTCTTGGCAGGAAGGGCAGCCCGCAGGCCCGGACCCCGAACGGTCCGGGCCTGCGGTTCAGACGATGGGTCGACCCCGGCGGCTGATTCGCCGGAGTCCACCCATCCGTCACTCACCCGTCACAGCTGAACCGGGAACTCGCCTGCTTTGACGGCCTCGAGGAAGCCCCGGAACGCCGCAGGGGTGAACTCCAGGACGGGGCCGCACCCATACTGCTTGGTGTCGCGCACCGGGATGGTGCCGGCCGCGGTCCGGCCGACCTCGACGCAGTCGCCGATCTCGCTGCTGCTGTAGCTGGACTTGGCCCAGCTGTACCCGCCCTGATCGAGGGTGGTGCCGTCGTGCATGGTCATCCTCTCAGGCTTCGCCATCTGGCGCCGGTCGGGTCAAGCTCCATAGCGCAACCCATCCGCGCCCTCCCCCGCCCGCACAAGAACGCTCAGCTGGGAAAACCCCAGCCGAGCGCCGGACTGCCTCTTCACAGCCTGACTCTGGTCAACCGACCACATGTCGCAAGCCCCTGGAACCGCCCCCAAGCGGAGGACGCCACGTCCGGGCTCGGGCTCAGACGTCGCCGAACTCGCCGCTGCGGACAGCGGTGACGAACGACTCCCAGGCCTCCGCCGGGAAGACCAGGACCGCCCCCTGGGGGTCCTTGGAGTCGCGGACGGGCATCAATGCACGAGCGTCACGCGCAACCTCAAGGCAGTCGCCGCCTTGCTGGCTGTAGGAAGACTTGAGCCACCGGGCTCTGGACAGATCCACGCCGTCGGTCATGACGCCCCTCTCAGGCTTCACTGAACTCGCCACTGCGGACAGCGGCAACGAACGCCTGGAACGCCGCGGGGGTGAACTCCAGGACGGGGCCGCACCCATGTTGCTTGGTATCGCGCACCGGGATGGTGCCGGCCGCAGTCCGGCCGACCTCGACGCAGTTGCCGTTCTCACCGGCCGAGTAGCTGGACTTGGCCCAGCTGTAGCCGCCCTGGTCGAGGGTGGTGCCGTCGCGCATGGTCATCCTCTCAGGCTTCGCCATCTGGCGCCGGTCGGGTCAAGCTCCATAGCGCTCACAGCCCATCCGTGCCCTCCCCCGCTCACACAAAAACGCTCGGCTGGGGACTGCCCCAGCCGAGCGTCTGACTGCCACTTCACAGCCCGACCCTGGTCAACCGACCACGTGTCGCAAGGCTCCCTAGAACCGCCCCCAAGCGGAGGCCGCCACGTCCGAGCTGGGCTCAGACGTCGCCGAACTCACCACTGCGGACAGCAGCAACGAACGACACCCACTCTCCGATCGGGAAGACGAGGGACGGCCCCGTCGGGTCCTTGGAATCACGGACCGGCATGACACCCAGGTAGCCGTCTGCAACTTCAATGCAGCCTCCCTGCCCGTTGCTGTACGTGCTCTTCCGCCACCCGGCGCCGGTCAGGTCAAGTTGCATGGCCTTCATAGTCCTTCCGTGCCTCCCGGATCGCGACCAAGCTGTCCGGTTGATTCAGGGCATTCACCTGGAGTCGATCGTACTTTCCAGCCCACCTTGACACGACCTCGGTGTCCTGCTCCAGGAAGCCCCGTTGCAGTGTCTCGGTATACCCGACCATGGCACGGTTCGGCAGGGTGAGCAGTGTGACCGAATGCGAGAACGGGCGTTCCTCACCGAGCAGGTAAGGGGCAACCTGAATGACGATGTTGGGCCGTGCTGCCAGGTGTTCCAACAGCTGCAACTGGCGTGCCATCACTGCTGGTCCGCCAATCGGACGTCGCAGGGCCGACTCATCGAGAACAACGTGGATCGCCAGCGTCCGGCCAAGGAGCTGCTGCCGTACGGACAGAAGCCTGAGGCGTTCGTTCGCCTGCTCCTGTGTTGCTTCGCCACGTCGAACAGGTGCCGACTCGTAAGCAGCACTGTAGTCCGAGTGCTGAAGTATGCCGGGGACCATGTCCAGCTCGAAGAGCCGGATAGCCAGGGCTTCCCGCTCCTTGGCCGCGAACTCGGGGAAACCTGGAATCAACGACCCGTTCTTCCAGCTCCACCACAGGAGTTCCAGCGAGCCATTGGTCCCCAAGGGCTCCTCACAGAGCTTGACGAAGTTTAAGCTCGGGGCCTGTTTCCCCGTCTCCACATTCGAGATGTAGACGTTCGAGTACCCGATCAACTTCCCCAGCCCTACCTGAGTCAAGCCCTTAGCATCCCGTGACGTGCGGAGATGAACGACGAGAGCCGCCAAGGGTGATGACGTTGGATCAAGTGTGCGACGGTTCATGGTCACCATCAATTTAAAGTGAGGCCAACTAGAGAGTTCAAACACTTCCGATCGTAGATGGCAAAGCGCCACTATGGCTACACCCGGTGATTCACCGGACGCACAGAGCAACCCTCGGGGACCCCATGCCTCACGCGCGGAATCCAGAGACTCGCCTTCAACTCCATGAATTCGCACCGGACTTCATCAACCTGAAGGACAACTACCCGCGCGGGAGCGTCTTCGTGGCAGTCGCGCTCGGGAAGGCCCTACCGCCCTCCCATCGACGAGCGGCCACCGCCGCCCGCCAACAATTCCTCTTATCTGGAGCAGAGTTGAGCAGGACCCGCATCATGAGCAAGCCCCCGGCCCGCCGGTCGGGCCAGCAGATCTTCGCCCTGCGCGAGGACCCCGGCGGATCGGGCGACCTGCTCGTCCTCCTCGTCGATCCCGTCTACATGGACGGTCTCATCCTCCCCGGCGGCAGTGCCGAGCAGGACGAACTCCCGCACCTCGCGGCCCGCCGGCACCTCGAAACCGAAACCGGCCTCGTCCTGCCCCTGCGCACCATCCTCACCGTCGACTACATGCCCGCCGCCGAGTTCCCCGAGGGCCTCAACCTCGTCTACGCGGGCGGAATGCTCACCCCCCAGCAGGCCAACACCGCCACCCACCACCAGCCCCCGGAAGAGCTCCGCGCCCTCCACTGGGTCCCCCGCCACCAGCTCCGCGACGTCATGGCCGCCGAGCAGTGCCGCCGCGTCGAGGACGCCTGGGACGCCTGGGAACACGGCGACGGCCTCCCCCTCCTCGTCCGGGGCGTCCCGGTCCCCGTCGGCTGACCAACCACCCGGCCCGACAGCGACATCCCAGGGCCGGACCTCCGTGACCACGGGTCCGGCCCCTCCTTCAGCAGCATGCGTTCAACCCCTTGAGGTACTCCCCCATGCTCGAAACCCACCGCCGCCCCCGCATGTTCGTCGCGCGCCTCGACTCCCGTACCGAGTCCACGCCCCTGGCCCGCTACCTCCTGCGCGCCTACCTCTCCGGCCTCCCCGCCGGCGAGCGCTACTCGGACACCGCCGAACTCCTCCTCGGCGAACTCTTCGCCAACGCCGTCCAGCACTCCGACGCCCCCGACGAGCACCACATCGAGATCCGCTTCACCCTCACCGGCTCCCGTCTGCGCCTCGAAGTCCACGACGCCGGCACCAACCATCCCACCCTCCGCATCTCCTCCCCCGCCGACGAACACGGCCGAGGCCTGCTCCTCGTCAACGAACTCGCCGAACGCTGGGGCTACGACTCCCGCCCGGGCGGCACCGGCAAGTACGTCTGGGCCCACATCGCCCCTTCCTCCTCCCTCGTCACCGCCTGAAAGCACAGCCCCATGCACCTCACCACCCTCGCCGGCCACGCCCTCTCCCGCGGCCGCACCCCCGCCGACACCTACGCCCTCCTCGCCCGCCGCACCCACAAGCCCCTCCCCTCCGCCCGCGCCGTCTGCCTCGCCCTCACCATCCCCCTCGCCGAGACCACCCGCCGCCTCAACGACTGCCACGACGCCCTCCTCGCCCACCCCCGCCCCGGCACCGAAACCGACACCGGCGAACTCCTCGAAGCCCTCGGCGTCTTCGACATCCCCAAGTCCCTCACCGACACCGAACTCACCGTCGTCCAACACTTCCTCACCGCCATCGACGCCATGGGCGGCATCCGACCCGGCCACCAACACGGCCTGACCCGCTGGTTCACCACCGGCAACCTCACCGCCGCCTACCTCTCCCTCGCCGCCGCCCGCCCCCTCCCCCGCACCGGCAACCCCACCCTGTACTGGACGGCCCTGGCCACCGCCGGCGAACTCCTCACCACCACCCCCAACCCCGACACCCGCCTCAAATACGCCCTCACCCACTGCCGCACCCAAGCCACCCGCCACCCCTGAACCCCCGCGCCCCGCACAGGAAGTCGGACCCGCCGACTTCCTGCTCCGGAGTGGCAGTGCGCCGTGCCGTTACCGCTTCGGCCCTGCCGAAGCGGTAACGAGCTCCGGGCCGCCGTGAACGGGCCCAGCCGTGGAGACGGCGGCCCCGGCCATCCGTGGCCGGGGCCGCCCATGGCTTTGCGGAAGGGGCGGGTGGGCGAACGTTCGGTGTGTGAGGGCGGGGCCGCGTGTTCACCGCGGCCCCGCCCTCGCCTCAACCTGGCTCGCTGCGCAGGAAGTCGGGTCGGCCGACTTCCTGCGCAGGGAGTGGTGGTGCGGCGAAGCGAGTGCTGCTCGGCGGTGGTTTCGGCGGGCCTGGCCCAGCTTGGCCAGGTCCGCCGTTGCTCTTGCGGTTCCTGGAAGAGGCGGGTGGAGGGCTCCCGTCTCTTCTCCTTCTTCGGGCGGGCCCGCCCAACTCCATTGATCGGCCCCGGGCCTGTTGCCGCTCTTCCGGCGGCTTCTCTCCTTCCGGGCCGCCCGGCCCTCGCGGGGGGGCGGGCGGGCGTCCTGTGCTGGGGAGCGTGGCGGTTCCAGCCCTCTCGGAGCAGGAAGTCGGTCCTACCGACTTCCTGCTCCGAAGTAGTGGTGCACCGTGGGATGGGCTGCTGGGTTGCCTCGTTCTCGGGCGACCCGGCCAACCCTTGGCCGGGCTGCCCACGGCCTTGTGGAAGCGGCGGGTGAGCGGGCACCAGGTGTTGTGGGCGGGCCCGTGTGCATGCACGCGGGCCCGCCCTCGACCTTGACCGGGCTCGCCCATCGTCCGCGCTGGAAGTCGGCCGGGCCGACTTCCTGTGCATCCCGGTGGCGGCCCGGCCCGGCGGCCCCGGCGGGATGCGCCGGTCATGCCCGCGAAGGTATGGCGCGATAGCAGGATTGGTCTTGGAAAAGACCAACTCGCAGGTCATAGCGTCGAGGGAGTTCGCGCACGAGTTTCACAGCGAAGGGGATCCACCATGGTCACCACCGGAAGCAGCAGCAGGTACGTGACGGTCAAGAGGCTCGTCGCCGCCTCGTTGGCCACAGCCGCGATCGGATTCGCCGCCGTGGGCACGGCAGACGCCGACGCCCCTCGAAGGGGCCGCGTCGAGGTCCTCGAACTCAAGGTTCAGAACGACCAGTACGAGGCGCTGGATCTCGGCGCGGCCGGGCCGAGTCTGGGTGACATGGACGTCTACTCCGGCACCGCCGTCCAGGACGGCCGCAGCGTCGGACGCGGGGGCGGATCGTGCCAGGTCGTTCAGGTCGAAGGTGAAGACATCACGACGCAGTGCCTGATCACCATGGCAGTCGAGGGCGGTTCCCTGACGATGCAGTCGCTCTGGACGAAGGGCACGAGCACCCCACTCGACATGGCCGTCACCGGCGGTACGGGCGCCTACGCCGGCGCGCGCGGCACATTCCGCTTCTGGGACATCGGCACGCCGAACGAAAGGGCGCGGGCCGAGATCCAGCGCTGACTCGGACGCCGGTGTCGTCGATCACGACGCCGGCGGGCGCGCGGTGGGGCTCCTCTGCGTCGATGAACTGACTCACAAGCGCTCGGACTGCCGGAGTGCCCCGCCTCACCCACACCCTCACCCACACCCTCGCCCTCACCCATGGCCGCCCCCGGGCCGCCCGCACCTGAACCCCGCGCCGGGGGGGGGGGGGGGGGGGCGCCCCCCCCCCCCGCGCCCCCCCCGCCCCCCCGGGGGCGGCGGGCCCCGGCGCCCCCCGCGCGGGCGCCGCCGGCCGCGGCAAAGCCGACAGCACCCT
>NZ_JBHXLL010000007.1:0-99470 GCF_042721415.1 Kitasatospora sp. NPDC058444 | reverse complement strand
ACCCCCCCGCGCCCCCCGATGCCGCCCGCCCCGGACCTCACCCCCCCCGCGCCACTGTGCGGCCTGGGCATGCCGCCTCTGTCCTGCCGGGCAAGCAGGGCCCGACGCCTTGCTCCGAGCGCAACGGAGTTCGTCGGCCACGGCCGGGAAACGACCCTCCCGCAGGTGGAGAACAGGCTGAGCCCGCGGCCCCCGCCGACGAGCGCGCCCGTACCGGAGACGAGGCCGTTGAGCTCGTCCTGGCTTGCCCCGGAGAGCAGCGGCACTCTGACGCCCCAGGGCTACGGAACGACGGCCACTATCATGATCGGGTCGAGTCGTTGAGGAAGCTGGGGATCCGACGCCATGGCCTACCGGCTCACGTTCTTCTGCCGCTCGGGCGAGGAGACCGGGCTGGCGGCGGTCAGCCGCCTCCTCGACGAACTCCTGCCCGCTGGTGCTCTCCTGATGACCGAACGGTCCGGTCCGTTCGTGGACGAGGTCGCCGTGTGCTCGCTGGCGACGAGAGGGCCCGCAGGAAGTCCCGTAGCCGACTGGCTGACCCTTGAGGTGCAGGTGGGCGTGGCGTGGATCGCGGAGTCGGTGATCGCCGCTTCGCCTGACGACGAGCACGGCATCTGGGGCTGCGACCTGCTCGCCACGGTCACTCTCAGCGGGAACGCCCCCGACTGGCCGCTCGTCGACCGCATCTGGACGGCCTTGGTCCACCTCTGGGACGCAACCCCTTGGGACGAGATGTCCGGATTCGGGATAGCAAGGGACAGGCCGGCGAGCCCGAGCAGGTAGGACCGGCGACCCCGGAGCGGTGAGGCCCTGGGGGCCCGGGCGCGCCCTGGCCGCTCGACCGACCTCGCGCCGATTCGCGGGGCAGCGCAGTCGAGTTCAGCGGCCGCGCTCGGATTCGTCGTGGATGGTCAGCGCTCCGGCGAGGTCGAGGTCGGCGACGGTGCCGTTGGCGCCGGCGCGGACGAGCAGGACGGCGCCGAGCGCGGTGCTCCAGAACGTCCGGGTCTCCACGTCGAGCGGTCGGCGGACCCCCCAGCCGCGGGCGTCGACGAGCTGGCCCACGAAGCGTCCGGACTGCCGGAACAGCAGCTGGAGGTGCCGGTCGACGACGGGGGCGAGTTCGGGCTTGGAGATCCCGGCGGCGAGGGCTCGCGCGACCGACGGGAGCGAGGGCATGGCCAGGACGGCGCGGGCGATGTTGCGCCGGAACGTCGCCGCGTCGGGGGCCTGGCGGCCGAGGCGCTCGATCCGTCGGGCGTCGTGCAGCAGGCCGAGGAAGGCGGCGTGCACGAGCAGCGAGTCCTTGGAGCCGAAGTAGTAGGTGACCTGGTTCGGGAAGACGCCCGCCGCGTTCGCGATCTCCGCGACGCTGATCTCCGCTCCGGGCCGCTCCTTGCAGAGCCGTGCGGTCGCCTCGATCAGCTGGCGCCTCGTCGCGCGGCCGCGGTCACGCGACGAGACACCGGCCGAGCGGGCGGCCGTCGGTCGGGCCGGCGTCGGTCGGGCGGCCGCCGACCGGGCCGGCGTCGGTCGGGCTTCGGTTCTCTTCTTCTCCACCCCCGAATTGTATGTGATACAACTAGGCCCGTTCGTTTGTATGGCATACAAGAAAGGCGGAAGGGCATGCACCGGACCGAAGTCGTCGTGACCGGACTCGGCGCGATCACACCGCTCGGTGGAGACGTGGAGTCCACCTGGAAGGCCCTGCTCGCAGGCGAGTCGGGCATCCGCGGCATCCGCGACGGCGCCCTGCCCGGCCACGAGGACGCCGGCCTTCCCGACACCGCCGCCGGGACGATGGCGGTCGACCCCGCCGCATCACTGCCCCCGGTGCAGGCCCGGCGGCTCGACCGCTCGCAGCAGGCGGCCCTCGTCGCCGCGGCCGAGGCCTGGGCGGACGCCGGCGCCCCGCGGGTGGACCCGGACCGGCTCGCGTCGGCGATCGGCACCGGCATCGGGGGCGTACGGACGCTGCTGAAGGAGGACGACGTCCTGGAGACGGCCGGGACGCGGCGCGTCTCGCCGCGCACGGTGCCGATGCTCATGCCCAATGCGGCGGCGGCGCTGATCAGCATCGAGTACGGCGCACGGGCCGGGTCCTACACGCCGGTCTCGGCGTGCTCCTCCGGCGCCGAGGCGATCGCCCTGGGGGCCAGGCTCATCCGCGCCGGGGAGGCGGACGTGGTCATCGCGGGCGGGACCGAGGCCGCGACCACCCCGATCACCGTCGCCGGCTTCGCCCAGGCACAGGCGCTGTCGCGGTACACCGCCGAACCCGCTTCCGCGTCCCGGCCGTTCGCCGCGGACCGCAGCGGGTTCGTCCTCAGCGAAGGCGCCGCCGTCGTGGTGCTCGAAAGCGCCGAGCACGCCGCCCGCCGGGGCGCGCACGTCCACGCGGTGCTCGCGGGAGCCGGCATCGCCGCCGACGCCCACCACATCACGGCACCCGCCCCCGACGGCTCCGGCCAGGTCTCCGCCATGCGCAAGGCCCTCGCCCAGGCCAGCCTGGCCCCCGGGCGGATCGGCCACGTCAACGCCCACGCCACCGGAACCCCGGCCGGCGACGTCGCCGAGGCGCGCGCGATCCGGGAGGTCTTCGGCCGCGCCACCGTGACCGCCCCCAAGGCGGCGCTCGGCCACCTCTTCGGCGCGGCCGGCGCGATCGAGGCGCTCATCGCCGTCCTCAGCGTGGAGCACGGCGTCATCCCGCCGACCCGCAACCTCACCGCGGCCGGCGTCGGGCCCGACATCGATCTGGACGTCGTCGCAGCGCGCCGGGACGTCCCGCAGGAAGCCGTGCTCAGCAACTCCTTCGGCTTCGGCGGGCAGAACGTCTCACTCGTCGTCACCGCCGCCCGGCAGCACGCGTCCCGCGCGGCCTCGACGACACGGTGACCCCCGCGAACGCACGCACCGACCTCCGCGGCGGGTCGCCGCCCGCTGATCGGACGTCGCAGGCCCCACACCGGTCCGCGGCGTCCGGCCAGGACCACCGGCGCTCGTGACAGGACCCCGCCCCGACCGGCGATCACCGCCGGGCCCAGGCCGCGCAGCCGGCGGTGTGCCCGGAAGAGGGCGCCCTCGTTCCGGGGGGCGGGGTCGCGAAAAGTTTCTTCGAACCGGTCTGCAACCCCCCGGCGGGATGGACGTCTATCAGGGTGAGAGGCGGGGAGAGCGAGCCGGCGGAGCCGGGGGGCTCGGGCCGGCTCCTCGGGGCGCGACATCAGGCGCCCGTTCATCCGATCACCATCACCATCACCACGTGTCCTTGGGGGGACTGTCACATGAACGCGTCCGTTATCGCCCGTATTGCGAAGATCGTCCCGCTGGCCGTCGGTGTCGCCGTCGGTGTCGCGGCCTGCGGCCCGACCAACGGCGGAGCCTCCGTCGCCGCCTCCGCCCCCTCCGCCACCCCGGCCGTCACCTCCTCGGCCACCCCCGGCGCGGGCGCCGTCCCGACCACCGAGGCCGCCGGGACCGCCGGGACCGCCACCAAGCCCGCCCCGCCGAAGGCCCCCGCCCAGTCCGGCGGAAGCGGTATCGGCATCACCTTCGGCGGTCTGAGCGAGGGCGGGAAGATCGAGCTGAACGACCTGGTTCCGTTCACCGTCACCTGGAAGAACAACGACGCCACCGGCTCCCGCGGCGTGGCCCCGGTGGTGTCGACCCAGCAGTACGAGGGCGCGCCCTGCACGATGGTGCTCGCGACGGCGGAGGGCACCCTGGAGCGCAAGGACGCCTCGGGCTGGAAGAAGCTGGACCACCTCAGCCAGGGCGGCGGGATGGACTACGCGGGCACGGGCAACGACGCGGCCTTCACCCTCGCCGCCGGCCAGAGCCGGACCATCGAGTACCGGATGCGGCTGTCCACGGCCAACCGCCCGGGCCGGATCACGATCGAGGCCGACGCCCCCGTGCCGAACTCCAAGGACTACCGCGACATGGTGAAGGCCGAGCTGAACGCCGCGGTCGTCGACCGCCACAGCCCGGAGATGATCTCGGTGATGCCGCCGGCCAAGGGCGTGATCACCACGGACCCGCTCCCGTTCGGCTTCCGGGTCTCCTCGCCCGACGGCACCACGGGCCTGCACCCCCGGGTGGCCGTGTGGAGCTCCGAGGGGCTGACCCCGAACGACGTCACGCTGGAGGCCCGGGTCGGCGAGGAGTGGAAGCCGGTCGAGCTGCGGGAGGACTGCGGCCTGGTCGCGATCGCCCCGGACGTGGCGGGCGTCCGCGACGGCAACACGGTCGAGTACACCTTCCGGGTCACGTTCAAGCAGGCCCCGAAGAACGGCGGCGACGTGGACGTTCGGGTGGGCGCGGAGTCGAACGGCCACCGGTCCGTCGAGCGGTCCGTCTTCCTGCGCGACGCACGCTGACACCGCACATCCGCGCCGCACGCAAGCACCGCACGCAAGCACCGCGCACCCGCACCGCACGCCGCTCGCCCGCACCGCGAACCGAAGGACCCGGCCTCCGACCCCCGGGTACGGCGGCTGGGCCCGGGCGGCGCGGACCGGCCGGATGTGCCCGCGGGGGCAGCGACAAGTGCCCCCGCGTACCTGGCCGGAGGCCCGCCGTGACACGTATACAGGAGGCTGAGCCGTCCTCCGCCCGGAAAGGGTCCCTCATGCACGCACGGGAAGCCGCCAGAACACCGGACGGCGCCCGCCCCGCCCGCCCGGCCGCCGGCACCGCGCGCACGGCCGCCCGCGCCGCGGCCATGCCGATGCGGCAGGGGCCGGGACTTCCGTCACCGCGGGAGGTGGCCGCCCTCCAGCGCACCGTCGGCAACGCCGCCGTGGCCCGGATGCTGGAGGAGGCCCGCCACCGGCACGGCCCGGGCTGCGGGCACCGGGAGGCGGACGGCGGCGCGGCGCCCGTGCAGCGCTCCGCCGTGCACCAGGTCCTCGGGTCGCCGGGCCGGCCGCTCGACGCCGCGCTCCGGGAGGAGATGGAGCACCGGCTGCGGGCGGACTTCTCCGACGTGCGGGTGCACACCGGCACGGCCGCGCAGCGCTCGGCGCAGGAGGTCGGCGCCCGCGCCTACACCTCGGGCAGCCATGTCGTCATCGGCGCCGGAGGAGCGGACAAGCACACCCTGGCCCACGAGTTGACCCATGTGATCCAGCAGCGCAACGGCCCCGTGGCCGGCACCGACGACGGGAACGGCCTGCGCGTCAGCGACCCGTCCGACCGCTTCGAGCGCGAGGCGGAGGCCACCGCGCGCCGGGTGATGGCGGCGCCGGTGCAGCGGTCCGTCGCCGGGCCGGACGCGCCCAGCCGCTCGCTCGACGCCCGGAGCGGGGCGACGGTGGAGGTGCAGCGGGTCGTCAACGTCGCCAAGGCGACCATCAGCAAGCCGGAGGAGACCGACAAGGTCCAGTGGAAGGCCGCGCGTCACCAGCGGCTGCCGGATGCGGAGAAGCAGGCGATCCTGGCCGAGATCGGCAGGATGGCCGAGGCGGAGGAAGCCGTACGGTTCGCCTCCTACGAGAAGCTCATCGACGAGGCCCACGCGCGGGTACGGGCGGCGAGCGGGAGGAACCTCACGCCCGTGACCCCCACCGCCATCGCCACCGGGGGCCTGCGACACGAGCTGACGATCTCCGACGAGGAGCAGGTGAAACGGCACAAGGAAGTGCGCCGGCGGCTGTCCCTGCGCGGGGTCAGCCTCGACCTGGAGGCGTTCCGCAACCGGCAGGCGATGGTGAACCCGTTCGCCTACAACGACGTGGAGGACGGCGCCTCCTACACCATCGGCGCCACCGGCAACTTCGTCCTCGGCGGCGTCCAGGAGGGCGACTACGCCCAGCTGTTCGACCTGGCCAAGGCCAAGTCCGGTCTCAGCGACCAGCAGTTGGCCAACCGGTTCATCAAGGCGCTGCTCGAAAGCGGCAGCAAGCCGTTCGACGACCTGCCCAAGGACGCCCAGAAGTACTGCGCCAAGGTCGTGGCCATCATCCAGGGCGCCGAGTTCCGCCGGGCCGCCGCCAACCCGACCACGGCCGTGGCGGCCTTCAACAAGGTTGCCGCCGGCGAGACGGCCACCCTCCACGACGCGATGAACCAGTTCACCCTGTTCGCCAAGACCGGCGGCGGATCGGCCGACTCGCAGTACCACCGCGACAGCAAGGAGCCCGACGCGGAACTCAACGCCCGCATCCTCCAGGAGTTCAGGTCTCTGGCCCAGCTCGTGTCCGCCAACGGCTTCGACCCCAACGACGAGAAGCAGTTCTACGAGGCCTGCGAGACCATCGCGGTCGGCTCGATGAACTCCTTCAAGGCCAACTTCAGCTACACGATGGCCTGAACCGACGGCCACGGCGGCGGCCCCGAGGGACCGCCGCCGCACGTCACCGACCGCTCGACACCGACCGCTCGTCACGGCGTGCCGCTCAACGGTGTCCGGCGAAGCGGCCGTTCACCGGGGCCGGCTGCCGGTCACGGGCCCGTGATGGTCCAGTACACGGCGGCGTTGTTGCCGCTGCCGCCGCTCATCGCGAACCTGAACATCGGGTCGGAACCCGCGGAGTCGTAGCTGTTGCTGCCGACGTACGGGTTGTTCCAGTGGAGCTGGACGCGCTTGCCGTTGAGCCCGGGGTTCCCGCAGTTCTCCGCGTCGTAGATGACGTGGCCCTCGGTCCCGGTCATGAAGCCGTTGCTCTCGGACTGCCAGCGGCCAGTGTTCCCGTCGTTGATGATGGCGTCCGGAGCCGACGTCCAGATGCCGTGGTCCAGCCAGGTGTTCTGCAGGCGCAGTTGGCAGCCCGTCCAGTTGACGACCGAGACCTGCGTGCTGCGCGCCGCGCTCAGCGTCTGCGCCGCCGCGGAGGGCTGGTCCGCGGTGGCCGCGCCGGCCGGGGCGGCCGTCACGAACAGTCCGGCGACGCCGGCCGCGGCCAGGGCCGAGCGCATCAGAGCCTTCCGTATCGCCATCGGTGGTTCCTCTCGTTCTCCGACCGCATCGGTGCGGTCGTCCTGCTCGAAGCCTCGACCGCACCTGTCGACAGGCGGTCGACAGCCCGTTGACAGGCGATGGACGGCAACGGGGCACGGGGCACCGGTGCGCACCGGTGAGGCGGGGCGACCCGGCGCCCGGACCGTCCCCGGCGGCCCAGCGCGTCACCCCTGAGCAGCGGCGACGCGGTCGGTATCATGCGCCCGGGGGATCGTTCGCAGGCGAGGGGGGACTGCTGGTGAGTGGTTTACGGTTCGCGGTGCTGGGGCCGCTGCGGGGGTGGCGGGACGGCGGGGAGCTGACGCTCGGCTCGCCGCAGCAGCGCAGCCTGCTGCTCGCGCTGCTGCTGAGGGCCGACCACCCGGTGTCGACCGGTCAGCTGGTCGACGACCTGTGGGGCGAGGAGCCGCCGGCCAAGCCGTCCGCCGTGATCCGGACGTACGTCCACCGCCTGCGCCGCGTCCTGGGCCCCGACGCGCCGACCACGCTCAGCGGGGGCTACCTGCTCGCCCTGGACCCCGGGAGCCTGGACACCCACCGCTTCGAGGGACTCCTCGGCGAGGCGAAGGAACTGCGCGCCGGCGGTGAGCACGCCCGCGCCGCCGCCACACTCCGCTCGGTGCTGGCCCTGTGGCAGGGCGAGCCGATGTCCGGACTGCCCGGCCCCTACGCCGAGCGGCAGCGCGGCGAGTGGGCCGAACGCCGGGTGACCGTCCTGGAGTCGTGCCTGGAGGCCGAGGTCGAGGCCGGACCGTCCGGTGAGGCCGTCGCCGAACTGACCGCGGTCGTGGCCGAACACCCGCTCAGGGAACGGTTCTCCGAACTGCTGATGCTCGCCCTCTACGGAACCGGCCGGCAGGCCGACGCGCTGGGCGTGTACCGCGCGGCGGACCGGCGGCTGCGCGAGCAGCTCGGCGTCAGCGCCGGGCCCGGCCTGCGCGAGCTGCAGCGCCGGATCCTGGTGGCCGACGCCGCCCTCGTGGCGCCCGCGCGGCCCCGGCCCGCCGTCGCGGCCCGCCCGCCCCTCCAGGCCCGCCCCCCGCACCAGGCCTCTGTGCCGTACCAGACGGCGGTCCGGCCCACCCAGGTCCCGGCCGACCTCGCCGACTTCACCGGCCGCGAGGCGCAGACCGGGGAGCTGCGCGCCGTCCTGCTCGCGCCCCACGCCGTGCCCGTGGCGACCGTGTCGGGCCTGGGCGGCGTGGGCAAGACGGCGCTGGCCGTCCACGTCGCGCACGAGCTGGCCGCCGAGTTCCCCGACGGTCAGCTCTACCTCGACCTGCACGGGGCCGACGGCCGCCCGACCCGGCCCGAGGAGGCGGTGGGCACCTTCCTGCGTGCCCTCGGCGTGCGCGCTGACGCGCTGGCCCCCGCGCTCGTCGAACGCTCGGCCCAGTTCCGCTCGTTGCTCTCCGGCCGGCGTGTGCTGCTGGTCCTCGACAACGCCCGGGACGCCGAGCAGATCAGGCCGCTGCTGCCCGGCCGGCCCGGCTGCGCCGTGCTCGTCACCAGCCGGGCCAGGCTCGGCTCGCTGCCCAACGCGCACGTCGTCGAACTCGCCGCCTTCGCCCCGCGGGAGGCCCTCGGCCTGCTCGGCCGGGTGATCGGCGCGCAGCGGCTGCGGGCCGAGGAGGAGACGGCCGCGGAACTCGTCCGGCTCTGCGGCCACCTCCCGCTGGCCGTGCGCATCCTCGCCGCGCGCCTGGCCTGCCGGCCGGGCTGGACCGTGGCCCGGCTGCTCGACAAGCTGTCCGGCACCGGGCGCCGGCTGGACGTGCTGCGCGCCGGGGACCTCGCCGTCGAGTCGGCGTTCCGTTTCGGCTACGACCAGCTGACGCCCGGACAGGCCCGGGCCTTCCGACTGTTGGCGATTCCGGAGGTGCCGGACCTGTCACCGGGCGCGGTCGCGGCGGTGCTCGGCCTGCCGGAGGAGGAGGCGGAGGAGCTGGCCGAGTCGCTGGTGGACTGCTCGATGCTGGAGACCGCGCCACCGGACCGCTACCGGTACCACGGGCTGCTGCGTGACTTCGCCCAACAGCTCGCTCAGGATTCGGGGGCGGGGGCGGACCTTCCCGCCGCCGTCCTGACCCGCCTGACGGTCCATCGGCACGAGGAGACCGTCGCGGCCCTCGGACCGTCGGCCGCCCGCGCCGCCCTGGGGGGCGACGGGCGGGGCGATGGGCGGACCGGAGGCGGGACCGGCGCACCGCACGGCCGCGTCGACTACCACGGCATCGGCGCGCTGGTCGGCCAGTACGCCGCTCTCCCCGAGCCGCCCCGGCTCGGCCTGGCGGCCGAACTCCTGCTCGGCTGCGCCCTGTTGTGCGACACCGGCCAGGCCACCCGCCCACTCGGGCACGCGGCCAAGGTCCTGCTCCAGGCCGCCGTCCGGGCGGG
Organism: Kitasatospora sp. NPDC058444; assembly: GCF_042721415.1. Classification (NCBI taxonomy): domain Bacteria; kingdom Bacillati; phylum Actinomycetota; class Actinomycetes; order Kitasatosporales; family Streptomycetaceae; genus Kitasatospora; species Kitasatospora sp. NPDC058444. The sequence goes on along the minus strand of NZ_JBHXLL010000007.1, from coordinate 90,106 downwards.
CGACCGGGCGGCCGAGGTCAGGGCCCGGCTGGTGCTCGGACGGCTGCTGACCGAGGTCGGATCCGAACCCGCGGCCCTCGCCGAGCTGATCAAGGCCCGTGACCTGTGCGCCGCCCACGACCTGCCGGGACCGCTGCTCGCCCTGGCCCACGCCTCGCTGGCCGCCCTGTTCGTCCAGGTCGGCCGGCCGGGCGACGCGGTCGGCGGCTTCACCGCGGCGATCTCGGCCTGGGAACGGCTCGGCGATCAGCGCTCGGTGGCGGCCGAGCTGCTCAACCTGGCCGGCGCGTTCACCGAACTCGGCCGCTTCGAGGCGGCGGTGCGGGTCGTCGACCAGTCCCTGCTGATCTGCCACCGGCTCGCCGACCACGAGCTCCAGGCGCTCGCCCTGGACTCGATGGGGACGATCGCCCACGACCGCGGCGAGTTCGAGCAGGCCCTGCGCCACCACCGCAACGCCCTCTCCCTGCTGCGGCCGGACGACCGGCGCCGCACCGGCCGTACGCTGCTGCGGCTCACCGAGTCGCTGCGCGCCCTCGGCCGCGGCGAGGAGGCGGTGGCGGCGGCCGACCGGGCGGTCGAGGTGCTGACGCTCGACGGCGACCGCCGGGGGCGCGGCCTCGCCCTGGCGGCGCTCGGCGACGCGCTCGCCGACCGCGATGGGGACGGCAACGGCGACGGGAGCGCGGCGCAGGCCTGCCGGTCGGAGGCCTACGACATCCTGGCCTCCCTCGGCTCCCCCGAGGCCAACCGGCTGCGTGCCCTGATCGGCCCGGGCGGGCCCGCCGTCCGGCCCCGCCGGCAGTGGCCATCCTGGCTGCCGGGGTGACGCGCCGGAGGTCCGGCCGGCGGCCGACGGCTCAGCCGAACGTCCACACCTGGTTCGGCGCGCTCGAACAGGGCGTCACCTGGGCTCCCGCGCCGATTCCCTCGGACGTCAGGCACAGCTTGCTCTCGACGTTGTGGATCTCGAAGCCGCCCGTCACCGGCACGATGGCCCAGACCTGGTTCCAGCCGGACGGCGGGCTCGTCCAGATCCGCACGAACCCGCTCTTGCGGTCCTGGTCCAGCACCTTGGTGTAGTTGCTGGCGGCGTTGCGCAGGTAGTACATCCCCTCGGCGACCTTGTCCAGCTGCCACAGCTGCGCCGACGTGCCGTTGACGACGTAGGTGCCGACCATGTTGCCGTCCTGGTCCGCGGATCGGTAGTTGTCCAACGCGCCGTTGGTGCCGGTGATCTGCGCCAGGACGGGAAGTTGCGGCTTCGGCTGCTGCGTGGGCGGGGCGGGCTGAGTCGGCGTCGCGGAGGCCGTGGGCGTGACCGCTTCGCCGGGGGCGGGCCGGGACGGGGCGGCGGAGGTCGGCGCGGGCGTGGCGGGGTTCCCACCGGCGGCGGGGGCGGGTGCGGCCGGGGCGGTGGGCGGGGGCTCGAGCGGGGAGGGGACCGGGGGCGGCGCGGCGGCGGTCCGCCCGGTGGCCGGCGCGGTCGCGGTGGTGGGCGCGGCGGCGGACGCGGGGCTCTCGCCCGTGCCCGGTCCGGCCGACGGCACCGGGGGCACCGCCGGGGAGGACGGCTGCCCGGCGGGCGGGCGGACGGCCTCCGCGGACGCGGGAGCGCCCGGCACCGCGAGGCCGGCCGTGGGCCCGGTGAGGGCGGCGGCTTGCGGCGCGCCGTTGCCCCCGGGTCGGACCACCGTCGCTCCGGCGGCCCCGCCCACGCAGAGCAGGGTCAGCGCCGTCACCCCGGCCAGCGCTCGCAGGCGGCGCGTGGCCCGGGGAACGCGTGCGGCGATCGGCCGGGGCCCGGGCCGGGCCGGGCCGGTCGGCGGCGCGTCCTCGGCCGCCGCGAGGGCGCGGCGCACCGCGGCGGCCATCGTCGCCGCGTCGGGCCAGCGCTCGCCGGGTTCCTTGGCCATCGCCCGCTCGACCAGCGCCCGCACCGGCGCGGGCACGTCCCCGGGAAGCGGCGGCACGGGCTCCGTCAGGTGCTTGAGGATCACTTCGAGGGCGGTCTCCCCCTCGTACGGGAGCCGGCCGGCGAGGCATTCGTAGAGGACCACGCCGAGCGCGTAGAGGTCCGCCGAGGTGGTGACCGTCCCGGTGGAGGCCTGTTCCGGTGCCTGGTAGGCGGCGGTGCCCAGCACCATCCCCGGTACGGTCAGCCGGACGTCGCAGGCGGGCCGGGCGACGCCGAAGTCCGCGATCACCGTCCGGTCACCACGGACCATCAGGTTGGCCGGTTTGATGTCCCGGTGGACCACCCCGGATTCGTGCGCGGTCTCCAGCGCCTCCAGCACCTGGAGGGCAAGCTCCAGGGCCTCCGCCACCGGCAGGGCCCCGCGGCGTTCCAGGACGGCGCTCAGCGGCTGACCGTCGATCAGTTCCATGACCAGGTAGCCGACCGGGCGCCGCCCGTCCGTGGCGCCGTGCTCGTGACTGTGGCCGTGGTCGTGGTCGCGGCCACGGTCCTGACCGTTCCCGTGGCCGCTGTGCCCGTAGTCGTACACGCCGACGATGCCGGGGTGCCGCAGCCGGGCCATGACCCGGGCTTCGGCGTGGAAGCGTTCGGCAAAGCCGGGCTCGTCCAGCAGGGCGGGTTTCACCACCTTGACCGCCACCCGGCGGCCGAGGACCTCGTCCTCGGCGAGCCACACGTCGCCCATCGACCCGCCGCCCAGCCAGTCCACCAGTCGGTAGCGGCCGGCGAGCACGGTGCCGCGCAATGCATCCCCCTGATTCGAGCCCGAGGACCGGAGCGGGTCCGGTGACCGGCCCGGTCGCCTGGGAGCGCCCTGGTCCGGGGCCCACTCCGAGGAGTGCGCCCCTGGCAAACAACTACTGAATTCCCATCATATGAATCACGATCAGCTCAAGCCATCACCGCCCCGCGGCCCGCCAGGCCGGACACGGGTCCGGGCGCTTCCGGCGACAACGAGGCACCGGACGCGCCGTTCGTCCACGGATGGTGTGACCCGAGGGCATCCCCTCCCAGCTCACAGGCGGCCGACCGCGCACGGATGACCCCTGGTCCACGGCCCGGTGGACGCCCCCGCTCCGCGCCACTGGTGGGCGGCAGAGCTCTGCGGGGTTCTGCGCAGCTCCGCGGGGCGGATCCGGTCGGAAAGCCGACGTACCGCCACAGAGCGAGCCCGGCGTTTGCCCCTCCCCCAGGGGCAGGGGGCACAGTGGCGGGCGTGCGGGAGGAAGACGTGATCACCATCGGCGAGCTCGCCGCCCGGAGCAGGCTCAGCCTCAAGGCCCTGCGGCTGTACGGCGAGCGGGGGCTGCTGCCGCCGGCCGTGGTCGACGCGCGCACCGGGGTGCGGCGCTACGGGCCGGCGCAGGTCGAGCGGGCCCGGCGGATCGCGCTGCTGCGCGCGGCCGGACTGCCGCTGGCGCGGATCGCGGTGGTGCTGGACGCGGCCGAGCGGGACGCCGGCGGCAACGGGGGCGAGCGGAAGGCGGGCTCGGCCGGGCGGGAGGCGGGCTCGGCCGAGCGGGACGCCGGCGCGGGCGAGCGGGAGCTGCTGGCGTACTGGCGGGAGCGGGAGGCCGAGCACGCGGCCCGCCGGGAGGCGGTGGGCTACGCCCGGGAGGTCCTGAGTGGAAGGAGCACCACCATGTTCGAGATCGCCGAGCGCGACGTGCCCGAGCAGTACGTCCTGTTCGTGCGCCGGCACGTGGACGCCGCCGCGCTGCCCGGCTTCCTCGCCGAGGCCTCCGGGCTGCTGCTCGGGCGGCTGCGGGAGGTCGACGCGTGCCTGTCCGCGCCGCTGTTCGCGGTGTACCACGGCCTGGTGGGCGAGGACTGCGAGGCCCTGGTCGAGGTCTGCGCCCCCACCCCGAACGCCGTCGGCCCGCACGGCCCGTTCGCGGTGCGCATCGAGCCCGCGCACCGCGAGGCGTACACCGCCCTGCCCCGGCGGGGCTTCGCCGCGATGGCCGCCGCCCACGACGCGGTGGGCGCCTGGGTCGCCGCCCGCGGGTACGGGCGGGGCGGGCCGAACCGGGAGGTGTACTACCCGAACCGGGAGACGGCCGGGCCGCGGGAGCACGTCACGGACGTCGCCGTGCCGCTGGCCGCCGTGCCGCCGGCCGAGGGGTGACTGCCGGTCGCCGTACGGGTTTCTGGACTTGTGGGTCCATTTCCGGCTGCCTAACGTGCCTGCTCGTTCCCCTCTCTCCTCGACGAGCCTCCTCGATGAGTCTCCTCAACGAGCCCGCACAGGAAGGTGTCCGCCCATGCACGCGATCCGGATCGAGGAGCACGGCGGCCCCGAGGTCATGCGCTGGACCGAGCTGCCGGACCCGGTGCCCGGCCCCGGCGAGGCGCTGGTGCGCCTGGGCGCGGCCGGCGTCAACTTCATGGACGTCGGCGCCCGTTCCGAGGGCGGTCCGGGCTGGGCGGCGCCGGCGGTCCTGGGCGCCGAGGGCATGGGGTACGTCGCGGCCCTGGGCGAGGGGGTGGCGGAGTTCGCCGTCGGCGACCGGGTGGCCTGGTTCTACCATCCGGGCAGCTACGCCGAGTTGCTCGCCGTCCCGGCCGCCTCGCTGGTCGCGGTGCCCGACGGGGTGCCGGACGAGGTCGCGGGCGGCCTGCTGATGCAGGGCCTGACGGCAAGCCATCTGAGCACCGAGACCCACCCGATCGCCCCGGGCGACACGGCCGTGGTGCACGCGGCGGCGGGCGGGGTCGGCCGGCTGCTGACCCAGCTGGTCAAGGCGCGCGGCGGGAGGGTGATCGGCCTGGTCTCCCGCGAGGAGAAGGCCCCGGTCGCGCGGGAGGCCGGGGCCGACCACGTGCTGGTCCACTCCGGCGGCGGCTTCGAGGAGCGGATCCGGGAGCTGACCGGCGGGCGCGGGGCCGACGTCGTCTACGACGGCGGCGGCACCGACACCTTCCGCTCCTCCCAGCTGGCCCTGCGCCCGCACGGGGTGCACGCCTACTACGGCCCGTTCATGGGCGTGCCCGAGCTGCGGCCCACCGACCTGCCGAACAGCATCCTGCTGACGTACCCGGTGGTGCACCACCACGTCCCCACCCGCGAGGCGCTGGTCCGGCGTGCCGGCGAGCTGTTCGACCTCGTCCTGGCCGGGCGGCTCACCCCGCGGGTCACCGGCCGCTACCCGCTGGCCGAGGCGGCCCGGGCGCACGCGGACCTGGAGTCCCGGCGCACCACCGGCAAGCTGGTGCTGCTGCCGTGACCGTACGGGAGGGGCAGGCGAAGGGGCGGCCGGTGGAGCAGCTGCCGCCGACCCGCAAGGGCGCCGCGACCAGGCGGCGGATCGTCGAGGGCGCGGCCCTGGAGATCCGCGAGGCGGGCGTGTTCGCGCTGCGTCTGGAGGACGTGATGGCCCGCACCGCGACCAGCAAGAGCCAGCTGTTCCACTACTTCCCCGGCGGGAAGGACGAACTGCTGCTGGCCGTGGCCCGCCTGGAGGCGGCCCGGGTGCTCGACGACCAGCAGCCGGAGCTGGGTGCCCTCACCTCCCCGCAGGCCTGGTGGCGGTGGCGCGACAAGGTCCTCGCCCGCTACCGGGCGCAGGGCGTCAGCTGCCCGCTGCACGTGGCCCTGTCCCAGCTGGGCACGGCCACCGGCGCGGGCCGCACGGTGGCCGCCGAGCTGCTGGGGCGGTGGCAGCGCCGGCTCGCCGCCGGCATCCGCCACCTGCAGGGCGGCGGGGTGATCCGCCCGGGCCTGGACGCCGACCGGGAGGCCGCCGCGCTGCTGGCCGGGGTCCAGGGCGGGGTGCTGATCCTGATGACCACCGGCTGCGCCGACCACCTGGAGGCGGCGCTGGACTCGGGCCTCGCCCGGCTGGGGCTGGCGCCCTGACGGCGGGCTGACGGCGCCCTGACGGCCGGCTGACGCCGGGCCCGGGGCGGCGCGTCCCGGGTGACGCAGCGCGGTCGCTCCCGTACGGACGGGCACCGCCCGGGTGTGGAACAGGTCACAGTTCCAGGGCAGTTGGGGCCCTCGGGTGAGAAGGGTCACGCCCGGCGCGGGTTCACGGCGCCCGACGGCGAGGGCCCCCGGCAGGACTGGGCGGGCGCCGCCGCGGCACGGGCGAAGGGCCTGTCCGCTTCGGGACCTTGGTCGTGAATCCGCTCGACCTTCGGCCCGGTGGCGGCCCCGCCGGACCGGGGCAACCGTGGACGGTCGCCCGTTGTGACCGGGCGATGGCGCCGTCCGACGTGGGCGGCGCCTTCCCCTGCCGTCTACCCGGCGCACGGTGCGCAGTGCGCGCCGTACGCTCCGGAGGACCCCAAGCACATGTCCCAGACCATCGACAACGCCCCGTATACCGCGTTCCACCGCAGGCTGGCCCTGGCCTGTTCGGGCGGACCCCTGCTCGACGGCTACATCCTGAGCATCGTCGGCGTCGCCCTGATCGGGATGCGCCCGGACCTCGGGCTGTCCACCGCCGAGGTCAGCCTGATCGGCGCCGCCGCGCTGATCGGGATGTTCGTCGGCGGCGCGCTCTTCGGCGTGCTGACCGACAGGATCGGCCGGGAGGTGATGTACACCGCCGACCTGCTCGTGATGGTCGCCTGCTCGGTGCTCTCCTTCTGGGTCGACGCGGTGTGGGCGATCACCGTGCTGCGCTTCGTGCTCGGCATGGCCGTGGCCGCCGACTACCCCATCGCCACCTCGCTGCTCGCCGAATGGCTGCCCGCCAAGCACCGCGGCCGGCTGCTCGGCAAGCAGATCATCGCCTGGTACGCCGGTTCCGTGCTCGCCTACGTGGTGGGCTACCTGTTCCTGGAGCTGGCCGGGCCGGGCAGCTGGCGGTGGATGCTGGCGAGTTCCACCGTGCTGTGCGTGGTGTTCCTGGTGATCCGGCGCGGCTCGCCGGAGTCCCCGCGCTGGCTGGCCGCCAACGGGCGGGTCGGTGACGCGGTGCGCGTGGTCGAGAAGCACCTGGGCGTGCGCGTGGACGGCCGGGAGCTGATGCCCGACCCGGCCGAGCGCGGCCGCCCCGCCGGGCTGCGCCTGCTGATGACCCAGCCCTACCGGCGCCGCACCCTGTTCTGCGGCCTGTTCTTCCTGTGCCAGGTCGGCCCGCTGTTCGCGATGCTCACCTTCGGCCCGCAGATCCTCTCCTCCTTCGGCATGCCGGGCGGCACCGTGATGGAGACCCTCGGCACCGGCCTGATCAGCCTGGTCTTCCTGCTCGGCTGCTACCCGGCGCTGCGCCTGATCGACACCCGCGGCCGGCGGCCCGTCATCATCTGGTCCTTCGCGCTGATGACCGTCCCGCTGGCGCTGCTGGGCGTGTGGCCCACTGCCCCGGCCGCCGTCGCGCTGCTGGCGCTGTGCGCGTACGCCTTCCTGTGCGGCGGGCCGAACGTGCTCGACTGGACGTACCCCAACGAGCTGTTCCCGACCGAGATCCGGGCCACCGCCGTGGGGGTGGCCACCTCGGTCAGCCGGATCGGCGCGGCGGTCGGCACCTACCTGCTGCCGCTGTCGCTGACCGGGCTCGGCACCGGCCCGACCATGCTGATCGCCGCCGGGACCACGGCCGTCGGGCTGCTGGTCTGCGTCATGTGGGCGGAGGAGACGCGCGGCACCGCGCTCGGCGCCTCGCCGGCGGCTGCCTCCGGCGGTGCCGCCACCACCGGTGCGCGCGGCGCCCGTGGCGGCGTTCCGGCCCAGCGGGTTCCGCAGACGGCGCGCTGACGGCCGGCGCGCACGGCACGCGTCCCGCCCTCCGACGGCGCCGCCCGGTCCTCCCGGGCGGCGCCGTCCGGCGTCCCGAGGGCGGCGACGGCGCCCGCCCGACTCCCACCGGCGGCGCCGACTCCGTCGACTCCGCCGTCACGGGACGCCGGCTCCCGTCCCGCGAAGGCGTTCCAGGGTGACGTGGTAGGCCCGCCACATGGGGTGCGGGCCACACCAGGAGTGGGGCGGCAGGAGGTCGTCGCGCTCCACGTCGGCGGGCAAGCGGCCGGTGACGGGGGTGACCACGCGTCCGCGGTGGCGGGCGAGGTAGGTCCAGAAGCCGACGGCGAGCGGTGCGGCGGCCACACCCGCGGGGACCGGCCAGGGCTCGCCGGTCTGCGGGTGCCGCGGCACCACGACGATGTCCGGGAGCGGGCCGGGCATCGGCAGACCGGGGCCGGCCAGAGCCACGCGCCGGGGCGGGCGCCCGGCCGCCCGTCCCGGCGGGAGCAGCCGGTCGAGCAGCGCGTGGAAGGCGTCGGCGAGGGGGCCGCCGGGCAGGACGACGGGCGAGCCGTCCGCGGCGGCGACCAGGTGGGCGAGCACCACGGCCGACTCCGCCTCCCAGCGCGGGTCCCACCGCCCCGTCCGGTCGAACGGCTCGGCGGCGCACCACCATTGGGTGAGCGCCGCCCAGTCCGCGACCGGACGGGCGGGGCCCGCGGGGACGGGGCGCACCGCGTCCGGCTCCAGCCAGGTGGCCTGCCACAGCGAGCAGTCGTCGACCCTGGTCGCGACCTTCCGGCCGCAGCCGCCGCAGGTGACGTTCGGGCCGTTGCGGCCGTCGATGCCGCAGCAGGCGCCGATCTCGCGTCGCTGGACGAGGGCGGTACCGTGGGCGTCGCCGGGGGCGATCACGATCCGGCGGGGCTCCCTGACGGGATGCTCGTCGACGGCGTAGGTGCCGGATTCCATCAGGACGGGCATGGGGTGGCCGTTGCCGTAGCCGAAGTCCGCGTAGACCGGGTACGGGACCCGTGACAGCGGCACGGTCAGCGCGTGTCCGCACCGGCCGCACTCGAAGACCTCCATGCACTCCCCTTGTTCCGGCGCCGGAGCGGGTGTGCGCGACGCCGGTGGGCGAGTATCGCGGGCCCGGCGGGCCGGGGCCAACGGGTTTTCCGCCGGCCCCGGGCGCGCACCGTGTCCGACTCCCCGTCAGGCCAGGTCGCCGCGTTCGCGCAGCAGGGGCAGGAGGTGGTCGCGGACGGCGGGGGCCAGGCGCAGGGTGTCGTCGCGGCCGTCGGTCCAGCGCAGGTCGGCGAGTTCGGCGGCGGGGGCGGGTTCGCGGTCCAGGCCGGCGGTGAAGACGGTCATCAGCATGGGCACGCCTTCGAGGGCGGCGGTGGCGCGGATGTCGGTGAGGTGGCGGGGGTCGACCGGGGCCGCGCCGAGCTCCTCGCCCAGTTCGCGGGTCAGTGCCCGGAGGGGGTCCTCGCCGGCGTCGGGCTTGCCGCCGGGGAGGTAGAAGACGTCGGGGGCGGCCTGCTTGCTGACGACGAGGAGTCGGCCGTCCCGGATGATCGCGGCGGCGGCGACGGTGAGGGGCGTGGTTTCGGTGTCCTGGGTGCTGGTGGCTGCGGAGTCGATCATGGAAGGGATTGTCGCAGGTGGGAGGGTGTGGCGGCGGAGGACCCTTGCGAGTCCGTGCGCGCGCAACTATTGTTTGCGAATGTAAATGCAGCTGCAAAAGTTGCAGGCTCGCCCTAGCTTCGCCCCTCCGTCCTGGCGCCAGCCGACCCCACCGGGAGTCCGACATGAGCACCTCTCTCTTCGCCCCCCTCACCCTGCGGTCGCTGACCGTCCCCAACCGGATCTGGATGCCGGCGATGTGCCAGTACAGCGCCGCGCCGAACGGCGAGGCGGCCGGCGTGCCGACCGACTGGCACTTCACCCACCTCGCGGCCCGCGCCGCCGGCGGCACCGGACTGATCATCACCGAGGCCACCGCCGTCAGCCCCGAGGGGCGCATCAGCCCGTACGACCTCGGCATCTGGAACGACGAGCAGGCCGCGGCCTTCCGCCGGATCACCTCCTTCCTGAAGAGCCAGGGCACCGTCCCGGCGATCCAGCTCGCCCACGCCGGGCGCAAGGCCTCCACCGAGCGCACCTGGGTCGACCGCGGCCGCCCCGTCGCCCCGGGCGAGGAGCACGGCTGGACCCCGGTCGGCCCCAGCGCCGAGGCCTTCTCCTCCGCCCACACCACCCCGGACGAGCTGAGCGAGGAGCAGATCGGCGCGATCGTGCGGCAGTTCGCCGACGCCGCCCGGCGCGCGCTCGACGCCGGCTTCCAGGTCGCCGAGGTCCACGGCGCCCACGGCTACCTGGTCCACCAGTTCCTCTCCCCCGCGTCCAACCGCCGCACCGACGGCTACGGCGGCTCCTTCGAGGGCCGCATCCGCTTCGCGCTGGAGGTCGTCGACGCCGTCCGCGCGGTGTGGCCCGAGGACCTGCCGGTCTTCTTCCGCGTCTCCGCGACCGACTGGCTCACCGAGGACCCGCAGGACGGGCGCGAGGGCTGGACCTCGCAGGACACCGTCCGCCTCGCCAAGGAGCTGCGGGCCCACGGCGTCGACCTGCTCGACGTCTCCACCGGCGGCGTCGTCCCCGACGCCCGGATCGAGGCCGCGCCCGGCTTCCAGGTGCCCTTCGCCGAGGCCGTGCGCCGCGAGACCGACCTGCCGGTGGCCGCCGTCGGCCTGATCACCGAGGCCGCCCAGGCCCAGGCCATCGTCACCGACGGCCACGCCGACGCCGTCCTGATCGGCCGCGAACTGCTGCGCAACCCCTACTGGGCCCGCCAGGCCGCCGCCGAACTCGGCGGCGAGGTCACCACCCCCGTCCAGTACCACCGCGCCTGACGCGCCCGCACACACCGGTGGGGCGGGGAGCCGACGCGATCGGCTCCCCGCCCCACCGGCGCAGAAGTCGGCTCCGCCGACTTCCCACTCCTGGCCCACGCGCCGCAACCCGCCCCGACCCGCCGGGCCGGCACCCCGCGGCAGGCCCGGCGCGCGGCCACTCGGCCAACGGCGAGTCACAGCCGACAGCGGCACGTGGACATCGGTCCGGTATCCCCGGTCCGGGAGCAGCCGTCCGGTTCGTGCGCAGGAAATCTTTCGGCCCAGGTAGGGCGGAGTGATGCCATTTCAGGGGGGCTCAGCCGCAAATTTTCCTGTGGAGGTGGGTTGGCGTGTGGTGCTTGAGCTGGAGTGCACTCCAAGTCATACGGTTTCCGACGTGGTCGCCGCCGCCCGTGGTCGGCGGCCGGGAGACGGGAGAGGAGCAGCACGGATGAGCATGTCCGCGAGTGAGGCCGAGGTCCGCCGGGAGCGTTTCGCGCACGGGCTGGAGGTGCTGGAGCGGATCGACGGCGAGGTCGGGCGGCGGGTGGTGGAGTCGCTGGGCGACGTGAGCCCCGAGCTCGGGCACCAGATCGTCGCGTGGGGGTTCGGGGAGATCTACAGCCGCCCCGGACTCGCTCCGCGTGAGCGGCAGTTGGTGACCCTGGGCATGCTCACCGCGCTCGGCGGGTGCGAGCCGCAGCTGGAGGTGCACGTCAACGCCTCGCTGAACGTCGGGCTCACCCCGCAGGAGATCGTCGAGGCGCTGCTGCACTCCGCCGCCTACTGCGGCTTCCCGAAGGCCCTGAACGCCACCTTCGTCGCCAAGAAGGTCTTCGCCGAGCGCGGGCTCCTGCCGGTCGCGGAGGACCGGTAGTCCCGGCTCCGCGGGGGGCGGCTCCCCGTTCCGGTGCCGGGGCCGGTCGCACGGGCGGTCAGGTCCCTGTGCTGTACTGCCTGCTCGTCCGTGCCCGTCCCGCATCACCTCCGGAGACCCCCCGATGAGTGCCACCTGTCCGACGTGCGCGGCGGCGGACGAGACCGTCACCGTGCGAGAAGCCCTGCAGGACACCGACCGGCCCCTCGACCCGCCGACGCGGGAGCTGCTGTCGATGCCCTCCGAGCCCCGGGGCGCGAGCGGGGCCGCGATCACCCTCTTCGTCCTGGCCGGCCTCCTCGGCCTGCTGGGCCTGCGCGCGCTCCTCTCCGGCGAGAGCGAGGAGGGCGGCGGCAGCTCCGACGCCGCGTACCAGGCCGGCCACCAGTACGGTGCGCTCGCCATCGCCTTGATCCTGCTCGGGATCGGACTCGCCGTCCACGCCCGCCACCGGCGCCGCCGGAGTGCGGCGGCCGACCAGTGGCCGCGGACCTACGACCAGTGGCAGCAGCTCCACCGGGTGTGGCGGGCGACCTGGCTGTGCCGGCGCTGCCGCGCCGTGTTCCTGCCCGCGGCATCGCCGCACCCCGACTCCGCCGTCGCCCCCTCCGCCGTCACTCCCGCGGTGCCCGTGGCTCATTTCCCGCAGTGGGCGGCGACCGTCGCGCGACAGGGCGACCACCCCGGCGCGCCGACCGCGTCGGCCTGACCGCCGCCGTCACGCCCGTGGGCATGCGGCCGGCCAACGGGCCGACAGGCCAACTGGCCGGCAGGGCAAGGTGCCAGGACCGGACCGCGCCGCGGGCCCGGGCCCCGCTGTCGGGATCGGCGGGGTACGGGTCGGCCGGCGCTGGCGCTCCCCCGCGGTGGCCCGGTGGAGGATCTCGCCGTGGAGGTCGCGGGGAGGCTGCACTCGCCCCGGGAAGGGCCGGCCTCGGAGCCGAGCGGCACCGCCGCCCGGGACGGCCTGCGGTCCGGCCCGACCGTCCGGCCGGCCCGGTGGTGCGGGTACTTCGGTGCGGCGAGTACCGCTGCCGGCCCGCCCTGCTGGAACAGGGCAGGCCGAATCCCCTGGTGGTGTCGAGTGGCAACGGCCGGGGAGACCGCGTACGTGAGGCATCGGGCCCGTTCCAGTACCGGGCTGGGCCCGGGCGCCTCCGGCCCTGGGCCCGGGGCGGGGCCTGTGCGGGGCGCTCACCCCGCCGATGTCCACAGAGGATGCCGTTTTTCGCTCTCCCGTGACAAGCCCGAACGGGTGCGAGAGGTCGGACGGGGCAGGTGTCCGGGCGCCGGGGTGCGGACGGGCCGACGGCTGTGAGCTGCGGTTCTCTCCTGACGCCGTTTCACCTTCGAGTGGGACAAAGCGAGAAACGGGGACGTAAAGCGTTGGACCGTCCCCGCGGCACACGGCGACCCTGTGCGTGGGTGTCCGGCCCGCCCGGCCCTGGAAGGCCGTGCGGGCGCGTAAGGACCCCGGTCGAGTGGCAACAGCCGCAAATCCAGCGAAGCGGAGACCGCATGGAACAGCAGTACACCCCGGCCGCGCACGCGGCGTGCGTCGAGGTCCGCACGGCCCCCGGCATCCCGGTGCCCGTCCCGGCCGCCGTGCTCGTGGTCGTCGTCCTCCTCCTCACCACCGCCCTGACCGCGCTCGGCACCCCCGCCCGCACCGCCGTCGCCACCCTGGCCGCCGGCGGACTGCTCGGCATAGAGCTGGTCCGCCGCCTGGCCGAGGCGCTGACCGTCCGCCGGGCCCGCTAGGCGGCGGCCGGTGGGGCGCCTGACCAGCGCCCTGGCTGACCGGGACGACGAGGTCCGGACGCTCGCGCGGTGGCTGCGCGCCCTGCGCGAGCGCTCCGGCCTCACCTACAGCCAGATGGCGCACAAGACCGCCGGATTCGCCCGGCCCGTCTCCCTGGCCACCCTCTCCCGCGCGGACGAGGGCCGTACGGTGCCGACCTGGCCGGTCACCGAGGCCTACACCCGGGCCTGCGGCGGCTCGGTGCGCACCGCCGAGCGGCTGTGGCTGCGCGCCGACGCCGGCCGGCGCGGGCGGCGCGGGGCCAAGGCCGCGCCGGTCGCACCGGGCGCGGCCGGTGCGGGGCGGGCCCTGCCGTACGTCACGCAGCGCTGCGAACTGCTCGTCGCGATGCGGCGGCTGCGGCTGCGCGCGGGGAGCCCGTCCCTGCGGGAGCTGGAGGCGCGGGCGGTGCGTGGCGCGGTGAGCCACCTGCCGCGCAGCACCCTGCAGGGGGTGCTGGCGGGTGAGCGGGACTGCACCGAGCGGGTCCTCGTCGAGTTCGTCCGGGCCTGCGGGGTGGGCCCGGCGGCGGAGGCCGAGTGGGTGGCGGCCCTGCGCCGCACCGCCGGTACGCCGCCCCCGCCGCCGGACGTCCACCGCCGGCTCGCCGAGGCCCACGCGGAGATCCGGCGCCTGCGCCGCGCCCTCGACGGCCGCCCGGCGCGGGAGGTCGGCCCGCCCGACTTCCCGCGCCGCACCGGCCGGCTGACGGGACGGCCCGTCCCCTGACCGAGAGCCCCCGCACGAACGCGGGAAGCCGACGGCCCCGGCCGCCCGCACCGGGGGCGGGGCATGTCGACGCTCCCCACCAGGCCGGAGCGAGAAGTCGGCCCGTCCGACTTCTCGCTCCGGGGCAGGCGGCGCCTACGGCGAAGGCGGGATCGGTGGTGGCTCTTCCTCGGTCAGCAGGTGCCGGCCGAGGTGCGCCGTGAGGAACGCGGCGATCGCATCCGCGTCAATGGAATCCGCGGGCAGGTCACCCGGACGGGGCCGGTGGATCCCAATGAGTTCATCCCGCAACCGGGCATCGAGGAGCGGCGCTTGGTACTGGTCGATGGTCCCCCGGTAGAACAGCCAGTCGAAGATCCTGACAGCAGGGCAGCGGCCGGACTGCGGCTCTTCCGAGAAATGGCCGTCATGCCAGGAGCCGACGTAGGCGTAGTCCGCTTGCCTCAGTGCTCGGTCGAGGTTCGGGGTGGGGAGGTCCTTCAGGTTCCAGTGGGCACGGGCTTCGGCCTCGGGTACGGGTTCCGGGACTGCGGCAAGCCAGAGACGGTATTCGAACACCACAGCAGGTTGACAGATCGTCACCGGATCCGGCGCGGCCGGGGCGTCGTCAGCCCTCCGGCCTCCGCAGCAGCCAGCGTTGACATCCTCTGCGCCCTAAAGGACGGAGATTCCCGCCTGCCTGCCGGTGGTCACCGGGTGGGGCTTCGAGTGGGTTCCCGTTTCTTCGCGCTGTGCCGGGACGAGTCCCGGTCTTACCCGCGCTCCGCAGGCTGATACCGCCAGTCCGGCGGCCTTGGCGACGTTGACCGCCGCGTTGATGTCCCGGTCCAGAACGGTCCCGCAGGCTCCACATGTCCACTCGCGGACGTTGAGGGGCTTGGGGCCGTCCTGGACGCCGCAGGCCGAGCAGACCTGAGACGTGGGCTCGAACCGTCCGATGCGGTGGAACACGCGCCCGTACAGAGCGGCCTTGTACTCCAGCATCGCGGTGAATGCCGACCATCCGGCGTCGTATACGGACTTGGCCATGCGCGTGCGGGCGAGGCCCTTGACCGCAAGGTCTTCCACTGCAACCGCTTGGTTCTCGCGGATCAGCTTGGTGGAGAGCTGGTGGTGGAACTCGCGTCGCGCATCGGCGGTCCGTGCGTGGGCGCGGGCAACCTTGATCCGGGCCTTCACCCGGTTCGCTGATCCCTTCGCCTTCCGGCTCAGGTTCCGCTGCGCCTGCGGGAGGTATGCGCCGGCTTCGAGGCCGAGCTGAAGCAGTTCAACGGCGAGGACGACCACGTGCACCTCCTGGTGCGCTGTCCGCCGAAGGTCCAGCTCTCCAAGCCGGTCAACTCCCTCAAGGGCGTCTCGGCCCGGCTGCCGCGCAAGGAGTACGACACGCACGTGCGCCGGTACCTGTGGGGCGGACACTTCTGGTCCGGCTCCTACTTCGCCGGGAGCTGCGGCGGCGCACCGCTGACCGCGGTCAAGCAGTACATCGAGAACCAGAAGCGGCCCGTCTCATCGTCACCTCGAGGCGCAGCGAACTCCGGCGCTCCGCGCCCCCGGGCCAAGGATGGCCTTCACCCCCGCCCTGAAGGACGGAGCACTGGCCAAGATCAGAGGTAGATCAGGACCGCCGTGACGGCGCCGACGGCCAGGACCGCGGCGTCGACCCCTTCGAGCACGGCCCGGTCCTGCCCGTGGTGGTGGTATACCCCGGACAGCAGGGCCCTGGCGGCCAAGGCCGCCACCGCCCCGCCGCCGGTGGCCAGGAGGGCCTCGACCTGGCGGCCGGTGTGGAACCCGGCGGGCCCGAAGTGCCCCGGGGCGGTGGCAGCTTGCCGAACGTGGGGCTCTTCGGGCGGTCGTGGGAGGCGTTGCGGGCGGCGGTGGACGGGCTCGCGCCGCAGGACTTCACCGGGCCGTCCGGATGCGCGGGCCGGCTGGTGCGGGACCTGGTGTGCCACCTGGTGATCGACGCCCAGGGCGTGCTGATCACCCTGGTGACCCCGTCCCCGGCGGAACCCACCCGCGACGCGGCCTCGTACTGGGAGGTCCACCGGGAGCCGCCGGACGGGCGGGACCCGCTGGACGCGCTGACCGTACGGCTGGCCGCCTCGTACGGGGACCCCGCGCTGCTGCGCTTCCACCCGGACGACGTCGGCTCCGCGGCCGGCCGGGCCGCCGAACTCGCCGACCCGC
This sequence comes from Kitasatospora sp. NPDC058444, assembly GCF_042721415.1. Taxonomy (NCBI): domain Bacteria; kingdom Bacillati; phylum Actinomycetota; class Actinomycetes; order Kitasatosporales; family Streptomycetaceae; genus Kitasatospora; species Kitasatospora sp. NPDC058444. Next base: position 73,936 of record NZ_JBHXLL010000007.1, on the reverse strand, counting down.
GCCGGCGGGTGGCCACCCGGGGCCAGGTGCTGACCGCCGCCGACTACCTGGACGCGTACGTGCTGGAGTGGACGCTGCACCACCTGGACCTGGTCGCGCACCTGCCGCACCTGCCCGGCCCGCCCGCCGAGGGGCTCGCCGCGGCGCGGCGGCTGCTGGAACGGACCGCCGGCGCCCCGTTCCCCGCCGCCTTCCCGGACGCCGACGCCCTGCTGCTCGGCACGGGCCGCCGGCCCGCGACCGGCGCCGAGCGGGCCGCGCTCGGGACGCTCGGGCAGCGGCTGCCGTTCGTCCTCGGGTGACGCGAACTCCCCGGCCGCGGAAGGTTCGACCGGGTGCTCCGCGGCGAAACGCGCATGCGCCCGCGTCGGGGCGTCTGCCATCCTGGGGCGCGTGCCAGCCCGTAACCGGCGACTGCCGCGCGACCTGGCGTGGCCGCTCACCCCGACCGACATCCGCACCGCCCTCGGCGCGCGGGAGCCGGAGGCCGTCGACCTGGACTTCGACGGGCGCCCGTGGGAGGACGGGACGGCGCTGCACGTCGAGTGGGTGCCGCGCCTGTCCGCCAACCACGGCGGCGGCATCCATCCCCGGTGGTGGTCCACGGTGCGGATCCGGGTCGCCCCGGTCCCGGCCGCCGAACGGGCCGCGGCCCGGCACCTCCTGCGGCAGGACGCGCTTCCCGAACTCGCGGCCTGGATCGATGCCGCCCGGCGCGCCCCGCAGACCTGGGCCCTGGCCCGGCACAGTCGTTCCTGGCGGCCCGAGGGCAGCGGCACGGCCCGCCGCGACGACCACCGGCCGTATCCCTGACCCGCCCGTGCGGGCCGCCCGGTGGGGTGCCATGGACACGGCACGGCGCCCGGGCGAGGATGGCTGCCGCGCCGCCGTCCGTGCCCGTACGGCCGGTCGGGCGGCGAGGCCGAGCGCGCCCGTACGGCCGGTCGGGCGGCGGATCCGGGCACGCCCGGGGCGCGGCGGGGCGTGACGAGGCATGGAAGCGCGGCAGTGCCGGTGCGCCACCGCGGCGGCCGGTCCACCGGAGGGGCGGGACGTGGAGTTCAGGATCCTGGGGGCGTTGGAGGTGCGGGCCCCGGACCGCGCGGTGCTCGCCGTCGGCGGGCGCCGTCAACAGGCCCTGCTGGCCGCGCTGGTGGCCCATGCCGGGCGGACGGTGTCGGTGTCCCGGCTGGTCGACGCGGTCTGGGACGAGGGTCCGCCGGCCACGGCCGACCGCCAGGTCAGGAACATGGTCGGCCTGTTGCGCCGGGCGCTCGTCCTCGGCCCGGGGCGGTCCTCGCCGATCCGCACCGACGGCCCCGGCTACCTCCTCGACGCCTCCGAAGTCCGGGTGGACGCCCTGGAGTTCGCCGCCCTGGTGGACTCCGCGGCGGCACCGGGCGCCGACCAGGCCGCCCGGCTGCGGGCAGCGTTGGCGCTGTGGCGCGGCCCCGCGCTGGACGGGCTGCCGGGCCGGGTCCTGGCCGCCGTCGCGGCCGGGCTGGAGGAGCGGCGGATGTCCGCGCTGGAGCGGCTCTACGAGCTGGAGCTGGCGGCCGGACGGCCCGACCGGATCATCTCCGAACTCACGGGACTCGTCGCCGAGTTCCCGATCCGCGACGGCCTGGTGCGGCACCTGCTGACGGCCCTGGCGCGCTGCGGCCGGCACGCCGAGGGCCTGGCGGTCTACCGCCGCTACGCCGACCACCTCGCGCAGGACCTGGGCCTGGACCCCTCCCCCGAACTGCGCTCGCTCCAGCGCGAGTTACTGGGAGCAGCGGGCCCACCGCCGCCGACAGAGCCACCGAAGGCACCGTCCCCCGGCCCACGCCCCGCCCAACTCCCCCGGGATCTACCGTCCTTCGTCGGCCGCGAAGCCCACCTGCGGGCCATGGACCACCACCTGACCGGGCCCGGCGGCTCCGACACCCCCGGCGGCTCCGACGCTGCCGACAGCCCCGACGCCCCGGCCCCGGCGGCCGTCACCGTGATCACCGGCATCGCCGGCGGCGGCAAGTCGGCCCTGGCCGTGCGCTGGTCGCAGCGCGCCCGGGACCGCTTCCCCGACGGCCAGCTCTTCGCCGACCTGCACGGCTGGTCGGCGGCCGGACCGCAGGAGCCGCACGCCGTCCTCGCCGCCTTCCTGCGGGCCCTCGGCGTACCGGCCGAGGACGTCCCCGGCCGGCCCGACGAAGCGGCCGCGCTCTACCGCTCCACGCTGGCCCGCCGGCGGGTCCTGATCGTCCTGGACAACGCGCTCGACGCCGAACAGGTCCGCCCGCTGCTGCCCGGCAGCGGGGGCTGCGCGGTCGTCGTGACCAGCCGCGACCGGCTCACCGGGCTCGTCGTGCGCGAGGGCGCCCACCGGATCGAGCTGGCGGACTTCAGCCCGGCCGAGGGGCGGGCCCTGGTGCACCGGGTACTCGGGTCCGAGCGCGTCGCGGCCCGGGAGCACTCCGTCACCCGGCTGCTCGACGCCTGCGGCCACCTCCCGCTGGCCGTCGGCCTCGCCGTCGCCCGGCTGCGCGACCGCCCGCACCACGACCTCGCCGACTTCGCCACCGAACTCGCCGCCGCGGGCACCCGCCTCGACGTCCTCGAAGCGGACGGCGACGACCCGTCCGCCCGCCTGCGCACGGTGTTCGCACTGTCCTACCGCGCACTCGACGCGCCCGCCGGACGCCTCCTGCGACTGCTCGCGGCCAGCCCCGCCGTCGACCTCACGGCGCCGGTCGCCGAGGCGGTCGGCGGGCTGGACGGCGCCCAGAGCGCGCGGATCCTGCGCCGGCTGGCCAACGTCCACCTCCTCGCCGAACACGCCGTCGGCCGCTACCGCTTCCACGACCTGATCCGGCTGTTCGCCGCCGAACGGGCCGCGCAGCAGGAGAGCGAGCACTCCCGCGGCCTCGCCCGGCGCCGCTGGTACGCCTGGTGCCTGCACCACGCCTCCGCCGCCGCCCGGCTGCTGATACCGGGACGGCCCCGGGTACCGCTGCCGCCACCGCCCGAGGGCCTGCGCACCACGGCCTTCGCCGCACCGGAGGAGGCCGAGCGGTGGTGCGACGGGCAGCGCGCCAACCTGCTCGCCACCGCCGGCCACGCCTACGAGCACCGGGACGACGAAACCGCCTGGAAACTCCCCACGCTGCTCTGGATCCACCTGCACCGCAGCGGCCGGCACGCCGAACGGCTGGCCCTCGGCCGCACGGCGGTGGCCGCGGCCCGGCGGCTCGCGGACCCGCTCGCCGAGGCCCGCACCCTCAACGACCAGGGGCACGCCTGGAGCACCGTGGGCGACCTGGACAGGGCGCGCCGGCACTACGGGCAGGCCCTCGACCTGGCCCGCACCGCCGCGGACCCGGCCGCCGAGGGCCAGGTGCTGGCCAACCTCGGCGCCCTGTGCTTCTTCTCCCGCGACTACGCCGAAGCGGCCGGCCGCTACGAAGCCGCCCTCCTGCTGCTGCCCGCCGACGGGCCCGACGCCGACCACTGGACGGTCCGCCTGTGCGAGACCAGCCTGGCCTCGGTCCACGCCTTCCTCGGCCGCTACGAGGCCGCGCAGGCCCTGGCCGAGCGACTGCTCGCCCCCGAAGCGGGCCTGGGCGACACCATCCTGGGATGCTCGCTGCACAACGTCGTCGGCCTCACCCGCTACGCCGCCGGACGGCCCGACGAGGCGCTGCGCCACTTCGCCCGCTCCCTGTCCGTCGGCCGGCACATCACCGGGTTCACGGACCAGCGGGCCCACTCCCTGGCCGGCCTGGCCGCCGCCCAGCAGGCCCTGGGCCGCCCGGCCGCCGCCCGCCGCTCCTGGGCCGCCGCCCTCGACCTGTACCGGGAGCTGCCCGACCACTACCGCAGCCCGATCGCCCTCCTGACCTCCCTCGGCTTCACCCCGCCCGCCCTCCCCTGACCCGCGCGCCGCCGGCCGGGCAGGCGCGGCGAGCGGGGCAGAAGGGCAACGCGGGCAGGAAAGAGGGCCGGGCTGGCGCGGCCAGCACCTCCGAGCGGACGAAGCAAGAAGGGCAAGGCGGGGCGGGCAGGCGGCCCCGAACGGGCGGGGTGGCCGGGCAAGAGGGCCGGCGCGGTGGGCGGGAGGGCCCGGGCGGGCCGGTGGGGCGGGTTCCTCACGGGCCTTCGACCGGGGCCCGATCGGATCGTCGCGGGCGGCGCTCCGGAGCGGCCGGGCGGGCCCCGGCGGGCCTTCCCGGTCAGTTCGCCTGGTCCTCGGCCGGGCCGGGGAGGGTGAGGGTCGCCCGCAGGCCGCCGGCCGGGTCGGGGGCGAGGTGGAGTTCGCCGTGGTGGGCGTCGGTGACGGCGGCGACGATGGCCAGGCCCAGGCCGTGGCCGCGGCGGGACGGGTCGGTCGCGGCGGTGCGGCCGCGCCCGCGCAGGAACGGTTCGGTGAAGGTGGCCACGGCCTCCTCGGTCAGCTGCGGGCCGGTGTTGGTGACGGTGAGGCGCACCCGGCCGGGCCGCTCGGGGTCGGCCCCGGTGGTGACGGTGACCCGCCCGTCGGCGCCGGCCGGCAGGTTGTGCCGCAGCGCGTTGTGCAGCAGGTTGACGGCCGCCTGGCGCAGCAGGACGGGGTTGCCGGTGGTCGGGGCGGCGTGCAGGTCGGCGGTGAGGGTGACGCCGAGGTCCTCGGCCTCGTCGCGGACGGCGGCCAGTGCCTCGCCCGTGGCGGTGGCGAGGTCGGTGGGGGCGAGGTCGGGCGGGGCGTGGCCGAGGTCGGCGAGCTGGAGCAGGGCCTCGCTGATCTCGATGCCGCGCTGGTTGGTGTCCTGGAGGCGGGTGACGAGGCGGCCCCAGTCCTGGCCGGCCGGGTCGGCGGCGGCGACCTGGAGCATGGTGCGGGTGATCGCCAGCGGGGTGCGCAGTTCGTGGGAGGCGTTGGCGGCGAAGCGCTGCTGGGCCTCGAAGGAGCGCTGGAGGCGGGCCAGCATCTCGTCGAAGGCGTCGGAGAGGTCGGTGAACTCGTCGCGCGGCCCGGTGAGGGCGATGCGGTGTTCCAGTGCCCCGCTCGCGGCGCGGTGCGCGGCGCGGGTGATGTCCTGCAGCGGGCGCAGCACCCGGCCGGCGATCAGCCAGCCGCCGGCCAGGCCGACGGCGGTCAGCAGGGCCAGGGCGTAGCCGCTGGCCCTGAGCAGGGAGTGGAGGATCTCCTGGCGGGAGGGGGCGTCGGAGCGGTAGCGCGGGTTGGAGGAGGTGAGGGGGTAGTTGGGGACGTAGCGCATGCCGACGTAGACGACGGCGAGGCACAGGACGCCGGCGGTGACGGCGAAGAGGGTGTAGCTGAGGGTCAGGCGCATCCGGGCGGTGAGGCGGCGCGGGCGGCTTCCCGGGCGGCGCTCTCCCGTGCGGCGCTCTCCCGTGCGTCGGGGCTTGCTCATCGCGGGCCGCCGTCCTCGCCGGGGTCGGCGGAGGGGTCGGTCAGGCGGTAGCCCACCCCCGGTACGGTCTGGATCACCCACGGGTCGCCGAGGCGTTTGCGCAGGCCGGAGATGGTGATGCGGACGGCGTTGGTGAAGGGGTCGGCGTTCTCGTCCCAGGCGCGTTCCAGCAGGTCCTCGGCGCTGATGACGCCGCCGCGCGCGGTCATCAGGACCTCCAGGACGGCGAACTGCTTGCGGGACAGGCCCACGTAGCGGCCGTCCCGGTAGACCTCGCGGCGGAAGGGGTCCAGGCGCAGTCCGGCGTACTCCAGGACGGGCGGGGTGGCCTGGGCGGGGCGGCGGGCCAGGGAGCGCAGCCGTACGACGAGTTCGGCGAGGTCGAAGGGCTTGGTGAGGTAGTCGTCGGCGCCGAGTTCGAAGCCGGCGACCTTCTCGTTCAGGCGGGCGGCGGCGGTGAGCATCAGCACCCGGCAGCCGAGGCCGCGCGAGACGATGCTGCGGCAGACGTCGTCGCCGTGGGTGCCGGGGATGTCGCGGTCGAGGACGACGACGTCGTAGCTGTGGACGGCCAGGCGCTCCAGCGCCGCGTCGCCGTCGGTGACGATGTCGCAGGCGATCGCCTCCAGCCGCAGCCCGGCCTGGACCGCCTCCGCGAGGTAGATCTCGTCCTCCACCACCAGGACCCGCACGTGCCGTTCTCCCTCTCGCCGCTGTGTCCGCTGTGTTCGCTGTTCGTACCCATTGGACCCGATGGGGCCTATCGAAAACGTATCGGCCTGCGCAGACGTCCTCGCAACACCGTGCCTTCTCCAATGGTCCGGCAACGGACGAGCGACACCGGAGGCAGGAATGGACACGACGGACACCCCGACGGGACCGGCGACGACGGGGACGGCAGGGACGACGGCGGGGACGGCGGCGCGCAGCGGACGGCGGCGGCTGGCCGCGGGCGCCTCGGCGGCGGCGGTGCTGGCCCTGGCCGGGGCGTGCGCCACCGACCCGCCCGGCACCGAGGCCGTGCTGCGCACCCTCGCGGCCACCGTCACCGCGCAGCCCGTCCCGGTGGCGGCGGGGGCCGGCGGCGAGGCGGACGGGGAGATACCCGACGGCCGGACGCTGACCCCCGCCGACACCGGTTCTCCGGCCGTCGGCAACCTGGACAAGCCGCTGCTCGAGGCCCTTCAGCGGGCGGCCGGCGACGCCCGGGCCCAGGGCATCGAGATGACCGTCACCTCCGGCTGGCGCAGCAAGGCCTACCAGCAGCGGCTGCTGGACCGGGCGGTGAACAGGTACGGGAGCGTGGAGCAGGCCCGCAAGTTCGTCAACACGCCGGAGAAGTCCGCGCACGTCACCGGCAAGGCGGTGGACGTCGGCCCGACCAACGCCGACTACTGGCTGATCCAGCACGGCGCCCGGTACGGGCTGTGCCAGGTGTACAACAACGAGATCTGGCACTTCGAACTGCTCACCCGGCCCGGCGGGACCTGCCCGGCTCCGCTGCCGGACGCCGCAGGGTGAGGGGGGACGACATGACCGCTCCGGTCCTTCCCGGAACGCCCGGCGACGTGCCTGGCGACGTGTCCGACAAGGCCGCCCGCCCGCCCCGCCGACGGCCCGCGCCCCGGTGGCGGCGCGGGCGCGTGCCCGCCGTGCTCGGGCTGCTCACCGCCCTCGCCCTCGGCGGCCACCGGCTGGTGCCGGACCTGGGGCTGGGCCTGGGCAGCCTGTGGGAGAGCGCCCTGCCGTGGAGCGCCCTGGTGGCGGTGGCCGTCCTGCTGTGCGCGGCGCTGCGCCGGGCACCGGCGGCGGCCTGCGCGGGCGGGGTGCTGGCCGTGGTGTGGGCGGTGGTGTTCGGGCCGCTGCTGCTGCACGGCGGCGGGGCGCCGGCGGGCGGGGCCGGCGGGCCGGGCCTGACGGTGGTCACCCACAACGTGAACGCCGCCAATCGGGACCCGGCCGGCACCGCGCGGGCGCTGCTCGCCGCGAACCCGGACCTGGTCGCGCTGGAGGAGGTCACCGACGCGGCCCTGCCCGCCTACCAGGGGGTCCTCGACAAGGCGCTGCCCCACCGCGCCCGTACCGGCACCGTCGCCCTGTGGAGCCGCTACCCGGTGACGGAGTCCCGGCGGCTGGTCATCGATCCCGGCTGGAACCGCTCCCTGCGGGCCGAAGTCCAGGCCCCGGGCGGGCCGTTGGCGGTGTACGTCGCCCACCTCGCCTCGGTGCGGGCGACCGTCACCGGCTTCGCCACCGCCCACCGCGACCGCGACATCTCCGCCCTCGCCCGGGCCCTGGACGACGAACCGCTGCGCCGGGTCGTGCTGTTGGGCGATCTCAACACCGCCGCCGGGGACCGCGCCCTCGCCCCGCTCACCAGCCGTCTCGCTCCGGCCCGCGGCGGATTCGGGTTCAGCTGGCCCGCCGCGCTCCCCCTGGTCCGCATCGACCACGTGCTCACCCGCGGCCTCACCGCCACCGCCACCTGGACCCTGCCCGCCACGCCGAGCGACCACCGCCCGGTGGCGGCAAGGGTGTTGGCGTGACGGCGGGCCTCCGAGCGAGCGGCTCGGAGGCGTGCCGCCCGGCCCGGTCAGGCGACCAGGCGCAGCCAGGCCGCCGCGAGTGCGGCGTCGGCAGTCGGTGATCGAGTCGCCGGTGAACATCACGGTGCTTCCCGGGCGGAGGGTGATCGTCATGGGCGCTCCTTGGAAGAGGTGGGCGGGACCTCTCGAAGGTGCCGGAGCCTGCCGTCACCGTTCCGTCAGCACACCGGCGGCTCCGGCATCGCGCTGACATCAGGCTTTCACCACCCGTGACATGACGATCAGTCAGCTCACGGGAACGGCGTCCTTGGGCAGGGTGTGCCAGTTGGTGACGACCGGCTTGTCGACCGGGGTGGTGCCGACGGGGACGCTCACCGGGTTCGGGTCGGGGTTGCCGATGCCGATGATGGCGTCGGTGAACTCGACGGCCTGGTTGCCCTTGGTGGTCTTGGCCATGATGCCCGCGTAGGCGGTCTTGGCGCCGCTCAGGGTGATCGGCTCTCCGGCGCCGTGCTCGAAGGGCGCGGCCTCGATGCCGCCGGAGCCGAACGCGATGACGGGGTGGGTGCCGGGGAGCGTGCAGGTGATGCCCTGCTTGGCCTTGGCGCTGATCAGGATGTAGCCGCCGCCCTGGCTTTCGGCCTTCGCGGAGAAGACCAGGTCGTTGGCGCCGCAGGCCTGGCCGTAGCCGCTCTTGTCGGCGGGGGTGGCGGAGGCGGACGGGGCGGCGGCGGGGGCCTTGGGGGTGGCGGCCTTCGTCGGCGAACTCCCGGCCGGGGCGGCCGTGGTGGGCGCGGCGGCGGTGGCGGCGGGGCCGGTGGCCGCGGGGCCGGTGACGGCGGGAGCGGGGCTCGCGTCGCTGTTGTCCGGTCCGCAGGCCGTGGCGGTGGCGGCGATCGCCGCGACGGCGGCGGCGGTGAGGACGAGGCGGCGCGTACGCATGCGGTTTCTCCTGCTGTCGTTCGGTGGGTGCGGTCTCCGAGGTGCTGTGTGATCACCGTAGAGGGGGGACGTTCACGGGTCGGTGCGGGAAATATCCCGATCCTGTCCCAGACCGCACGGAGGAGGAGGCACGCGGGAAGACGGCCGGGCCGGCTCCCCGAGGGGAACCGGCCCGGCTGCTGAGCTGCCGTCAGGCCAGCAGGTCCGCCTGGAGGGTGACGACCTGCCGGAAGGGCGCGGTGGGCACGCCGGCGGGGTTGGTCATGGTGACGACGGCGAGGACGTCGGCGGCGGAGAGGTAGGCGACGCGGGCGGTGGGGGCGCCCTTGGGGCCGGCCGTGGTGGCTTCCACGGTGGTGAGGCTCATGCCGTCAGGGGTGTCCCAGTCGTCGTGGGGGGTGCTCTTGCTGTCGGCGGCGGCCTTGGGGCGGCCCTTGGCGCGCAGGTCGGCGAACGCGCTCCAGGACTCCCGGACGGAGCCGAAGCGCAGCAGCCGGATCTGGGTGCGGGTGCCGTCGGAGGCGGTCCACTCCCGGACGGTGGCCGCGCGGCAGGCCTCCTCCAGCATCAGGACGCGCATCTTGGCCGGGTCCTGCTGGTCCTCGGCGAGCGCGTCACAGGGCACCCACCGGCCGGACTCGGAGCCCTGGGCGGGCGCGCCGGCGGAGGCCGAGGGCGCCGGGGAGGCGGACGGGGACCCCGAGGCGGTGGGCGATCCCGAGGGCGCCGGGCCGGTGGTGGGGGCAGGGAAGACGGGCGGGGTCAGCGAGCCGCCGGCCTCCTTGGGGGCGGGCAGCAGCAGGTGGCGCAGGTCCGCGTGGTGCAGGGACTTGCCCTTGTCGTCCGGGGCGCTCTTGCCGGCCGGCAGCGGCGGCAGGGTCAGCGGCGCGAAGGTGTAGCGGCCGTCGCTCGCGGTGGCCAGGCCCGGAAGGTCGGTGCGCTCCGGCGCGGTGACCGCCAGGGCGGTGCCGGTGCCGGCGAGGGCGAACACCAGGGCGGCGCTGCCCCAGCGCACCGCGGCCTTGCGGCGCAGGGTGCGGCGGGCCTCCTGCTCCGCGAGGACGGCGGGGTCCACGAAGGCGGCGGCGGGGGCCGCGGGGTCGGAGACGGGCGCGGCGAGCGCCGCCAGGAGCGGATCGGCCTCGGGCGCGTTCCCGGGCGCGGCCTCGGGCACGGGCGGCGGCGTGGCGTGGTCGGTCATACGGACGCTCCGGGGCGGGCGAGGCGGTCGAGCTGGAGGGTGAAGAGGGCGACGATCTTGTCCTTGGGCAGCGGTGCCGCGCCCTCGGCGCTCATGATCACCAGGAGGTCGCCCTCGGCGGCCGAGCACTCCAGGTAGTCGATCGGCGCGGACGGCGGCGCCGGCATCAGGTAGCAGTGGGCCTCGGGGTGGCCCGGGATGGCCGGGCCGATCCGGAACAGGCCGGTGTCGCCGGTGAAGACCGCGGTGTACTCGTTGATCCGCTGCACTTCCTGCTGGTTGAACTGGCGCAGCTTCAGGCCGACCACCAGGTCGTCCCCGGCGGCCCGGTAGGTGCGCACGCCGGTGGCCTTGACGTGCATGCTCTCCCAGTAGGCGCGCATCTTGTCGCGCTTCTCCTTGGGGAGCTGCTGGAGGTCGGCGTCCAGCTCGGCGGCCAGCTGCTCGCCGCTCAGCTCGGTGTCGTTGCCGTAGCCGCTGTCGTCCGGGCCGAGCTCGTAGCCGGCCGGGACGGGCAGCAGCAGGTCGCGCAGCGAGCCGAAGTGGCTGCCGTTGGACTTGGCACCGTACGGCGTGGCGGTCGCGGTGGGGGTGGGACCGGTGGACGGGGCGGCGGCGGTGGCCGGCGCGGGGTCGTCGTACTGGGTCTTGATGATGCCGATGCCGATGACCACGCCGACCAGCGCGGCCGCGGCGGTCGCGGCGCCCGCGCGCAGCAGGCGTCGGGAGGCGGGACTCGGCCCGGCGGGCCCGGCGGGCGCGGCAGGGTCGACGGGCGGGGCGGCGTCGACGGGCGGGGCGGCGGGCGCGGCGTTCACCGGCTCGGGCGTACCCGGGGCGGCGGCGGTGGTCAGGGTGTCGTCGTTCATACGAGCCGCTCCCACTGACGCTTGGCGAGGTCCTTGAGGGTGTCGGGGTTCACCGGCTGGGGGCCAAAGACCTCGACCTTCATCTCCAGCGGGCCGCGCTTGGCGACGGCCTCGCCGAGGTAGTACTGCTCGTTGGTGTCGGCCCAGTGGCGCGGCGCGGCGTCCACCCTGTAGCCGCCGGCGGCGCCGTCGGCGAACGCCGGCCAGGTGACGGAGCGGACCTGGTCCGCGTGGTCGGCGGTGTACTGGGTCAGCGTGACGCGGTAGCGGACGTCGTCCTTCTTCCAGGCGACCTCGGCCGCGCGGCGGAAGCCGTTGGCGGCGAGCTCCTTGAAGGTGCCGACCGCGTCGCCGTTCTCCTCGGCGAGTTCGCCGATCGAGATCCAGCTCGGCTTGTCCGGGAAGTCCGCCCAGGAGGCGCTGCCCTCGGGCGCGGTGATGAGTAGCTTGGTCAGGTCGCCGTCGATGGCCAGCGGCTTGGGCTGTTCGGCGGCCAGGGCGGCCGGGTCGACCGTGTCGGCCGGGTAGGACGGGCGGGCGACCTGGAGCGGCGGCAGCGGCGTGGGCGGGCGCTGGGCCTGCACGGCGTAGCCGACGCCACCGCCGGCCAGGGCGCCCAGCACCAGGGCGCAGGCGCCCAGCAGCACGGGGCGGGGGCGGCGCGGGGCGCGCGGGGCGGCCTCGGCGGCGGTCGCGGCGGCGGTCGCGGTCGCGAACGGCTCGGCGGGGACGGCGAGTTCGCCATCCTGCGGCACGACGGGAGGGGCGGCCGGAGGCGCGGCGGGCGGCGGCGGAACGGCGGCCGCGGACGCGGCGGGCACGGCGGGCGCCGGCTCCGCGGGTTCGGTGGTCACGGAAGTGGCTCCAGAGGAGGAGGAAGAGGAAGGGGTGGCGTCGTACGGGCGGGGAGCCGGGCTCAGCCGCCGGTGGTGAGCCACTCGCGCTGGCGCTTCATCAGGTCGTTCAGCAGCGCCTTGTCGGGCGTCCCCTTCACGTCGACGTCGATCGTGTACTGGATCTCGCCCTGGCTGGAGATGCCGCTCATCGAGCCGGTGTACGCCTGGTGCTTGGGGGCCTGGAGGTAGCCGTGGCCGCCCGGGTCGCCGTCGATGTCGAACGGGTCCAGCGACTCGACCTTGAAGCCCTTGACGAAGTCGCGCGCCGCCGAGGCGGATCCCAACTTCAGCAGGGTGACGGTGACTTCGGCCTTGCCGTCGGCGGTCCGGTACGTCCGGGACGCGCCGCCCTTGTAGCCGTACGAGCCGAGGATGTCCATGATGCCGTCCTGCTTGCCGAAGAGCGCGGAGACGTCGTCGTTGGTCATGGTCATCCCGTCCGCGGGGCCGTAGGACTCGCCGCCGGCCGGGATGGGGAGCAGGAAGTAGCGCAGGTCGCCCTCGTGCAGACCGTTCTTGACCGTGCCCTTGACGGTACTGGCGGGCGCGGGCTCGGCCGGGACGGCGGTGGGCACCGGGACGGGCGCGGCCGACGGCGTCGCGCTCACGGAGGCGCTCGCGGAGGCGCTCGCCGAGGCACTCGCGCTCGCGGCCGCCTTCGACGGGGCGGGGGCGGCCGGGCGGGCGGCGGGCTTGCCGACGGCGACGGTCACCGCGGCGCTGGCGGCGGTGACGGCGAGCAGGCCGGCGGTGGCCAGCGCGACACCGACGGCGCGCGGCAGCCGGCGCGGGGCCTGCGGCGGCACGGGCGCGGCGGCGCCCACCTCGACGCCTGCCGCGGCGGCGGCCGGTGCCGGCGGTCCGGCGGCGACACCCTCGTTCTCGGGCTCGGACAAGGGAATCCCCCCAGGAAGAATGCGGAATCTCACGCGCGGGGCCCCTCTCGGACGCCACTCCCCCAGCGGGTTCTCCGGGATTCCGTCACGCGTGTCGGCAGGAATTATGAGAGGCCGCCGACACCGCTGCCAAAACTGTTAACCGCCACACTTTCCCCCAATGTTCGACGAATCGGACACACCGTGATCGAACCGCAATGGGGCGCTGTCCTGCGGCGATGACGCCGTGTCGACACATCGATTCGAACACGGGCCCCTTTCCGTCCGGTCCCGTGACGATGTCGCGGTCCCGTCACCGCTCCGCACGAAGACCTGCCCGCCCGGGCGGGGCGGCGTCAAGAACGGGCAAGGGACGGGAGGAGCCGGGAGAGGAAAGGGGGAGGCGCCGTGGCGAGGGAGGATTTCGGCCGCCGGCGGGCGTGGCCGGCCGTGCCGGCGCTCGCGGCGCCGGCCGTCGCCGGAGTGCCGGTGGTGTGGGCGTGGTCGCTGGACCGGCCGGTGGGCGCGGGGCCGCTGTGGCTGTGCGCCGCCGCCCTGGCGGTGGGCGCGGCCGCCTCGGTCCGGCCGGGCCGAGGGGCGGGGCGACGGGCGGACCACCCGGGCCGGCGGGCGCGCGGCGCCGGTGGGGACGCGGCGGTCCGCGCGTGGGCGGTGCTGCTGTCGGCGGCGGTCTGGGGGACGGTGTTCGCGACGGCCCAGGCCGTCCACACCGTCCAGGTGCGGGTGCACGAGCCGCGCAGCGTCGGGGCGGTGGTCACGCACTGCCGGGTGACCGGCCGGCAGCCGGTGGAGGGCGGCGGCCTGGGCGCCAGGACGTACGGCTGCACCTACCGTTGGACCGTGGACGGACAGGAGTTCAGCGAGGAGCGCCCGGTCGACGAGCCCTACCCGGACGGCCACGAGGTCCGGGTCTGGCTGGAGGACGGCGGGCGGCGGATGGTCACCGGCCGGCCGAGCGCGGTGGCGGCCCCGTTCTGGATCGTGCTGGCCCTGCTCGGCCTGGCCGCCGTGCCGTACGCCACCGCCCGCCTGGCCGGACAGGTCCGGGAGGCGGACCGGTGGAGGTGACCGGGGCCGCGGCCGGGGCCGGGGCCGGGGCCGGGGCCGGACAGCCGCGCTTCACCGTCGGCCCCGGATACGCCCTGTACCGGGGGCCGCTCGCCGACAGCGCCTTCCACCGCCACGCCGCCTTCCAGGTCGCCCTCGCGCCCGCCGCCCGCACGGTGGCCGTCGACGACGACGCCGGGAGGCGCCACCGCGGGCCGGCGATCGTGGTGCCGCCGATGGTGCGCCACCGGATGGCCCCGGTCCGGGAGGTGCTGGTCTTCTACGTCGACCCGCACTGTGCCTTCGCCGACCGGCTGCGCGCGGACGGCGCGCAGGGGGTCACCGTGGCCCCGCAGTGGCACGGCCTGACCGAGCGGGACGTACGGCCGCACGGCGGCCTGCCCGCCACCGGGCTGGACCCGAGGCTGCGCGCCGCGATGGCGGCACTGGCCGACGACCAGCAGCCGCTGGAGGGGCTCGCCGCGCGCGTCGGGCTGTCCCCGCAGCGCCTGCGGGCCCTGGCGCAGCGGCAGTTGGGGGTTCCGCTGGCGCGCTGGCGCAGCTGGCAGCGGCTGTCCCGGGCGGCGCTGGCGCTCGGCGAAGGGTGCTCGCCGGCGCAGGCGGCGTTCGCGGGCGGATTCGCCGACCAGGCCCATTTCACCCGGTGGATGCGGGAGTTGACGGGGCTGACGCCCGCGCAGGTCTCGCCCGCGCTGCGCGGAGCCGGGGGCCTGCGCGGATCCGGGGGCCTGCGCGGGGCCGGGTCCCGCGCCGCTCAGGCGGGGCGGCGCGCGGTGTAGAGGGACATCGAGCCGGTCACCGTCGCGACGGTCTCCGTCTCGCGCACGCCCTCGAAGCCGGCCTCGGTGATCAGGCGGGGCAGGATGCCGTCGGCGTTGGGCTGGGTGTCCTGCTTCCCGTCGGCGAACTGGACGATCCGGAAGGCCAGGCGCATGGCCGGTGTGCGTTGCCGCCCGTAGTCGGCGATCACCAGTTTGCCGCCGGGGCGCAGCGTGCGGTGCATGGCGGCGAGGATGGCCCGCTTCATCGGGAGGGGGCACTGGTGGAGGACGAGGCTGGAGACGACGGTGTCGGCCGCCTGGTCGCCGACGACGTCGGCCACCGCGTCGCCCATGCCGGTGCGGAAGTCGGGGGTGGCGCCGGCCTCGGCGGCCTTGCGGCGGGCCAGGCGCAGCACGGCCGGGTCGGGGTCGATGCCGATGACGGTGGCCTGCGGTTCGGCGCGGTGCAGGAGGACGGCGAAGGAGCCGGTGCCGCAGCCGACGTCCACGATGACGTCACCGGGGCGGGGGGCGGCGTGCATGGCCAGCAGGCTGCGCCACAGGCGTTCGCGGGTGAGGGAGACGAGGGGGTCGTACAGGCCGAGGGCGAAGCGTCCGGCGGCGGGGGTGAAGGTGTCGCTCGGTGTCATGGGGCCAGTGTGGGCGGGGAGTTGGGGCGTGGTCTTGAACGATTCGCTCGCCCCGGAGCCGCCCGCGGGGGCTGCGCGGCGCCGACCCGCGATGGGCCTCCGGGGGCCCGGGCTCACGGGTTTCGCGGGATCACCGGGCGGAACGCCCCGGCCGTGCGCGAGAATTCGCGCTGTGCCACTCCCCGACCTCATAGGCCCATACCGCCCGCTGCGACTCATCGGCGCGGGCGGTATGGGCACCGTCTTCTATCTCTGATCTTGGCCAGTGCTCCGCCCTTCAGGGCGGGGGTGAAGGCCGTCCTTGGCCCGGAGGCGCGGAGCGCCGGAGTTCGCTGTGCCTCGGGGTAACGATTAGACGGGCCGCTTCTGGTTCTCGATGTACTGCTTGACCACGGTCAGCGGTGCGCCGCCGCGGCTCCCGGCGAAGTAGGAGCCGGACCAGAAGTGTCCGCCCCACAGGTACCGGCGCACGTGCGTGTCGTACTCCTTGCGCAGCAGCCGGGCCGAGACGCCCTTGAGGGAGTTGACCAGCTTGGAGAGCTGGACCTTCGGCGGATAGTGCACCAGGAGGTGCACGTGGTCGTCCTCGCCGTTGAACTGCTTCAGCTCGGCCTCGAAGTCGGCGTATACCTCCCGCATGATCTCTTCGCATCGCGTCAGCATGGCGTCGGTCATTGCCTTGCGTCGGTACTTCGTGACAAAACCAAGTGGACATGCAAGTTGTAGACGACGTGACGCCCGGTGCGGACATTGGGATTAGGGTTCCATCGTGGTGACATAAACCAAAGGGTGTAGTGATTGACATGCAGCTTC
The DNA here is from genome assembly GCF_042721415.1 of Kitasatospora sp. NPDC058444. Classification (NCBI taxonomy): domain Bacteria; kingdom Bacillati; phylum Actinomycetota; class Actinomycetes; order Kitasatosporales; family Streptomycetaceae; genus Kitasatospora; species Kitasatospora sp. NPDC058444. Next base: position 57,901 of record NZ_JBHXLL010000007.1, on the reverse strand, counting down.
GGTACAGCTTCCGCGTGTACCCGAGCGCCGGTCAGCGCATGGCGTTGGCGAGGGCGTTCGGGTGTGCTCGGGTTGTCTTCAACGACGCGCTCCGCGTCCGTGAGACCGCCCGCGCCGCCGGGCTGCCGTTCGTTGCGTCGGGTGAGCTGTCCAAGCAGCTCACCGCCGCGAAGAAGACCCCCGAGCGGGCATGGCTCGCCGAGGTGTCATCGGTCGTGTTGCAGCAGTCCCTCCGGGACCTGGACACCGCCTACCGGAACTTCTTCGACGGCCTCAAGGGCAAGCGCCCGCGCATGGGCGCCCCCCGCTTCAAATCCAAGAGGGACACCCGTCAGGCGATCCGCTTCACCGCGAACGCCGGGTGGAAGATCACAACCGGGGGAAAGCTCCGGCTTCCCAAGGTCGGTGACGTGGCCGTGAAGTGGTCCCGTTCCCTGCCTTTGACCCCGTCCACGGTGACCGTGGTCAAGGACAGTGCGGGCCGCTACTTCGCCTCGTTCGTGGTCGAGACCGACCCCGAGACGCTGCCGGATACGGACAGCGTGGTCGGCATCGACCTGGGCCTGACCCACTTCGCAATCCTGTCCGACGGCACGAAGATCGAAAGCCCGCGCTTCCTTCGCCGGGCGGAGAAGAGGCTCAAGAAGGCGCAGCGGAACCTGAGCCGGAAGGCGAAGGGATCAGCGAACCGGGCGAAGGCCCAGATCAAGGTTGCCCACGCCTATGCACGGACCGCCGATGCGCGACGCGAGTTCCACCACCAGCTCTCCACCAAGCTGATCCGCGAGAACCAAGCGGTTGCAGTGGAAGACCTTGCGGTCAAGGGCCTCGCCCGCACTCGCATGGCCAAGTCCGTACACGACGCCGGATGGTCGGCATTCACCGCGATGCTGGAGTACAAGGCCGCTCTGTACGGGCGCGTGTTCCACCGCATCGGACGGTTCGAGCCCACGTCTCAGGTCTGCTCGGCCTGCGGCGTCCAGGACGGCCCCAAGCCTCTCAACGTCCGCGAGTGGACATGTGGAGCCTGCGGGACCGTTCTGGACCGGGACATCAACGCGGCGGTCAACGTCGCCAAGGCCGCCGGACTGGCGGTATCAGCCTGCGGAGCGCGGGTAAGACCGGGACTCGTCCCGGCACAGCGCGAAGAAACAGGAACCCACTCGAAGCCCCACCCGGTGACCACCGGCAGGCAGGCGGGAATCTCCGTCCTTTAGGGCGCAGAGGATGTCAATGCCTTCACCCCGGAACGGGGCAGCCGCTCGCGGTGAAGGTCCTCCACGCCGACCACGCGCAGGACCCGGTGCACCGCCGGCGCTTCGCCCGGGAGGTCGCCGTCCTGCGGAAGGTCACGGGCCCGTACCTGGTGCCGCTGGTGGACGCCGACCCCGACACCGGGCAGCCGTGGCTCGCCACGCCGTACGTGCCCGGCAACACCCTGCACCAGCATGCCCGGCGGCACGGGCCGCTGACGGGTGTCGCCCTGACGACGTTCGCCGCCGCAACCGCCCACGCGCTCGCCTGCATCCACTGGGCCGGGGTCGCCCACCGGGACCTCAAGCCCAGCAATGTCATCCTCGCCGCGGACGGCCCGCGCGTCCTGGACTTCGGCATCGCCCACCACCTCGACGCCACCTCCGTCACCGCGACCCGCGTGACCACCGGGACCCCCGGCTGGATGGCCCCCGAGCAGCTCACCCGGGGTGAGACCACCACGGCCACCGACGTGTTCGTGTGGGGCATGCTGGTGTGCTTCGCCGCGACGGGCCGCCATCCCTTCGGGAACCCCACCGGCATCGACTTCCGGATCGCCGGCGCCGGCCCACCGCCGGCGGCCTGGCCGAGGCCGTCGCCGCCGTGTACGGGCCGAGCGGCACCCAGGTGTTCCCCACCGTGGCCTTCACCCGGGCCGTGGACACGGCCGCCGCGGGACTGCCGCCGATCGCCGCGCTGCCACCCGTCGGCTGGGAGGTCCCCGCGGCCGACCACGACCTCACCAAGGTCCTCCCGCCGCCCGGGCCCGTTCCTCCACCGCCTCCCCCGACCGCTCCCCCGACCGCTCCGACGGTCACTCCTCCGGCCGATCCGACGCGACGCCCGCCCGCCGCCGGCGCCGTCCGCGGCACCGGCGGCCGCTCCGGTACGGCGGTCCGCGCGGTCGGCGGCGGTGTGCTGCTCACCGCCCTCACGGCCGGCCTGGTCTTCGCCGCCCTGGACAACGGCGGCACCGACCGGGACGGCGGCACCCGTGTCGCGGCCGGCACCGGTGGCAGCCCGGCTCCGAGCGGCCCGAGCGCCACGCACCGCGCCACCCCGACCGCAAGCCCCGTCAACACCCCGACCCCGACCGCGAGTTCGACGCCCACACCCACACCCACACCCACGCCCACCGAGACCGCCCGGAGCCTCTTCGGCGGCATGGGCATCACCGCCCCGGCCGACTGGCAGGTCACCAGGGACCCGCGCAACGACGGCCCGCAGGTGCCGGCCAACGGGGCGGGGGTGACGCTCGGCCGCTACCAGCCCGCGGGCGCCGGCTTCACGGGCCTGCTGATCGCCTTCGACCCGAGCGAGACCGCCGACCGCATGTTCCCCTCCGACCTCAGGAACTCCAGCGTCCTGTGGGCGGGGCAGGACGGCGGCACCCCGGAGACGATCACCGCCGCCGAAGCCGGCCCGCTGGTGCCCATCGGCGGCCGCAAGGCCCAGAGCTGGACCGTCCGTACCGACGTGCTGCCCGACTACAACGGCACCCGCACCCACACCCACCGGGTGTGGTGGCTGCCGGCCTCGCACATCCGCCTCACCACCTACGGGGACCTGACGGCGGCCCAGGACCAGCAGGTGGACCGGATGATCGCCTCGATGACCTTCGGCACCGCCGACATGCCGCTGGACTGCGCCGACGGAGTCGCCTACCTCGACCGGCTCCACGCCCGCGACACCGCCGCGAGCATCGCCGGCGGCGGCTGCGCCGCCCTCGCCTTCGGCGCCAGGAGCGCCGTCGCCCAGGACCCCGGCACGATACCGACCGGCACCGAGGCGGCCTGCGTCGCCCTGGTCCAGGGCTACCTGGAGGGGGCCTACGGTGTCCCCAGCGACGAGCAGTACGCGGCCGACCGCAAGGGCTGCGACCTGCCGGTGAAGCGGTAGGGCGTGTCCGGGCGATCAGGTTCGGAGCGAGATGGCGAGGGCTGCTGCGATCGCGGTACCGAGGTAGTCCCTTGCCCGGCCCAGGAGTACGGGCACGACGGGCTCCGTCTCCGCGGGCGGGCTCGGTGTTCGGCTCATGGGCCGCGGAGTACACAGCCGGACGCCGGCCCGACCCGCCTCCGCCTCCGCCTCCGCCTCCGCCCGGGGGGATTCCCTGGTTCCGGGGTGGGGCTGGCCGCACCCCCGGCCGGGGGGACCGTCGGATGTCCCGGTGGTCAACGGCTCCGTAGCGTGGTCGTCATGACCCACACCACGACCCGCACCCACTCCCGACAGGCCGTACGGCGCAGGCGAGTTCGCCGGTCCCTGGCCGCCGCGACCGCCGTCGTCCTCGCCGCCCTCGTCGCCACCCCGGCGGCCGCGGCGTCCGAACCCCGCCCGGCCCAGCAGAGCACGGGGCGCGGGGCCCTGCTCGGTCTCACTCCCGTCGCCGACCTGAGCCAGGCCGAGGTCGCCGCGTTCCTCAAGGGCGCCGACATCGACCCGGCGACCGTGCGCCACGGTGTGCGCGGCTACCGCCTCACGTACCGGACCCTGACGCCTCAGGGCGAACCGACCACTGCCACCGGCCTGTTGGTGCTCCCCAAGGACGGCAAGCACCGGCTCGACCTGGTGGCCGACACGCACGGCACGATGGTCAACCGCGACTACGCGCCGTCCGTCGCCAAGGACTTCGGGCTGTACGCGCCCTATCTGCACGCCGCCGCGGGCCGCGCCGTCGCCGCACCCGACTACCTCGGGCTCGGCAAGGGCCCCGGCCTCCACCCGTACATGGACACCGCCTCCGCCGTCTCCGCCTCGCTCGACATGCTGCGGGCCTCCCGGACCGCCGCGCGTGCGCTCGGCAGCCCGCTCACCGGAGACGTGTACGGCACCGGGTTCTCCCAGGGCGGCCAGGTCGCCATGGCGCTGGGCCGCGAGCTGGCGCGGGGCGCGGACCGGCACTTCCGGCTGCGGGCGCTCGCGCCGGTCGCCGGACCGTACGACCTTCGGGGCGCCGAGATCCCCGCCCTGCTCGACGGCCGCGTCAACGACATCAGCGGTGTCTTCTACATGTCGTACTTCCTCACCGCGCAGAACCGGCTGCACCCCGTCTACGGCAACCCGGCCGAGGCCTTCCGGCAGCCGTACGCGGGGTACGTGGAGGAACTCTTCGACACCCGGCACACCGAGGAGGACATCGTCACGAAGCTGCCCGGCTCGGTGAAGGAGCTGCTGACCGACGGCTTCTACGAGCGGCTGCGGCACCCGGACGGCGGCCTGCTGGCCGCGCTCAAGGCGCAGGACGGGACCTGCGACTGGAAGCCCGACGTGCCCGTACAACTGCACAGCGCGGCCGGCGACACCGACGTGCCGATCGCCAACTCCCTCAGCTGCGCGGCCGATCTGGCCCGCAACGGTGTGACGGCCCCTGTGGTCGACCACGGAAAGGCCGACCACAACGGGTCGTTCAAGCTGGCGGGGCCCCAGATCGTGCGCTGGTTCGACACGCTCGCGCGCTAGCCCCGATCGTGCCTGACGGTCCGCTGACGGACTTGAGTTCTAGCGACGGACTTACGTTCTACGCGGCTTCGGCCCGTCTGTGGCCGTCGGCCGTGACGGGCCGGGCGGTGCGCTCGCGGGCGGTGCGGGTGCGCTGCGGCGGGACCTGGTGTGCCGGGTGGACGTTCGCCGTGCGCCGCGCCTGGTCCTGCGGTGCGGCGGGAGGTGTCCGGGCGGCGGTGGCGGTGCCCCGGCCGGTGGTGGCGGCGGCCGCGGTGGTCCGGACCCGGTGGCCGCCGTCGTCGGTGCCGGGGATGGCGGTTTCGTCGGCCGTGCCGAGGGAGAGGAGGAGGTCGCGGACGCGCAGGCCCAGGTGCAGGGTCATGCGGTCCGCTCCGCTGTCCAGGTCGAGCCCGGTGATCTCCTGGATCTGTCGCAGCCGGTAGTGCAGCGAGGTGCGGTGGATCCGCAGGGCGTCGGCGGTCCTGGTCGTCGATCCGGCGTGGTCGAGGAAGCAGCGCAGGGTCTCCGCCAGGCGGTGGCCTCCGCCGGATTCCAGCAGGGTGCGCAGCGGCTTCGGGATCAGTGACGTGTTCAGGGCGCGGTCGGGCAGTTGCAGGAGCACGGCGAGTTCGCCGAGGTCCTCCCAGGAGCCGATGTCGTTCAGGGCGGGTATCCGGCGTGCCGCGCGCACCGCGACGAGCGCCTGTTGGTAGGAGGTCCGGGCGGAGGAGAGGCCGCTGTGGTGGCCGCCGATGCCGATGACGGGAGCGGCCGCGGCGTCCAGGCGGGTGCCGAGGACGTCCAGGATGTGCCGGGACTGCTCCCGCAGTGCTTCGGGTTCCAGCGGCCGGTCGGAGAGTTGCAGCAGGACGACCCGGTCCGGGGTGACCGCGAAGGCACCGTGGGCCGACCGGGTGCGCCGGAATCCGTCCAGCGCGCCGGAGAGCGCGGCCGCCACCTGCCCGGGCGACGCCTGGCAGCGGGCCGCCTGCACGACGCTGACCGCCGCGTGGGGGGCGTCCGGGAGCAGCCCGTCGTCCAGGATCCGGTGGCGGGAATCGGCGCGGGTGGTGGGGTCCGGGTCCAGCAGCGACAGCAGGAGTTCCTGTTCCCCGGCCTGCTCGGCGTCGGCCAGGAGGTGGTCGGCGTACAGCTGGCCGATGACGGCGGGCGTGGCCCGGGCGATGGTCTCGGTCTCCTCCGGGGTCAGGGTGGCGTCCGGTGCGATGACCATCAGCAGGCCGAGGAAGTGGCCGCGTTCGCGCAGCGGTACGCAGTAGCGGGGTTGCAGTCCGAGGTCGTCCCGGCCCCGCAGGAAGTCCGGCCGGGGCCAGCGGGTGACGCCTTGGTCGAGGAAGTGGCGGGAGACGTCGCCGCTCGCCCGTCCCTGGAGGAGGCTGTGGACGCGGGCGCGGTCCGCGTCGCCGAAGTGCCGGCTGGCGCAGACGCCCCGGACCGAGGGGTCGGTCACGGCCACGGACCGGCCGAGCGACTCCGCGAGTTCCTCGATCAGCTGTCGCAGCGCGGCACTGCCGAGGGGGGCTCGCCGCCGTTGTTCGGTCATGGCAGTCCTCATTCGTGGTCGTCCCGGTGCGGCGCGGGGGCCGGCGGAGGCCGGCGGGGTCGGGATCCGGCGGCTTCCCGCGCGCCGGGATCGGCACTGGTGCCCGGGTCGGCTTCCGGTCCCGCTCGTCCCCGGACCACCGTGTCACCGCCGCGATGCCCCACGGTGCACGGCTCTTGCCCGTGCCTGCGGGGTTGCCCTGGCCCTCGTGCATCCGGTGCGCGACTGCCCCAGGCTGATCCCCCGGTCCGTCATGAGCGACCGGTGAACCAGGAGGAGTACTCGTGCCCGAAGACGTCCACGTTCCCCGGGTGGCGCCCGTCCTCGGGCGGCAGACGCGTGCCTTCGTCGAGTCCTGCCCGTGGCCGGCTCCCCCGCCGGCCGGCGGCCCCGCGCCGAGGGAGCGCATGGCGGCGCTGTGGGACGGCGGCGGCCGGGAGGAGCCCGAGGTCGAGGAGGAGTGGCTGGCCGTGCCCGGCGGGGACGGCCAGCGCGGGAACGGAGGGCGCGGGGACGGGGAACGCATCCGGGTGCGGATCCTGCGTCCCGCGGGGGCCTGCGAGCCGCTGCCGGTGGTGCTCTACCTGCACGGGCTCGGCTGGATGCTGACCGACGCCCACGCGCACCAGCAGCTGCTGGTGGACCTGGTGCTCGGGGCGGACGCGGCCGTGGTGGTGGCCGAGTACGACGGACCGGAGCACGCCCGCCACCCGGGTGCCGTCGAGCGGGCGTACGCCGTGGCCCGGTGGATCGCCGCGCACGGCGCGGGCTGCCGGCTCGACGGGAGCAGGATCGCGGTGGTCGGCGCCAGCGCGGGCGCCCAGCACGCGGCCGCGCTCACCCTCCTGGCGCGGGAACGCGGCGGCCCGCGCCTGCGCCACCAGGTGCTGGTCTGCCCGGTGACGGACGCGGCGATGGACACCCCCTCCTACCACCAGTTCGCCGAGGGGTACTTCCTGAGCCGCGCCGCCATGCGGGAGTACTGGCAGCAGTACGCGCCGGACCCCCGGGACCGCGCGCGGAGCGCCGTCTCACCGCTGCGCGCGCCCGTGGAGAGCCTGGTGGGGCTGCCGCCGGCGCTGGTCATCACCGCGGAGGCCGACGTCCTGCGGGACGAGGGCGAGGCGTACGCGGCGCGGCTGCGGCAGGCGGACGTCCCGGTGGTGTCGGCCCGCTACCACGGCACGATCCACGGGTTCGTGCTGTTCGACCGGCTGCGGGGCACGGAGGCGTCCGGGGCGGCGCGCATCCAGATCACGGACGCCCTGCACACCGCCCTGCACGCGTGACGTCGCCGGGGCCCGCGCGGACGTGGCGTCACTCGGGCCCGCGGGGACGTGGCGTCACTCGGGCCCGCGCGGACGTGACGTCACTCGGGGTCGTCCACGGGGACGGCGCCGCCGAGCCGCCGCCACTCGCTCGGGGACACCCCGCAGGCCGCCTGGAAGCGGCGGCTGAAGTGGCTCGGGCTGCTGAACCCGCACCGGGCGGAGACCGCGGCGACGGTCAGGCGGTCGTAGCGCTGGGAGGCCAGCATGCGCCGGGCCTTGCCGAGCCGCTCCTCGATCAGCCACTGCTCCAGGCTGATGCCCGCCCCGCTGAGCAGGGTGTAGAGCCGGCGGACCGAGACGGCGTGCTCGGCCGCGATCCGCTCCGGCGTCAGGTCGCGGTCCGCGAGGTGCGAGCGGGCGTAGGCGAGGACCCGCGTCAGCAGGGTGTCGTCCATCGTCGACCTGACCTCGACGCTCTCCTCGGCGTGCGCGGCCGACAGGAGCAGCGCGCGGACGAGTTCCGTCGTGGCCGACCCCAGGGCCTGCGCGCCGGGATCGGCCTCCAGCCGGCCGGGATCGTGCCACAGGCCCCGCAGGTGCTGCAGCACCAGGCCGTGGAGCGGGCTGGAACGCAACTGCTGGGAGGCCCGCACCACGTCCTCGACCGGCACGCCGAGGCGGTCCATGTCGAACATGAGCGCCTGGGAGGCGCCGTCGCCGGACCAGCCGTACACCCGGGGCGACAACTCGTGGAAGACGCAGATGTCGTCGGCGCCGAGGAGCATCCGCCGGCCCGCGACCTCGGCCCGGTGGACGCCCACGGGCTGGAGCGAGACCGAGACGATGGGGCTGCTCCGGTGGTGGCGCACGTGCTGGGCCGTCCGCCGCACCTCGAAGCCCGAGTTCCGGGTGGCGAAGAGGTCGAGGCCGCCGACCTGCCACAGTTCCATGCACGCGTGGATGCCGGTCTCCGGCTCCTCGTGGAAAACGTCGTTGGGCACCAGCGAATCCGTCAGCGCGTGGTGGAAAGCGTCCACGCGCTCACGGGGAGACACCGTGTCGAGGTCGAGCAGCAGCACACACCCTCCCGAAAGGACCGAATTCGGCCAGTCTGCCGCACCGGTGAGTACTCCCCGCCGCGGCGGACGCCAGGGGTGGATGCCGTGCACTCTCAGGCAAGAGGGCGTGCGCTCCAAGGCAGGTGGGCCCGCCCGGCGAGAGCGCTCCGGGAGCGGTCCGGAAGCCGGCCGGTCCCGTGGGGCAGGCCTTCTCGCCGCCCCGCCGTAGAAGCTCTCCGCGCTCGCGAGTGCGCAGTGTTCCTGGGCGCTTCGTCCCTACCAGGCGTGCCAGAGCACACCGTGGCGGTGGTGGACCGGAGGAATGTCCGCACCGTCGATGTCGTGGCCGGCACGGTGCAGTCCACGGATCCGCTGGGCGTCGAGTCGGCCTCGGAGCCGGGCCCGGCTCTCGGCCGTGGCGATCTCGACGGAGAACGAGCCCGTCCTGCAGTCGAGTGCCATCGACAGCCGGAAGGTGATCCGGTGCACCATCTTCTTCGGGGCAGGGCGACGGCCTTCGCGGGCAGCCCGGCCCAGTTCGGCGCGGGCGTAGCGCAGGTCGTACAGGGCCATGGACTCCAGTGCGCCTTCCTGGGCACGGAGTTGCCGGGGATTCGTGCGGACGGTTCGGGACATCAGGAGCCTCCGTAGGGCCCTCTGGGCTCTCCAGAGGTACCTACGGCGGGTGCGCGTCGGTCAGCACGAGTCAGCCCCATGTCGGTCGGGACGATGTACCAGCAGCACAGTAGTCGCGCGGAGGCGTGGAGGCCCGGGCTTTTGCCCCGGCCTCCGCTGCAAGGCCAAGCCGCTCCACACCGAAACGGCCGGGCGGCCTCGCGTGCTCCGCAAGGCCGCCCGGAAAAAGCGCTTCAGGCGCCGACCGGAAAGTCCCCCACCTGAATGCCCGCGACGAAGGACCGCCACGCCTCCGGGGCGAAGCCGAGTGCCGGTCCGTGGGGGTCCTTGCTGTCGCGAACGGCGACGGAGTCCAGAAGCCCGCTGGCGACCTCAATGCAGTCGCCGCCTTCGCCACCGCTGTAGCTGCTCTTGCGCCATGCCAGGTCAGCTGTCACGCGGATGACCTCCCGAAGCCCTCAGCCGGTAATGGGCTGCCCCGCGAGGCGCGGGGCAGCCCACGGTACTGGGTCAGCTGGTCCCCGAGAAGTCGCCCGCCCGAATGCCGGCAACGAAAGACCGCCACGCCTCCGGGGCGAAGCTCAAGACCGGTCCCTGGGGATCCTTGCTGTCGCGGACAGGGACGACACTGGCGAGGCTATCGGCCATCTCAATGCAGTTGCCCTGGCCGTTACTGTACGTGCTTTTGCGCCACTTGACGGCGCGAGAATCCCGCTTCACGGGGAGTACTCCTCTGCGACCTTCTTCAACCATGCGATGGACTTCTCCGGCTGGACCGACGCCGCCATGAGGCGGTGGAACGCTTCCTCGTGACGAGCGATTTCCTGCGGTCGCTCCGAGTAGATGCTGCTGGTGGTGGTCTCGGAGTAGGTCACGCTGCCAGGGATGTCGTCGAAGGAGAGAACGGAGAACGAGGCGCCCATGGCCGCGTGTGCACCGGCAGAGAACGGCAGGACCTGGATCGTTATGTTGGGTCGCCCATCCGCCATCGCGGCGAGCTGGTGCAACTGCTCTGCCATGGTCTGACTGCCGCCGACCGGCCGCCTTATGACCGCCTCTCCAATGATCGCCCAGAGTTGTGGCGGTTGATGGCGATCAAGAATCAGCTGGCGCTCCATCCGCAGTGCGACTCGCCGCTCGACTTCTTCAGCGGATTCGGTTGGATTCATGGCCCGGATCACGTGTCGCGCATAGGCCTCGGTCTGCAGGAGACCTGGGACCAACTCGCACTCGTAGGTTGCGATCCTTGCCGCGTCCGACTCGAAGCCCACGTAGGCGCGGAACCAGTCCGGCAGAGCATCGCCGTACGCATGCCACCAGCCCTGCTGGCGACTCTGGCGTGTCAACCCGAGGAAGTGCTTCACCTCATCGGCTGAAGTGACGCCGTAATGCGCCAGGAGCTTCGCGGCGTCGCGCTCCTGAAGTGGCACCAGGCCGCTCTCGATCCGGCTCAGCTTCGAAGCGGACCAACCCAGCGCGGCTGCCACGTCCTTGGCGTTCAGCTCGCGCGATGCGCGCAACTTGCCAAGCTCACCGCCGATCCTACGCCGCAGCACGGTCGGACTGCCCATGCGTCACACTCCCTGGCTGTTCGCTTCCTTGCATAGTTTGCCACCCCTCCCGAGGGCTCAGTCGCGCCCCATGATCATGCAATTGCATGGGCGAAGCAGTTGCATGCAATTGCCCCACTAGGGCAATCTACAGGGAGTAGTCCTTCGGGTCGCCTGAGTGACCATGAGTGGCCTACCGCCGGGCATCCCCATGCCTTCGCCCGGCCCCGCATGGCTTCAAACTTCGCTCCTGGAAGGCAACTTCGCCATGTCCTCCCACTGCTCCACCACCTGGCTGCCGCGCAGCCGCCGGGCCCCCGGCGAGGGGCGATCCCTCCTCGCCGCGCTCCTCTCCGCCAACCCCCACGGGGAGCCGTACCTCGACTCCGGGCTCCTGATCGTCTCGGAGCTCGTCACCAACGCCCTCCTCCACGGCACGCCGCCGGGCCACCGCATCTACCTCTCCCTCGATGTCGATCCCGCCCGCCTGCGCATCGAGGTGCACGACGCCCGACGGGACCGCGAGCCCGTCCTGCGCGCCCTCACGCTCGACGGGGAGGCCGGGCGTGGCCTCCACCTCGTCAAGTCCCTGTCCACCCGCACGGGTTGCTCGCCGCGCGAGCACACGGGCAAGATCGTCTGGTCGGAGGTGGCCGCGTGAGGGCCGATCACGACGTCCTCGTGGAGATCCCGGGCCACCGTCCTCCCGCCGTCCACACCCTCAACGCCGATGCCCTCGAACGGGTCTGGGCCTCGGTCTGCCACCTGCCGATGTCCCGCTTCCAGCACCACGTCCTGGAGCGCCGCCTCACCGGCCCCTGCGCCCGGCGCGACATCATCCGCGACCTCGCCGACGCCCCCGTCCTCTCCCTCCCCCTCGGCGACCGCGAACTCCGCATCAGCTGGGCGGACACGGCCCGCTAGCCATCCGGCCCGGACTCCGACGGCGGCCGCGACCACTACCCCGCGTGAGAAGTCGGCCGATCCGACTTCTCGCGCCGAACCGTGCCGAGCAGCACGTCGCACTCCCCCGGTCAGAGCCACCCCCGCCGCGCCGCCTGCACCCCCGCCTGGAAGCGGGTGGTGGCGCCCAGGTGGGCCAGCAGGGTGGAGACCCGTCGCACCACGGTGCGCCGGCCCAGCCCCAGCCGGCGGGCGATGGCGTCGTCCGTGGCACCGCCCGCCATCAGCGTCAGGATCCGCCGGTCGCGTTCGTCGATCCGCAGATCCACCTCCGCCATGGACGCGGGCACGGCCAGGCGCCACAGCGTCTCGAACACCGCCGCCAGGGCGTTCAGCAGTCCGGAGGGCCGGATCAGCAGCGACACCACGCCCGGTCCGTCGTCGGCGGGCAGGGTGACGATGGCCAGGTCGTCGTCCCCGATGGCGAGCTTGAGCGGCGGCTCGTCCAGGGTGCGGGCCTGCTCGCCCGCCTCGATCATCCGCGCCATGTTGGGCCCGACCACCGGGTCCTGGAACGCGCAACCCTGGTAGATCACGCGGTAGTTGACGCCCGCAGCCATCCGGCGGCGCTGCAGCACCTCCTGGTCGAGGTAGTGGGCGCGGCTGCCGGAGTACGGCGGCACGTCGATGACCCGTATCTGGTGGCGGGCCGCCAGCTGGAGGCGGCGGCTGGCGGCCAGCACCTCCACCGGGTCGTCGACGACCTCCAGCGCGCCGTAGCTGCCGGTGTCGCGCCGCGCGAAGCGGTAGAGGCGCTCCAGTTCGGCGCCGGCCCGGCGGGCGGTGGCCTGGCGCAGCGCGTCGTGCTGGAGCAGTGCTTCGACCACCCGGGCGGGCGGCAGTGCCTCCCAGGCGTGGTCGCGGTCGTCGGCGCTGTCGGTGGTGTCGAAGGCCACCGCCACGCCCTCGTCGGCGAGGTCGCGCAGGACGGCGAGGACGGCGTCCTCGTCCAGGCCGCTCTCCCGCGCGAGTTCGGGCACGCGGGCGCGGGGCCGGCCGACCAGGCCGTGGTAGACGCGGCCGCGTTCGGAGTCCGGTTCCAGTACGTCGTGCACGAAGCCCCCCAGCTGTCGCGGTCCCGCCTCCATGTCATGTCCAGGACGGGTTCGGGGAGCCTACCCGCACCGGCGGCGCACATGCGCCAGTGGCCCAGGTGCGCCGCCGGGGGCTCTGGCGTCGGGGCGGGGCCACTGGCAAGAGTTGTCGGCGATCAGTCAGATCACCGAAGACCGCCGTATGTCGCTGAAGGTCGAGGACGCCCATGCCCCCTGCCCGGCTCCGGCGCGCCCGCGCGGCACTCGCCGCCCTGGCCGCCTGCCTGCTCCCGCTCGCCGCGCCGCCCGCGGCCTGGGCCGCACCAGCGCCCGCCGCGCGCGCCGACGCCTCCGGGGCCTCCGACGCCGACGCGCCACCGCCGCTGACCGACGGCTTCGGGCTGACCCAGGTCGGCTCCGCCACCGGCACCGCCACCAACTTCGTCATCACCGTCACCACCCCGAAGGTCGCCGGGCCGCACACCATCCGCATCCTGCTGCCCGCCGACTACGCCGCCCGGCCCGACAAGCGCTACCCGGTGCTGTACTTCCTGCACGGCGCCTCGGACAACCCGAGCGACCCGGCGCTGGCCTACCCCGCGCTGACCGCCGCCCAGTCGATGATCACCGTCATCCCGGACGGCGGCCTGCGCGGCTGGTACACCGACTGGCTCGACCAGAACACCGCCGCCGGCGCGCAGAACTGGGAGACCTTCCACCTCACCCAGGTCCTCCCCTTCGTCGACGCCAACCTGCGCACCCGCACCGACCGCGCCCACCGGGCCGTCGGCGGGCTGTCCATGGGCGGCTTCGGCGCCCTGCACTACGCCCAGGACCGCCCCGACCTGTTCGGCCAGGTCCTCACCATGTCCGGCGCCAACGACCTCTCCACCGACGAGATGATCATCCGCGGCGCCGTGGTCGCCACCCTGACCAACGTCGGCACCGTGCTCTGCGGCCCCAGCGACGGCCACCCCTGCGGCCTGGACTTCGGCCCCACCGTCTCCAGCGACGCGATCTTCGGCACCCCGTACCCGGTCTTCAACGCCGACTGGCGCTGGAACGCCGCCGACCCCGTCGCGCGCGCGGCCACGCTGGCCCACACCGGCATCGCCGTCTACACCGGCAACGGCAACAACAACCCCGCCGACATGGAGTTCTGGGCCGAGGGCACCGCCAAGCGCCTCAAGCAGCGCCTGGACGCGCTCGGCCTGCCGTACCGCTACGTCGACTACGGCGACGGCACCGGCTGGGGCGCCGACTGCCACGGCGGCCACACCCCGGGCTGCTGGGCGCAGGACCTCGCGGACTACGTCCCGCGCCTGGAGGCGGCCTTCGCCGCCGCGCCCTGAGCCCCTGACTCCCTTCCCTCTCTCCTCTCCCGACGAAAGGAACACTCTTGCCCACCACCACGACACCCGGCCGCACCGCGACCTGGCTGCGCCTGTTCGCGGCCCTCCTGGTCACCTGTTGCGCCGCCCTGGGTCTGACCGCCGCCCCCGCCCGCGCCGCCGAAGCCGCCGCGCCGGCCCCGCTCGCCGCCTGCTCCTCTCCCCAGCAGTGCCTGACCATCAAGTCGCTCAGCAACGGGCGCCAACTCGACGTCCAGAACGGCAACACGGGCGACGGCGTGTACATCGTCACCAACTCGGCGCCCGGCTACCACCAGTCCTGGCGGCTGAGCGTCAACACCGCCGACTCCACCTTCGCCATCGTCAACAACGACACCGGCAAGTGCATCGACCTGGCCTTCTTCACCCCGGCGCTGCGCCAGCAGACCTGCGCCGGGCAGGCCAGCCAGCGCTGGTACTTCCAGCCCGCGCCCGGCGGCGGGGACGTGTTCATGATCCGCCACGCCGGCGACAACACCTGCCTGGACCTGCTGCTCGGCGGCAACTACGACGACGCCTGGACCGACCAGTACGCCTGCAACGGCACCGTCAACCAGCAGTGGGCCACCGGCTTCCCGGTCGCCGCCCGCAACCTGGCCGTCGACCACGGCGCCAAGCAGTGCCAGAAGGACCCCTCCAGCTGCTCCTGGGCCACCAAGAGCGAGGCTCCGGCCGCGCCGCTGCCGCGCACCTGCGTCTCCGCGATCTGGTTCAACAACACCAGCAGCGCCGTCCAGCAGTCCTTCGCGGTCACCGACGAGAGCGGCTGGTCCAACTCCATCGGCGGCGACATGGGCACCCAGATCTCCGCCGGCGCGCCCGGCAACGTCCTGACCGGGACGATCAGCTCCTCGCTGAACTACACCAACGAGTGGCACGGGTCGAGGAGCGTCAACAACAGCGTGACCGTCACCGTCCCGCCCCAGGAGTACGGCTGGGTGACGCTCGCCAAGGTCGCCCGCAAGGTCACCGGCACCTGGACCTTCGACGCCCACGGCATCCCGTGGACGGCCGAGGACACCGTCACCGTCCCGCTCAGCTCCGACCCCACCGCCGGCGCCACCCTCTACATCGCCAACACCAGCGCGACCTTCAACAGCTGCTCCTGACGCTCCGCCCGCTCCACGGCCGCCGCCCGCGCACCGCGCCGGGCGGCGGCCGCGCGTCTCCCACCTGTAGCCGGGCCCCGCGGGTCGCCGAAGGTGCGCCGCCGCGCAACTCGCCGTACAGTGCCCCGGCCCACCCCGCCCGCACGGCTGTGACCTGCGCCTTTACCCGAAGCTGCGAGCGGGCGGACATCTGGCTAGCCTGGTCGGGGTGCCTACGAAGCGCCACCGGGCACAGGAGGCCCGGCGGCCGGGGTGCAGACCGAACCGCCCCCTCGGACACCCTGGGCGCAGGCCCGCACCGCACCGCGCCGCTCCCGACGGCCGGCGGGCCCAGGAAACCCCTGGACCCCGTGGACCCGCAGGGCTTCCGGCGCCATCCGCCGAGGAACCCGCACGCCTCTCGGACACCCCACAAGGGAAAACACATGAGAGTGATAACCATGTCTCCTGCGAAGCGCATCGCGACCGCGGCCATCACCACCGTGCTGCTGGCCGGCACGCCCGGACTGGCACTGGCGGCCACCGGAACGGCCGCCTCCCAGACCCCGCAGCAGACGACACAACCGTCCAAGCAGACCGACAACTGGAACCAGCTCCGGGTCTGGCCGCGGGGCGACGCCTCGGCCAGGAACCTGGAGGCCGGGCGCGGCGGCCGGGTCATCGTGGCCACTCCCGAACGCAACAACGACCGCCAGCAGTGGAGCCTGAGCACCATCGCCGGGAAACAGCTCATCAAGAACAAGGCGACGGGCACCTGCCTGACCGCGCCGGACGGCTCACGCGGCTCCGTCACCCTCCGGCCCTGCGACCGGAACGACATGAACCAGCAGTGGTCCGTACGGAACGTGGGGCAGGGCAAGGTCCGGATCTCCCCCGCGACGCACCCCGACCTCGCCCTCACCGCCGGCTTCCGCCTCGGCAGCGACGTCGCCCTGCGCATGTACGACGGGGCCCGCTCCCAGCAGTGGAGCACGGTCCCCCCGGGCTCCTGACCGCCGTCACTGGCCGCCGGCCCCCTGACGGGCCGTCGGACGACCCTCGGGAGGGCAAGCCTGACGGCCTCTGCCCGCCTAGGCAAAGAAGGGCCCGACCGCTCTGCGGCCGGGCCCTTCGTCGTCTGACGATTGCAGTTGTGGTTGCAGTGGCACGGCGTGAAGACAGGTATGGCGGCCGGGCCCCGGCAACGCGGTGAGCGGCCGGGCCACATCTCCTTCGATCGCCACCCGGAATGTGCCCACCTCATCGGCGTACACCGGTTCCCCGGCAGCGGCGTACGCGCCGGTGAGATGGACGACGACGACCTCGGGCGGCCCGTGCCGGCCGGGCGGGCCGGGCAGGGTGACCGCGTAGCGCTGGGGTCTGTCCATCGCTCACCTCGCCTCATCCGGTGTGCGGTTCGATGCTTGCCAGGGCAGCGCGGAGCGCTCCCGCTGTTTCAGGCGACGGCGGCCAGGTCCGCGCGGCCGAACAGCAGGGCGTAGCCGCGGGGCAGGTGGGCGAGGAGGCGGTCGGTGAGGTTGTCGTCGGTGAGGGTGGTGAGGGCGGCCAGGACGGAGGAGGCGTCCCAGCGGGCGGCGGTGAGGCTGGTGCCCAGGGTGTGGGCGAGGCTTTCGACGAAGGCGGGGGCGGTGACGGGATGGGGCAGGGGGATCTGGGCGGCGAGGACGGCGCGGGCCCGTTCGGGCAGGGCTGCGGCAAGGTCGCAGCGTTCGTCGCCGGTGAGCTGGGAGCCGAGGAGGGCCAGGACGGCGTCGAGGGCCCGTTCGGCTTCCTCGTCGGTGGGGTAGCGGCCGAGGTTGCGGACCTGCTGGAGGAGGTGGCGGTAGCGGGTCATGACCGTGGAGCCTTCCAGGGGCTGGCCGCTGGGCGGGCCGGCGGCGCGTGAGGGGTGGTCAGGGTCAGGGTCGTGTCCCTGCGGTCGGGCGGCCGAACAGCAGGTCGTAGCCGGGCGGCAGCTGGAGCAGGACCTGGTCCATGAGGTCGTCGCCGGCGGCGGCGGCCACCGTGGACAGGACGGCGCCGATGTCCCACAGGGCCGTGGCCTCGGTGGCGCCCTCGATCCAGGCCGCGGTCGCGCGCACGAACCGCTCGGTGCTGAGGGGCTCGGCGGCCTGCAGCGGGTTGAGCAGGATCAGGGACATGGTCTCGGGCAGTCGGGCGGCCAGTTCCGCCCGCACGTCGCCGACCAGGTGGGCGCCGAGCAGGGCCAGGACCACCCGGGCGGCCCGGTCGGCCTCCTGCGGGCTGTCGTACTCGCCGCGTTCCCGGACCTCTTCCAGGAACGCCTCCCATCGAAGCGTCATCGCGGTTCTTCCTCCGTCCCAAGGCCCGGCGTGCCCGGGCGACCTCAAGGCTCGACGGCCGGGCGCCGGTGCAGACCGGTCAGCTTGAGCAGCCGCACCACGCAGCGCCCGGCCCCGCGCAGGACCAGGCGGGCATCGCACCGGTCCGGGCGGGGCCGGCCCGGCGGTCGAGGGGTGTTCCGGCCGCCCCTTCGCTCGAGGGGGGAGAGATCAGGGGCGACCGGAACGGCATCGGGGCCGGTCAGGCCTGGATCTGCTTGCGGCTTCCGCTGTGGCTGATCTCGATCTTGCGGGGCTTGGCCTTCTCCGCGACCGGGATCTTCAGGGTGAGCACGCCGGCGTCGTAGTCGGCGGTGATCCCGGCGGGGTCGAGGGTGTCGGAGAGCATGACCTGGCGGGAGAACACGCCGAGCGGGCGCTCGGACAGCTCCCACTTGATGCCCTCGCCTTCCTGGCGCGGGCGGCGCTCGGCCTTGACGGTCACCATGTTCCGCTCGACGTCGATGTCGATCGCCTCCGGGTCCACTCCCGGCAGGTCGAAGCAGATCACGTACTCGTCGCCGACCCGGTAGGCGTCCAGCGGCATCGGCGTCGGACGCGACCAGGTGCCGGTCGTGTTGAGGAACTGCTGGGTCAGCCGGTCCAGCTCGCGGAACGGGTCAGTGCGCAGCAGCATTGCGAAACACCTCCACTGATCGATTGGGTGCCAGTGCGCTTCACCTGACTCCTTTCTAGCGCGTCATCCATCCGATGACAAGCTGCCGTGTCGCCTATAGAGTGACTACATGAGTGAGAAGTCCCGCAGAG
Source organism: Kitasatospora sp. NPDC058444 (assembly GCF_042721415.1). Lineage (NCBI taxonomy): Bacteria > Bacillati > Actinomycetota > Actinomycetes > Kitasatosporales > Streptomycetaceae > Kitasatospora > Kitasatospora sp. NPDC058444. The sequence continues at coordinate 39,517 of NZ_JBHXLL010000007.1, read as the reverse complement.
CCGCCCCCGATGCTTCCCCGCCGGTCGAGCCCGTCTCGTTCCTGGCAGCCGCGGCGGCGCTGGCCGCCATCGACGACGCCGTCCGCACCGCCCAGAACCCCGCGTCCCGGCCCCCGACCACCCCTGACGAGCACGGTGGCCCCGAGCAGGCCCTGGCCGCACTCGTCCTGCTGCGCGAGCTGCGCGGCCAGCTCGCCGGCTGGGAAGCCGGCCTGGTGGAGAGCGCCCGGGAGGCCGGCGCCACCTGGGCCGACCTCGCCCACCCGATGGGCGTCGCCAGCCGCCAGGCCGCCGAGAACCGCTACCTGCGCCTCAAGCCCGCCGCCGGCGACGCTTCGCGGTCCGGCACTGGCGCGGAACGGGTCAAGGCCGTCCGCGACCGGCGGGCCGCCGACCGGACGGTCACCGCATGGGCCCACGACAACGCCGCCGGGCTGCGGGTCCTCGCCGCCCAGATCGCCACGGCCGCACTCGCCCCAGGCGCCCGTCCCGCCCAGGCCGCCCTGACCGCCGCCCTCGGCGCCACCGACCCCGCCGACCTCATAGAGCCCCTCGCCGCCGTCCGCCCCCACCTCGGCGCCGGCCAAGGCGACCTCGCCGCCCGCCTCGACACCCTCGCCCACCACACCACCCAGCTCCGCGATGACAGCGACCGACGCCGCGCCTGACCCTGCCACCGCCGCCGAAAGGCGCTGGCAGGACCTCCTGGACCGGATCCACGACCTCGAAGCACGAGTGGCCGCCACCACGAGCACCGTCAACGCCGCCCTCGACCACCACCTCGCCCGGCTCGACGCCCTGCGCCACCACCTCACCCACCCCAACTGGCCACTGCCCGCCCCCGATCCGGACAGTCCCCCCACCACGCCGACGGACAACCGGCCGGCCTGACAGGGCCGGGAGCCATCGCAACCACCCCGGCCGTCAGAACCGGCTCCCGGGTCCCACCGGCGCGCCCAGGGGCCGGTCGGCACTGGTGGCCTCCGGCGACGTACCGGCTCCAGGTGGCCCCGATGTCCGTCGCGGCGTGAACCCACCCGGCGAGGCGAGGTCGGCCCGGACCGCCCGCCTCAGTGGCCGCCGCCCAGCCGCCGGGCCAGCACCCGGCCGCGCTCGGCCTGCACCGCTGCGGTCTTCCCGGCCGCGTAGCGGAGCAGGCCGAACGGCGCGTGCAGCCGCAGTCGGTCGACGACCAGGGAGCCGGCGTCGCCTCGGGCGGTGACGGCGAAGCGGTAGTCCATCCGCACACCGCCGGGACTGACCACCTCGCCGCTGACCGTCGCCTCGTCCGGCAGCCGGGCGTCCTCGGCGCGCAGGCTGACCCGGATGACGTTGTCGTGCCGCACCAGCCCGAGGAACCGGAAGCGCTCGACGGCCACGTAGTGCGTGACCCCGTCCTCGCGCCGCACGTCCCGCACGTCCACGAGCAGCGGGGAGAGCCCGATGTAGTTCTCGGGGACCGCCAGATGGGCGAGCACGGCGGCGGGCGTCGCCGCGATGTCGTAGCTGCGGCTCAGTTCGGTGCTGGGCACGTCCGACTCCCCTGTCCGGTCCGGCCGCCGTCAGGGACCGGGAACGATCGGTGGATGATCGCACCGTCCTGACGGCTGCGCCAGGCCGTCGCCGGAAGCTCCGCGGCGCAGGAGTACCGGGAGGGCGCGGTCAGGCGCCCTGTCCCAGCAGCAGGCCGCCGAGTGCGGTGCGCCGGTGCAGGACGGCCTTGCCGGCGCGCTCGGTGGAGATCAGGCCGGCGCCGCGCAGGGCCGCGGTGTGGGCGGAGACCGTGGCCGCGCTGACGTGGAGGTGGCGGGCGAGCTCGCTCGTGGTGCGCTCCTCGTCCAGGAGGCGCAGCAGTTCGGCGCGGGTGTTCCCGATCACCTTGCCCAGCGTCCGCGGGCCGGTCTGGCCGTCGGGCCGCGGCAGGAGGAGGCCGGGGCCGGCCGGGTAGGTGACCACGGCGGGACGGCCGGGCAGATCGGACAGCAGCGGCCCACCGGACCGGTGGAAGGTCGGCAGGAGGAGGAGCCCGCGCCCGTCGAGGTGGACGTCCCCGGGCGGGCCCGGGAGCTCCCAGACGCTGCCGTGCAGGCGGGCTCCGGGCAGCAGCCCGGTCAGCACCGAGCCGACGCCTTCGGCGAGTTGGACCGCCCGGCGCACGAACTCGGCGTGGTGCAGGTCCTGCACCTGCTCCCAGACCGGCCCGAGCAGCACCTCGAACGCGGAACGCTGCGCACGGCGGATCAGCCGCCACGCCTCGGCGTCGCCCCGGGCGAGGTCGTCGATCCACGCCGGTACCGGCGTCCGTACGGGCCGGTGGACGCGCTCGAGTTCGGCGCGGACGAACGCGGAGGGGGCCGCGCGCACTTCGTCCAGGGCTTCCGGGAGGGAGTCCGCCACCACGTCCAGGAATCCCGGCGCCAGGCCGGCCGGAACGAGGTCGGCGAGCGGCAGGGCCGCCTGCGGGAGCGCACGCAGCGCCCGGCGCCGCCACGCGCCGTGGAGCAGGTCGTCGCCCCGGCGGCACATCGTCGCCAGCGCCACGTTGAGTTCCTGGAGCGGCGCCGGGCGGGACGCGAGGCGGACCCTGGCGAAGTCCTGCGGCGTGAAGTGGATCCGAAGCACGATGCCCCCGCGTGTCGACACGGACGGCGCCCGGGAGGCCATCCTTGAGTCCTCAACCTAAAGGTTCGCGCGGGCTGGGCCGGGCGGGACAGCCTGTGCCGCATGACCCGCGACTTCGCCGTGAACCGGCGCACCGTCACCACGTCCGTGCTGCTGGGCTCCGCCGCTCTCCTGTTCGGCGCCGCCCGCGCCCACGCCGGGTCCCGGACCGGTTTCCCGGCCACCGGGGCGTCCCCGGACGGTCCCCAGGACGGCCCCCAGGACGGCCCCCCGGGCATCCCCCCGGGCGACGCCGTCCTCACCCTGCCCGCGCCGACCGGCCGCCACCCCGTGGGGTGCGTCTCGGTCCACCTCGTCGACACCTCCCGCCGCGACCCCTGGGAGCCCTCGATCCCGGAACGGGAACTGATGCTGACGGTCCTCTATCCGGCCCGGTCCGCCGCCGGCCTGTCCCCGGCCCCGCAACTGCCCCCGCAGGCCGCGGCCTTGTTCGGGCGGATCGCCCCGCACACGCCCCTGCGACTGCCCGGCGCGGGCGTGGACTGGAGCGCCACCACGTCCCACTCCTTCCCCGGTGCACCCGTGCTGCCGGGCCGGCGCGCGGTGCTGGTGTTCAGCCCCGGTGGCGGCGACCCGCGGGGACTGGGCACCTGCCTGGCCGAGGACCTGGCCAGCCACGGCGCCGTCGTCGTCCTCGTCGACCACCCCGGCGACCCGGCCGCGGTCGAGTTCCCGGTCCTCACGCCGTTCCGCAGGGACTCGGTGCGCCCGACGGTCCTGCGCGGCGATCCGCGGGACCAGCCGCCCCTCTGGCGCACCTTGATCGACACGCGGATCGCCGACCTGCGCTTCGTCGTCGACCGCCTGCGCCACGCGGCCGACCTGCCGCTGCCTGCCGGGCTCGCCGGCACGCTCGACCCGCGCCGCATCGGGCTGTACGGACACTCCGCCGGCGGCAGCGCCGCCGCCGAGGTCCTGCACGAGGACCGGCAGGTACGCGCCGGCATCAACCTGGAGGGCTACCTGGACCACCCGCCCGCCGCGCCCGGCGGCACCGCCGAGCCGTTCCCGGTCGTGACGGACGGGGTGGCGAAGCCGCTTCTCCTACTCGGCAGCGACGGGTTCTCCCGACGGCACGAACTCGACCGGTCCTGGTCGGCCCTGACCGCCCGGTCGAGCCGGTGGACGCGCACCGAGCGCATCGCCGGTGCCAACCACTGGATCTTCACCGACTACGCCGCGATGGTTCCCCCACTGCAGGCGGCGGGGTTGCTGACGGCACGGACGCGGGCTGCGCTGATCGGAACCGTCGACCCGAGCGCCGCGATCCCGCGGATCCGCCACATCGTCCGCGGGTTCTTCGCACGGCACCTGACCGCCCACTGATGAGGCAGGCCGCCCGCTAATCGGGCAGGCCGCCCTCGCCGCGCCCACCCGCATCCGTACGTCATCCTTGTCTTCCCGGCCGGCTCCGGCAGGGAATCGACGTCCCCCCTCTGTGGTGAGGTGCCCCATCAGCAAGAAGAACGGATCGGCGCTGGCCGCATGGCTTCGCGGTCTCGACGCGGCCGCGTTGGAACGGGTCCTGGCGGTGCGCCCGGATGCCGCGGCGGCCCCGGAGCCGCGGTCGGTCGGGGAACTGGCGGACCGGCTCCAGCGTCCGGCGTCGGTGGCGCTGGCCCTGCCCCGGCTCGCGCTGCCGTGCCTTCAGGTGGCGGAGGCCGTCGCCGCGCTGACGTCCGTGTCGCGGGACGATCTGGCGGGCCTCCTGGACGCGACCGACGGGGAACGCGCCCACGGACTGGACGCCGTCCTGGAGGCACTGGCCGATCGCGCCCTGGTGTGGCCGGCCGACGACGGGCTGCTGCACATGGCGGCGCCGCTGCGCAACGCGTGGAGCTCGCCGTTGGGGCTCGACGCACCGCTCGTGCACCTGCTCGCGGGCTCGAACTCCGAGGAGCTGGGCCGCATGCTGGCGAAGCTCGACGTCAAGCCCGCCGCCAACCGGAAGGAGGCGCGGCTGGCGGCACTGGTCGACCATCACGGCGATCCGGCCCGGATCGCCGCGCTGGTGGCCGGGGCCCCCGCGGCCACCCGCAAGCTCCTCGAGCGGCGGGCGGCCCGGGCTCCGGAGCGCGCCGGCTTCATCATGTCCGGGACCCCGCAGGCCGACGCCGGTCCCGGCGAACAGTGGGCGCTGGAGCGGGGGTTGCTGATCCGGGACCGCCACCGGTACGGGCCGTCCCGCATGCCCGCGGAGGTGGCGCTCGCCCTGCGCGGCGCCGACTGGCACGCCCCGTTCACACCCGTCCCGCCGGGTGTGCGGTCGGTGCCTGCCACCGCCTCGGACATCGACCGGGAGGCCACCGCCGCCTCGATGGCGTTCGCCGCCCACGCCGCGTCCGTCCTCGCGGTGTGCGCCGCCGCTCCCCCGGCCCGGCTGAAGGCCGGCGGGATCGGCGCCCGCGAGCTGGCCCGGATCGGCAAGGCGGCGCAGTGCGACGAGCTCGTGGTGCGCCTCGCGCTCGAGGCGGCGGGCGCGGCCGGGCTGCTGGCCCGCGACGGCGACCGGGTCGCGGCGACCGCCGCCTACGACTCCTGGGCCGAGCAGGAACCGGCCGGCCAACTCGCCGTCCTGCTCCAGGCGTGGTGGGCGCTCCCGATGACCCCCGGCGGGAGCCGCGACGAGGACGGGAAGGCCCTGCCGGCGCTCGCCGGGGCACCGCCCTGCGGAGGCTGCGTGCAGGCCCGGCACGGGCTGCTCGCGGCCGCGGCGCAGCTCCCGGCCGGCGAGGGCGCGGCACACCCGGCGGACCTGGGGGTGCTGCTCGGGTGGCTGCGCCCGCTCGTCGACGAACTCCCCCAGGACTCCACGCCGTTCGCCACCCTCGTCCGTGAAGCGGAACTGCTCGGCGCACTCGCCCTCGGGGCCCTGTCCCCGATCGGGGCCGCCCTGCTCGCCGACGACTCCGAGGCGCTGAGGGACGCCTGCCGGCGGCTGCTGCCCGCCGCCAGCGCAAGCGCCCGGTTCGGCAGCGATCTCACGGCCGTGGTCACCGGAACGCCGTCGACGGCCCTGGCCACGCTGCTGGACTCGGTCGCGGACCGGGAGAGCGCCGGTGCGGCGTCCGTCTGGCGGTTCAGCCCGAGCAGCGTCCGCCGTGCCCTCGACGCGGGCCTGGCCCCCGACGCCTTGACGGCCGACCTGGCCGCCGTCGCCGTCGAACCGCTCCCCCAGCCGCTCACGTACCTGATCCACGACACCGCGCGCGGCCACGGCCGGGTGCGCGTCGTCTCCGCCGCCTGTGTGATCCACGGCCAGGAGCCCGGCCTCCTCGCCGAGCTGGCCGCCCACCGCAAGCTCACCGGGCTCGGGCTGCGGCAGCTGGCACCGACGGTGCTGATCAGCCGGACCCCGCTCGACAAGACGCTCGCCGCGCTGCGGGCCGCCGGGTACGCGCCCGTCGCCGAGAAGCCGGACGGGGCCGTCCGGATCGAACGGGCCCAGCGTCACCGCGCGGCGGGCCCGGTCCCGTCCCCACGCCTGCCCGGGGAGAGGCCCGGAGCGCGCCGGACGGACGGCCGCAGCACGGACGGCCGCAGCACGGACGTTCGGGCCGCCGTCGACCTGCGCGCCCTCGCCACCCGGCTGCGGGGCGCCCCGCAGGACGTTCCGGAGCCCGACCCCTACGACGGCCGACCGTACGGCAGCGACACCGAGGAGATCATCGCCGGGTACGCGCGCAACCTCTCCTTCACCGACGTCCGCCAGCTGGCCCACGCCGTCGACGAGGGCCGGGCCGTCACGATCGAGTACGTGGCCACCTCGGGCAGCACGACCGTCCGCACGCTCAGCGGGCTCGAACTGGACGCCCCCTACCTCCATGCCTGGTGCCACCTGCGCGACGACGACCGGATGTTCACCCTCTCCCGCATCCACGGGGTGATGCCCTTGTAGCCCCGGGCGGGGTAGTGTCCCCGGGCGTTCCCCGCACCCGGGACGGGTCAGGAGTGCTCGATCTCGACGGAGGTGATCACCACGTCCTCGACCGGGCGGTCGTTCTCGGTGGGGGTGGCGGCGATCGCGTCGACGACGGCCTTGGAGGCGGCGTCGGCGACCTGGCCGAAGATGGTGTGCTTGCGGTTGAGGTGGGCGGGGGTGCCCACCGTGATGAAGAACTGCGAGCCGTTGGTGCCCGGGCCGGCGTTGGCCATCGCGAGCAGGTAGGGCTTGGTGAAGAACAGTTCCGGGTGGAACTCGTCCGCGAAGGAGTAGCCCGGGCCGCCGGCGCCGGTGCCGGTCGGGTCGCCGCCCTGGATCATGAAGCCCGCGATCACCCGGTGGAAGAGGGTGCCGTCGTAGTACGGGCCCTGGCCCGGCTCGCCGGTGCGCGGATCGGTGTACTCCCGGGCGCCCTCGGCGAGTTCGGCGAAGTTGCGGACCGTCTTCGGCGCGTGGAACGGGAACAGTTCCAGGCGGATCGGGCCCGCCGTGGTGTGCAGGGTGGCGAACCGGGCAGTGGCCACGGGTGACTCCTCGGGTGCGGTTGACGCGGTCGGTGCGGTGATGCGGTCGGTGCGGTGACCAGGGCTGTTGGCTACCGCATCCTGGCACAGCCTCCGCCTTCGCGGCCGAACCGGGTGGGACGATCCGGACGTCACACGTAACAGGACGTCGGAGAAGGGCGGGTGGTCGTGGTGGTCGGTGCGGTTCTGGTGGGCGTGCTGGTGCTGGTCGTCGCGGGGTGCGGCTGTGTGGTGTGGGCCGAGCGCGGTGGGCCGCGCTGGGCGCGTGTGGTCGCGGCTCTCACCCTCGGCGCCGGGAAGGCGGTGCGCAGCTACCAGCGGAACCGGCCCCGCCGCCAGGCGGACAGCGGCGGGGACGGGGACTGAGCCGCCGTCCGGGGAGGGGCGGCGGCGGGACGTGGCGCGTCCCCGGCCGCGGGGGTGTGTGGCGGCGGCCGGGGACGCGAGGGGGCGTCAGCTCTCGGTGGAGCGGCGGCGGGCGGCCACGACCATCGCCGCGCCCGCGGCGAGGGCCGCGGCGGCGCCGCCGGCCTCCCAGCCGAGCCCGTCGGTGCCGGTGGCGGCGAGCGTGCCGGTGCCGGTCGTGGTGCCCGTGCCCGTACCGGTGGTGGTGCCGGTGCCGGTGGTCTGGGTGAGGCCGGCGGGCTGGACGGTCTGCGGCTGCTGCCCGGACCCGTCGGTGCCGTTGCCCGTACCCGTGCCCGTACCGGCGCCGTTGCCCGGCTTGGTCGCGGCGGCCGCCGCGGCTTCGTCCTCGGCCTTGGCCTTGGCCCAGCCGTCCTTGAGGAAGGCCAGGATGTCCGCGTAGCTGCCCTCGGAGGCGGCCAGGGCGGCCTTCCTCACCGCGGGGCCACCGGTCTCGATGATCTGGGAGACCTTCACCCGGTTGTCGCTCTCGCGCAGGACGGGCAGCTCGACGGTCAGGAAGCGCCGCACGGCCTCGGCGTTGCCGTCCAGGGCCTTCTGGGCGCCCGCGGCGGTGGCCCGGCCGGTCTCCTTGTCGGCGATGATGCGCAGCACCTCGACCCGGTCGTCCTCGAACTGGGCCTTGGCGAAGCCCTCGTTGAGGAAGGCCTCGACGGCCTCGTCGGTGCCGGCGTCCAGCGCCTTGTAGGCTGCCTCCTTCACGGCCCTGCCGCCCTGGTCCATCAGCTGGGAGAGCTTGACCCGGTTGTCGTCGGCGCGCTGCCTGCGCAGCTCGACGGTCAGGAAGTGGCGCAGTTCGGCGGCGCCGCCCTTGAGGGCCTTCTCGGCCGCCTCGCGCACGCCGGGGCCGCTCTTCGGGTCCTTGAGGAGGGCCTCGACCTTGGCGCGGTCCTCGTCCTCGGCGCGGGCGACGTACTGGCCGGTCTTCAGGAACTCGGCGATGGCGTCGTCGCCGGCGCGCAGGGCGGCGATGGCGGCGGCCTTCACGGCCGGGCCGCCGCTGAGGAGACGGGCGGCCAGGATCCGGTTGTCCGACTTCCGCAGGTCGTCGAGCTCGACCTCCAGGAAGTGGCGCAGGTCGGCGGCGTTGCCCTTGAGGGCCTTCTCGGCGCCCTGGTGCACCCAGCACCAGGGCTCCGCCGGCGTCTCGGCGAGGATGCGCTCGACCTCGGCGCGGTCGCGCTGCTCCTGTCCGTCGCCGTCCTCGGGGGCGGCGTCCTTGACGGAGTCCGAGCCGGTGTCGGGTCCGGAGACGCCGGTCGGCTTCGGGGCGTCGGAGGCGGAGGCCGTGGAGGGGAAGAGGACGGCGGGGGCCAGGACGGCGGCGGCGACGACGGCGGACACCCGGGGCAGCTTCATCGAGAGCAGACCTGCTTCGTGTGAAGGGATCATGAACGACCCACAGCATAGATCCACTTTTACGATTGCCATACTGATTTAGTGCCGGCCCCCAGCGTCCCCCGGCTTCCCTCCGACCTGCCCTGACCTGCGCCGATCCGTCCGCTTTCTCCCTCCGGCACCCGGCGCGCACCGCGCCCCCTGACGGTCGGACACCACCGCTAGGGTGTGGCGGATGAGCTTCCACCTGGTCGTCGGACACGGGCCCGCCGGGGCCGCCACCGCCCGCCTGCTGGCCGAACAGGGCCACGAGGTCCGGGTCGTCACCCGCACCGGGCGCCCCGCCGGGCCGGCCGTCCCCGGCGTCGAGCACCTCGCCCTGGACGCGAGCGACCCCGCGGCGCTGGCGCGGGCCGCCCGCGGCGCCGCCGCCATCCACGGCTGCGCCGCGCCGCCGCTGCCGCGGTGGGCTCGGCTGTGGCCGGCGCTGAGCGCCTCGCTGTGCGCGGCGGCCGAGGAGAGCGGCGCGGTGCTGGTCATGCTCGGCAACCTGTACGGCTACGGGCCGGTGACCGGTCCGATGACCGAGGACCTGCCGCTCGCCGCGACCGGTCCCAAGGGGCGGGTGCGGGCGGCGGCCTGGGAGCAGGCACGGGCGCTGCACGAGGCCGGGCGGATCCGGGCGGTGGAGGTGCGGGCCTCGGACTTCTTCGGCCCCGGCGTCACCGACGGCGGCCACCTGGCCGCGCGGGTGATGCCCCGGGTGCTCAAGGGCCGCCCGGTCGCCACGCTCGGCGACCCGGACACCGCGCACAGCTGGACCTACCTGCCGGACGTGGCCCGGGCGATGGCCGAGACCGCCGGCGAGGAACGGGCCTGGGGCCGGGCCTGGCACGTGCCCACCGTCCCCGCCCTGTCGGTGCGCGCGATGGTCGACCGGCTGGCCGCCGAGGCCGGCGGCGGACCGGTCGCGGTGCGCCGCCTGCCCGCGGCCGTGCTGGCGGCGGCGGGGCTGGTCTCCCCCCTGCTGCGCGAACTGCGGGAGGTGCGCTACCAGTTCGACCGGCCGTTCGTGGTGGACTGCTCGGCGTACGAGGCCGCGTTCGCGGTGCGGGCCACGCCGCTGGAGGAGCAGCTGCGGGCGACGGTCGCCTGGTGGCGCGAGCGGGCGTAGCGCCGTCGGGGCCTCCTCGTCCGTTCACCGGACGCCGGACCCCGGCTTCCGTAGTATTCCGTCCGTGGCCAAACGACGTGAGGTTGAGCGGGAAGTCCTGGGTTCCATCGGCGAGTTGGCGGCCTCCGGATTACCGGCGGCCGAGCTGTTCCGCCAGCTGCACGCCCTGCTGCTGGAACCGCTCGGCTTCGACGGCGGCTGCTGGCACGGCAACGACCCGGTCACCGGGTTCCCCACCTCCACCGTCGCCGACGGCCTCGATTTCGCCCAGTTCGAGCAGGCCGTGCACCTGGAGCTCCAGGGCGGGGACTCCACCACCTTCACCGCGATCCGCACCGCCGGCCACAAGGTGCAGACCGTCGACCGGGCCACCGACGGCCACCCCGAACGCAGCGTCCGCTACCGGGAGTTGCTCCACCCCTGCGGCTACGGCGACGAACTGCGGATCAACTTCGACATCGGCGACGGCCGCTGGGCCTCGGCGGCGTTCATGCGCGAACGCGCCCGCGGCCGCTACGACCTGCCCGACCTGCGCCTGGCCGAACGCGTCGCCGCCCCCATCGGCGCCGCCCTGCGCGGCACCCACCTCGCCGCCCTGCGCGGCGCCCGCCCCCCGCAGCCCGCGCACACCCCGGCGGTGGCGGTCCTGGACGGGTACGGGCGGCTGCGCTCGGCGGACGCGGCGGCCCGCGAACTGATCGGACGGATGGCCGAACCCACCGCCCACACCGGCGGGGTGCCCAGCGGCTTCCTCACCGTCGCCCGCCTGGCCGCCCGCCGCGGCTCCCCGGCCGAGATGCGGGTGTCCACCCCCGACGGCCAGTGGCTGGCCCTGCACGCCTCCCCGCTGGACGGCCGCCACAGCGGCGTCGCCGTCGTCGCCTCCCCGGTCTCCCCCAGCCAGCGCCTGCCCCTGGCCCTGCTCGCCCACGGCCTGTCCCCGCGCGAACAGGAGGTCGCCCTGCAGGCGGTGCGCGGCGCCAGCACCAAGGAGATCGCCGCCCACCTCCACCTCACCGTGCCCACCGTCCAGCAGCACGTCACCGCCATCCTCCACAAGACGGGCGTGGGCAGCCGCCGCGAACTCGTCGCCCTCCTGATGGCCGACCACCTCCCCACCCTCGGCCTGCCCCCGGCCTGACGGCGCAACACCGGCCGTGGACGGGCAGGGCGGCGCCGCGCCCGGCCTCAGGCGTACGGGTGCGCCGGGGAGATCCGCCCGCCCCCGGCACGGAACGGCGCGGCCTCGCAGCACCCCGCCGCCGGTCGGCACCGCCGCGAGGCCGGGTCCACCCCCGCCTCGGCCGCGAGCCGCTCGGTCCGCAGGGACCCGGCGGTCACCGGGCCGCGGGACGGCGGTCCGGGGGTGACACCGCCCGCAGCGAGTAGAGGACCGGCAGGTGGGTGTCGCCGAACGGGAACCGGTAGCTGCCGTCGGGGCCCTGGGGCAGGATGCGGCGGGCGTCGAACGCGGCCTCGGTGTGTTCGGTGAGCCGGTCCACGACCAGCCCCGCCCCGGCGGCCGCCGTCACGATCTCGCCCACCGAATGCGGGTACTGGACGACTTCCCGCGCGGCCATCGGCAGGTCCGGATCGGCGTACGTGCCCGTCACGGTCTCGCGCTGGGGCTCCCCGCCGCCGTAGGGCCAGTCGGCCACCAGCGGCTCGTAGCTCGCCAGGGTCTGGAACGCCGGGTGCAGGTCGACCAGCACCAGCCTGCCGCCGGGCCGCAGCGCCGTCGCCGCGCCGCGCATCCACGCGTCGAGGTCGCCGATCCAGCACAGCACCCCGTAGGTGGCGATCACGAGGTCGAACCGTCCGGCCAGGCCGGACGGCAGGTCCTGGGTGTCCGCCTCGACGAACTCGGCCGCCAGAGCGGCGCGCCCGGCCAGCTCGCGCGCCCGGGCGATCGCCGCCGGCGAGAAGTCGACCCCGGTCACCCGGGCCCCCAGACGGGCCCAGCTCAGGGTGTCCATGCCGAAGTGGCACTGCAGGTGCAGCACGTCCCGGCCGGCCACGTCACCGGCCAGCTCCCGTTCGATCCCGTGAAGTGTCTGGCGCCCGGCCAGGAACGCGTCGACGTCGTAGAACACGTCGTCGGGGGTCGTCCCGTGCGCCTTCGCCCGGGCGTCCCAGAGGGCGCGGTTCGCGGCGAGCCCGTCGTCGGGCGGTATTCCGTTCATGTCCGCAGTCTGCCAGGGCCCCTCCCGCGGATCACCCTCCGGGCCGGGCGCGGCGGCGCGGCACCCGGGCGGGGCCGGGGCCGTTCAAGTTCGGCCGGTGGCACCGCCCGTGAGAGCGTGGCACCGCCCGTGAGAGCATCGGCAGGTGCGCAGACTGACGGTCCTGGGGACGTGCGGTGCCTGGCCCGAGGCCGGGCGGGGCGCCAGCGGGTTCCTGCTGGAGTACGACGGGTTCAAGCTGGTGCTGGACCTCGGCTACGCGACGTTCCCGCGGTTGGCGGAGCACTGTGCCGGCGGGCACGTCGACGCGGTGGTGATCACCCATGAGCACCCCGACCACTGCGCCGACCTCAGTGCGCTGTGTCGCGCGCGCTACTTCGCGCAGGAACGCGGCGCCCGCCTGCCGTTGTACTGCACCCCCGGAGTGATCGGGCGGGTCCAGGCGATGGAGCCGACCGAGGACCTGCTCGACGTCTTCGACGTGCACGCGCTTCCGTCGAGCCACCGGGTGGGGCCGTTCCGGCTCGACGCCGTGCTGCTGCCGCATCATGTTCCGCACGCCGGAGTGCGGTTGACCGCGCCGGGCCTGACCCTCGCCTACAGCGGCGACGCGGGAGCGGACCCCGCCCTGGCCCGGCTGGCCGCGGGAGCGGACCTGTTCATCGCCGGCGCCACGCTCCAGGGCCCGTCCGCCGACGGCGGCGACCCCCACCTGATGAGCGCCGAGCAGGCCGGGACGTGGGCGGCCCGTTCCGGGGCCGAGCGCCTGCTCCTCACGCACTTCTGGCCCGGCAGCGACCGCACGCGTTCGACCGCCGACGCCCGGAGCCGGTTCTCGGGCGAGGTGATCGCCGCCGAGGAGGGCATGGTGATCCCGTTCCGGTCCCCTACTCCGCGGGTCCGCGAAGTACTCCGCGAAGTACGGGACTAGCTAGTGCCGCATCAGGCAACGTTCGCCCTGTCGGAGGTCCTGCCTGTCGATGGTTTTGGCCGCTGGCGATAATCGTCCGATGAGTGCCATCGAACGTCCTCTGCCGCCCCTGAACGCCGACGAGAGCACCACGCTCGAAAGCTGGCTTGACTTCCACCGCATCACCCTCGCCATGAAGTGCGAGGGCCTGGACGATGAGCAGGCCGCTGTCGCGTCCGTGCCACCGTCAGGCTTCACCTTGACCGGCCTCGTTCAGCACATGGCGGAGGTGGAGCGGAACTGGTTCCGCCGAGTGTTCGCCGCAGAACAGGCCCCGCCCATCTACGACCCGCACGCTGACCCGTCCGCCCCCGACGGCGGCTTCGAACTGGCCGAGGGCGCCACACTGCACGACGCCCTCGCCACCTGGCACGCGGAGATCGCCCGCGCCCGCGAGCTCTGCGCCGGCCGCGCTCTGACCGACACCGGCCGTTTCATGGAGCAGGACGTCAGCCTCCGCTGGATCTACGTCCACATGATCGAGGAGTACGCCCGCCACAATGGCCACGCCGACCTGCTCCGGGAGCGCATTGACGGCACCACCGGTGTATGACGCCGGATCAGGTAGGGCCGCCGCCCTGTTGTGAAGTGACGCGCCGCCGGGTTCCGTGCCGGGCGGCGCGTCGCGTCAGGGTGCTCGGGTGGCCGAACGTGTGCGCGTGCGCGAGATCGATGACGGCGAGGGGCGGCGGCCGCCGCGGATCATCCGTAGGGGCACGAACGCTGCCTGATGCGGCACTAGAAAGCGTGGAAGGAGACCCTCCGGTCGCCCGACGGCAGCGAGGCCGGCAGGCCGGGGACGGCGATCCGTCCGGAGTACAGGCCTTCCAGGAAGGACACGGCCCCCTCCGGGTACGTCCACCAGCCGCCGCGGCGGCCCCGGACCACGACGGGCCATGCGTCGGGGTCGGCGGCCGCGGTGTGCCAGAGGATCTCGTCGCCGTCCGGAGTGCCCGCCCACGCCAACAGTGCGGGCCGCGCCCCGGTTCCGCCCTCGTCCCCGGTTCCGTCCGCGTCCCCGGTTCCGGTGGCGTACTCGGCCGGAATGTCCCCCTCCCGGAGGTCGTCCTCCATGGTCTCCCGGTCGGAGCGGACGTCCGCGACGAACGTGGGCTCCGATCCCGGCACCGGGGTCGACACGAGGACGAACTCGTCGACCGAGAAGCTGGGGCAGCGGGTCGACAGCTCACGGTAGTCGGAGGGCAGTGCGGTACCGATCCCTTCGTGGATCGCCGCCCAGTCGATGCCGCGACCACCGGTGGCGGCCTGCAGTCCCGGGAGCCGGAGCATCAGTCGATCGAACGCCCGCGGCACGTCCATGGCCCACCTCCGTGATGTCCGCACGCCTGTCGGAAGGAAGAGGGCCGTCGGTCGGGCCCCGCGCGCGGCGGCCCACCTGACTACCGCACCCGCACCGCCGGGCGCAACAGCGGTGCCCGCCGCCCCGCCCGGGGGCGTTGTCGCAGGTGGGGCCTAGGGTTCCGGGCATGAACGTTCCCGAGGTCATCCCGATCCGCCACGAGCCCGACTACCGCACGGACACCATCGGCCGGTACGAGGGCGGCCAGTTCTACGCGACCGTCGTCGCGGCGTTCCCCGAGGGGTGGAGCGGCGACGACTGGCAGGCCGTGAAGCGCTGGCACGCCGTGCTGCACCGGTTCGACGAGGCCGGCCGCCACCTGGGCTCGCGCATCGAGTCCACCGGCACGACGGCGGACGGCGAGCGGCAGGCGATCGCCGCGGCCGAGCTGCTGCTGGCGCAGTGGCTGGACGCCCTGCCGGGGCGCCGCTACCAGGACATCGTCATCGCGCCGTTCGAGGTGCGCTTCGAGGGCGCCCTGTTCGGCCTGGTCCTGGAGGTGGACGACGACGAGGAGGCGGAAGAGGAGGAGGACGAGGAGGGCCGCGTCTGGATGGAGCTCTACCCGGACGGCCTGGGCTTCACCGCCCCGTGGGACGGCAGCTACGACACCTGAGCGGCGACGGCCCGCGCGGCCCGTTCCTCGCTAGGCTCGGCGGCGCCGGGGTCCGCGGGGCCCGCGGCATCTGTGGCGTCTGTGGTGTCCGTGGTGTCTGTGGCGGGAAGTCGGGGTGTGCGCATGCTCGGGTACGACGCGGACGGGTTCGTGCGGGACGGGGTGCCGCACCGGGTGGTGGCCGGGGCGCTGCACTACTTCCGGGTGCATCCGCGGCTGTGGGAGGACCGGCTGCGGCGGGTGCGGGCGCTGGGCGTGAACACGGTCGACACCTACGTGCCGTGGAACTTCCACGAACTGCCCGACGGCACAGTGGACTTCACCGGCTGGCGGGACGTGTCCCGCTTCGTGCGGCTGGCCGGCGGCCTCGGGCTGGACGTGATCCTGCGCCCCGGCCCGTACATCTGCGCGGAGTGGGACTTCGGCGGTCTGCCGGCCCGGCTGCTGGCGGTGGACGGGCTGCGACTGCGCTGCGCGGACCCGGCGTACCTGGCCGAGGTGGACGGCTGGTTCGACGCGCTGGTGCCCGAACTGCTGCCGCTGCTGGCGAGCCGGGGCGGGCCGGTGGTGGCGATGCAGGTGGAGAACGAGTACGGCAGTTACGGCGACGACGCCGCCTACCTCGCCCACCTGCGCGACGGCCTGCTGCGGCGCGGCGTGGACTGCCTGCTGTTCACCACCGACGGCGCCCACGACACCATGCAGCAGGGCGGCACCATCCCCGGCCAGCTCGCCACCGCCACCTTCGGCTCGCGCGCCCCCGAGCGGCTCGCGGTGCTCCGCCGCCACCAGGGCGAAGGCCCACTGACCGCCATGGAGTTCTGGATCGGCTGGTTCGACCAGTGGGGCCTGCCGCACCACGTCCGCGACCCGAAGGAGACCGCCGCCTCCCTCGACGAGCTGCTGGCCACCGGTGCCTCCGTCAGCCTCTACATGGCGCACGGCGGCACCAGCTTCGGCCTGTGGTCCGGCGCCAACCACAGCGGCGCCCACCCGCTGGACGCCGGCTACGAGCCGACCGTCACCAGCTACGACTACGACGCGCCGATCGGCGAAGCCGGCGAACTGACCGAGAAGTTCCACGCCCTGCGCGAGGTCATCGGCCGCTACCTGCCCCTGCCGGACGGCGAACTGCCCGACCCGCCGCCCCGGGTGGCGCCGCAGCGCCTGGAGCGGGCCGACGGGCGGGCCCGGCTGGCCGGCGCACTGGACGCGCTGTCGCAGCCGCGCCGGCACGCGGCACCACTGCCGATGGAGCGGGTCGGACAGGACCGCGGCCTGATCCACTACCGCACCCGTGTGCCCGGCCCGCGCCCCGAACTCCCGCTGCGCATCGACGGGTTGGCCGACCGGGCGCAGGTCTTCGCGGACGGGCGCCCGCTCGGGACGCTGGACCGCAACTCCCCCGGCGCCACGCTGCCCCTGGCCACCGGGCCCGACGGGGTCGTGCTGGACATCCTGGTCGAGGCGCTGGGCCGGGTGAACTACGGCCCGCAGATGGACGACCGCAAGGGCATCACCCGCGGCGTCTCGCACGGCCACCAGCGGCTGTTCGACTGGCAGATCCGGCCGCTGCCGCTGACCGACCTGTCCGCACTGCGCTTCACCGACGGCGTCGAGGCGGACGGCGCCGAGACCCGCGCCGGGGAGCCGGCCTTCCACCGCTTCACCGCCGAACTCCCCTCCCCCGCCGACGCGTTCCTCGCCCTACCCGGCTGGGGCCGCGGACTGCTGTGGCTCAACGGCTTCCTGCTCGGCCGCCACTGCGCCGCCGGCCCCCAGCGCACCCTCTACGCCCCCGCCCCGCTGTGGCGGTCCGGCGCCAACGAACTGGTCGTACTGGAACTCGAACGCCACGGCACGGTGGTCGAGTTGCGCGACGAACCCGACCTCGGCCCGGTCACGGCGGCGCCCAGCTCCGAATACTGACCGGCCGGTCAATACGGCAACCGCATCTGCATGACGGATGTGGTGTGGGCTCGTCGGTGTATCCGTGTGCCGATGAGCTGACGGTCGAGCAGGTCGAGTCGCGGTACTCGTTCGGAGCCACCCGGAGCTCCGAGGCGGCCCCGGCCGCAGCCCCGGGCGACCTCCGGTCCGGCCCTCCCGGGTACCGCCCGGCTCGCTCCGGTCGGGCGGCGAGCAGTGCGCGGCGGGTCGCCTGCCGGCGCCGCCTACGGCCGCAGCTGGGCCGCGAGTGCCTCGGCGACCTTCCTGAGCGACTCGCCGGCCAGGGCCGGGTCCGCCTTGGTGACGGGCCATCCCTGGGAGACCACGAGCGCCAAGTCGCCCTTGCCCGCCACCGCCACCCGTGCAACGGCGGCCGTGCCCCGGCCCGGGGTGACCCTGGTCTGGCCGATCCCGGGCTCGTCCCTGGAGAACGTCATCACCTCGTCAGCGCTGAGGTCGCCGAGGCGGGCGATCTGCGGCAGCGCCAGGTTCACCGCCACCTCGCCCTCGGACACGGCCACGAGGTCGATCTTCATCGGGGCGTCCGAAGCCGTGAAGTTGCAGACGACGGACGCGTTCGGCGGGACGGCGGGGAAGGAGGGGAGCCCGGACGGCGTGGGCTGCCCGCTGGGCAAGGCCTGGGCCGGGCGGCCCGGGTCGACGGTCCCCCGAGCCGCGGGATCGCCGCCGGACGCCGCCGGGGTGACGGTCCGCTCGGCACCGGCCGCCTTCAGCGCCGCCGCCGGGTCGAGGCCGAACGGGCAGGCCGACGTACTCGTCAGCTGCTTCGCCGTCGAGGCGACCCGGTCGTAGGACAGCCTCTCACCGCCCGAGGCCGCCCCGCCGGAACTCCCGGACGAGGAACAGGCGCTCCCGGCAAGGGCGATCCCGGCCGCGCCGGCCAGGGCGAGGATGCGGCGGTACTTGGCTGCTGTGCGATCAGCTGTCATCCGGTCAGCCTAATCCTGCCACCACGTCTGCGTGATGGATGTGGCGTGGGGCTCGTTGGTGTATCCGTGTGCCGATGAGCCGAGCTGACGGTTGAACAGGTCGATTCGTGGTTCGAGGGGATAGCCGGGGCGCCGACCCCGGTCAGGCCCCGGTCAGGCCCCGGTCAACCCGGTCAGGCGCGCGGGGGTCAGTCCCACCAGAAGGACCACTGGTGGGCGCCCACCAGCTCCTCGGCGTACGCGGTGAGGCTGCCGGAGCCCTGGAAGACCAGGTCGGGGCAGAAGGCGGTGTGCTCGGCGGCCAGCGGGAGGGCCTCGGCGAGCGTGGCGGGCGGCACGGGGACGCTCAACTCCAGGGTGTCGAAGCCGGCTTCGACGACCTGGGCGCCGAAGCGGCGTTCCCAGTCGGCGAGCACGGCGGCGATCTCGTCGATGTCGGCGTGGTTCGTGGGGCCGCTCCAGCCGCACACCGCGAGTGCGTGGGCGCCACTGTCGGCCCGGACCAGGCCGAGGCGGGCGTCCTTGAGGGACTGCAGCACCTCGGCGAGCTCCCGGGCCTCGGTGCCGGCGGCCCCGTCGGGGACGGTGGCGGCGGGGGCGAGGCCGGGCCAGGTGCGGCCGTAGGGGGCGAGGGCTTCGTCGAGTATCTCGGCGTCCTCGCTCACGTCCCCGTCCTCGTCCTCGTCGACCTGCTTCCACCAGGTACTCAGCAGGGCGGCCGGGTCGTAGAGGTCGGGCATGGCGGCGTCGGTCGGGCAGAGCTCGCCGGAGAGCCAGGGCCGGTAGTCGGGGACGGTGCGGTCGAGCGGGGTGAGCAGCAGCGGCCACAGCCCGGTCCGCGGGTGGGCGCGGTGCAGCTGCCGGAACAGCCCGGCGGGGGCGGGGGCGTCACTGATCCACAGCAGCGGCTCCCGCCCGTCGTCCTCGGCGACCGTACGGCCGGGCGGCAGGTCGACGGGCAGGGCGGCGAGGGCGGCGGCGAGGTCCAGGTGCTCGGTCATGCGGCCCACCGTAGGGGCGGGCACCGACACCGGGCGGCGGCGGGCGCCCCGTCAGCTGCCGGGCAGCCACCGCCCGGGCCCACCCGTCCGCCTCGGCAGGCCCGGCGCCCCTCCGGACCAGCCCCGGGCACGCCGCCACCCCGCCCGACGCACAGGAAGTCGGCCCCACCGACTTCCCACGCGGCACGCACCCGAGCCACACGGCACCCACTCAGCGGCGGGCAACAGACGACCGGCCCGGCACCGACCTCACGAAAAGTCGACCCCGCCGACTTCCCACGCGGCACAGCGCCCACCCGGCGGCAGCCAGCAGGCGGCGCCCCCTCGGGGGCCGGCCCCCGCCGCGGGCTCCCCCGTCAGCCCCTCAGGACCAGGGCAGCCCCGCCCGCGTGCGCCAGTACGCCTCGGCGGGCTCGGCCATGGTGGCGAGGGCGGCGAGGTCCTCGGGGGTGGGGCGCAGGGTGGTGGCGGCGAGGTTGGAGGTGAGCTGGTCGGGGGTGGCGGCGCCGGAGAGGACGATGTCGGCCCAGGGCCGGGCGGTGGCCGCGGCGAGGGCGAGGGCGTCGGGGGTGGTGCCGGTACGGTCGGCGAGGGTGCGCAGCGGGGCGGTGTCGGGGCCGGTGGCGTTGCGGCCGGCGAGGCGGCCGTTGGCCATGCCTTCCTTGACGACGACGAGCCAGCCGGCCGCGTGGGCTTCGGCGAGGGCGGGGGCGGCGGAGGTCTCCAGCAGGTTCCAGGTGGCCTGGACGGCGGTGAACAGCGGCCGTCCGTCCGCGGTGACGTCGAGGGCGCGGCGGATGGTGTCGGCCTGGGCGGGGCCGCTGGTGGACAGGCCCACCCGGACGCCGTCGGCGGCGAGGGCGGCGAGGCGCCGGTGCAGGGCGGGGTCGGTGAGGGCGGGGCTGTCGGGGGTGACGGAGTGGATCAGGTAGACGTCCAGGTGGTCGCCGAGCAGGGTACGGGTCTCGTGGATCTGGCGGTCGTAGACGGCGGTGGAGTGTTCCTTGACCTCGTGGGCGGCGACTCCGCTGGTCCGCCAGTCGGCGGTGTAGGTGTAGCCCCACTTGCTGCCGACCGTCACCTCGGCCGCGGCCTCGGGGTGTTCGGTGAGCCACTGGCCGAGGAACTCCTCGGCGCGGCCGTAGGAGCGGGCGGTGTCGAGGTAGCGCACGCCGGCGGCGTACGCGGCGTCGAGCAGGGTGTGGGTGCGTTCGCGCAGGGCGTCGACGGTGCGTTCGGCGGGCAGGTCCGCGTCGCGCCCGAGGTTGATGTAGCCGGGCCGGCCGACGGCCGCCGTGCCCAGGCCGAGGCGCGCGGGCTGCGGGCGCGCGGCGGCGGGGGCGGGGGTTGCGGTGGCGGCGGGGTCGGTCGGCATGGCGGGCTCTCCTCGGGCGCGACGGTTCTCACCTGGGACTTTAGCCGCGCTGCGGGGTCAGGCCGTCAGCGGCCGGTGCTCGTGCCGGTGATCGTGCCGGTGATCCAGGAGGCGTAGGCGGGCACGTCGGTGTACAGGCCGGGGCCGCCCGCGCAGGGCACGCCGGGGGCGCCGGGGCCGGAGGTGGTGCCGATCAGTTCCCAGCGGCCGCCGCGGCCGCGCTGGATCTGGGGGCCGCCGGAGTCGCCCATGCAGGCCATGGCCTCGGGGATCCGGCTGAGCGTGCACAGGCGGGTGGCGCCGGCGTAGCCGGGGGCGCAGTCGGCCGGTGTGCCGATGCGGGTGGGCAGTTCCTGGAGGCGGTCGGGGAAGACCATGTCCGGGAAGCTGGGGGTGTCGACGACGGTGCCGAAGCCGAGCAGCCGGGTGGGGGTGCCGGGGATGCCGGAGCGGTCGGCGATGCGGATGGGCTGCTGGGGGGCGGGGCGGTCCAGGTGGACCAGGGCCAGGTCGTTCTGGTTGGGGCGGGCGGAGCCGTCGCCGAACTCGAAGCCGGGGTGGACGACGACGCGGTCGATCGTGCGCACGGTGCCGCCGCTGTCGCGGTCGGCGCTGCCGATGCGCACGGTGCCCTTGAGGGTCAGCTTGCTGTCCTCGTCGCCGGTCACGCAGTGGGCGGCGGTCAGCACCCACTGGCGGTCGATCAGGGTGGCGCCGCAGGCGCCGTCGGCCAGTTGCGCGGCGCTCAGCGGGATGGTGGCCATGAAGGGGTAGCGCTCGGTGGAGTCGCGGCCGTTGATGATGGCCGAGGCGCTTCCGCTCATGGCGGTGGCGCCGAGCGCGGCGGCCAGGGCGGTGACGGCGGCGGCCCGGGCGACGCCGCGGCGGGCGGGCTTGGCGGCGGCGGTGCGGCCGGCGGTGCGGTCGGTCCTGCGGCCGGTGGTGCGGTCGTGCTTGCGCGCGGTCGTGCGGTCGGTCCTGCGGCCGGTGGTGCGGTCGTGCTTGCGCGCGGTCGTGCGGTCGGTGGTACGGAAGGGCACGGGTGACGGCCTTTCGGTTCGGTCGGTGCTGATGGGCTTCAGCCAACCCGGTGCCGGCCCGCCGGAACACCCGGCCAGCGGGCCGCCGTGACCTGGGGTTGTCCCCCGTCCCGGGGGCGGGCTACCAGGTGGCCCGCCCGCTCTCCCCCGGCTGCGGCGCCGCCGCGGGGGCGGTGCCGCGCCCGCGCTCGGGCCCGTACGCGGGCTCGGATGCGGGCCGGTACACGGGTTCGGACGCGGGCTCGGGCCAGCCCGAGGAGGAGGTGCGCACGGCCTGGACGGGCGCGGCGATCGGCTCGCCCAGCGGACGGGCGGCGCGCATCGGCGCCGCGGTCCGCTCGGCGGCCCGGGTGACGGCCGGAGCGAGGGTCTGCTCCAGGCGCAGCACGAAGTTGACGTAGTCGAGCGGCTTGCCCGGCCAGTGGCAGTCGTTACTGGTGAGCAACTGGCTGCGCAAGCCGTCGTGTTCGGTGAGCGGTCCGGGGGTGGTGCGCAGGTTGGGCTGCCAGCTGCGGCCCCACAGGTGGTGTTCCAGGGAGAGCGTCCAACTCTCCTCGTCCACTTCGATGGTGGCGCCGACCCGCCCGGGCAGCACCCGCAGCCCGTACGCGCCGCGCACGACCGCCCGTTGGTCGAAGTCGGCGCTCCTGCCGACGACGGTGATCCGCCATGCGCCGTGGAACCTGAGCATGCGCGCCTCCTGACGCCTCGGCGCCCGCTCCGAGCAGGGGCGCCCCTTCCACGTCTACGGCCCCGGCCCGCCCCCGGGCTCAACGGCTGGACAATCCCGTGCAGGTCCCGTCAGGTCCGCCACAGCAGCCAGGCGTCACTGCCGCAGGTCAGCTGGAGGGCCTGCTCCCGCTGACCGCCGGACTGCCTGACCGCCGCGCACTTGTCGCTGTTGTTGCTGATCAACTGCCAGGCGTAGTACGTGGAGTCGTAGCGGAGCGTCCAGTACTGGTCGGGGAAGAGGTGGTGGCTCTCGTCGCCGCAGAGGTACTGGGTGATCACCGCCCCCACCTCCTGGCGCGCGGCGTCGACCGACAGGCACAGGCCGCTGTTCCCGTTGCGGATCGAGTAGAGCGGGCCGGCGCTTCCCTGCCCTTCCGCGGTGAGCTGCCAGAACTGCTCCGGTCCTCGCCCGCAGTCCTCCTGCACCAGGCCCTCGGCCGCCTGCCGGCTCCCGTCGGGTACGGACAGGCACATCCGGGTGGCCGCGTTGGTGAACCGGAACCAGCCGGTGGGCGGCGAGGGCGGCTTCGGCGCGGCGGTGGGGGCCACCGGGTTGGTGGCCCGCGGGTCCGACGGTCGCGGCGTGGGCGGGAGGGAGGACGGGTCGGGCGCGGGCGCCGCGCTCGGGGTCGGCGTGGACGTGGGTGTGGGTTCCGGTGTGGGAGTCGGCGTGGGTGTGGGTGTGGGGGTCGGAGCGCTCGGCTGGACGGACGGGGAGCCGGCCGCGGCGGGGCCGCTGCCGCTTGCGGACGGCCGCTCCGCTGCGGGCCCGGCGTTCCGGCCGGCGTCGGACGAGGCGGACGGGAGGAACCGCCAGAGGCCCACCGCGAGCAGACCCACCGCCGCGACGGCGGCGGCGACCGCGAGCGCTCCGCGTCGAGGTCCCCGGGGTGCCGCGGCGGTCCGGACGACCCGCGGGCCCCGTCCGTCCCGCTGTGTCGCCCCCCCGGGTGCGCGCGGCGGCGGTGCCGACCATGGCACGCAGGGCCTGTTCCACCTCCCGCGCATCGCCCGGCCGGTCGGCGGGATCCTTGGCGAGCAGGTCCCGCACCAGTTGGTCCAGGGCAGCCGGCAGCCCCGGCCGCAGGGAACTCGGGGCCGGAGGCTCGGCCGTCACGTGCCGGACGTACAGCTCCTGCCACTCCTCGCCGTGGAACGGCAGGGTGCCGGTGGTCAGTTCCAGCAGCACGCAGCCCAGCGCGTAGAGGTCGGCCCGCCCGTCGACGTCCGTGTTCGTCCAGCGTTCCGGAGCCATGTACGGCAGTGAGCCGATGATGGTGCCCTCACCGGTCAGCCGGGTGGCGCCGGCCTGGTGGCGGGCTATGCCGAAGTCCAGCACCTTGACCGTGCCGGCCCGGGTGATCATGACGTTCGAGGGTTTGACGTCCCGGTGGATCACGCCCGCGTCGTGGGCGGCGGCCAGCGCGCCGCAGATCTGGGCGGCCCACTCCAGGGCGTGTTCCAGGGGTGGGAGGCCGCGCGAGAGGATCGCCGACAGGGGCTCGCCGTCGATGAGTTCCATGACCAGGTAGAGGACGCGCTCACCGTCGTGCTCGGCCTCGCCGAAGTCGAACACGGTGGCTATGTGCGGATGCGGAAGGTTGCCGTTGAACCTGGCCTCGCGCACCATCCGCAGACCGTCGACCACCGACCGGGGCACTCCGACCTTGACGGCCACGGCCCGCTGCACCTGAGGGTCGAAGGCTCTCCAGACCACACCGAACCCGCCCGCGCCCAGCCGCTTCTCCAACCGGTAGCGGCCGTTCAGCACCTCACCCGATCGCAATTTCGCCCCCCAGCGACTGGCCTGTGGTCGGGCGGCCGACGGCGGACGGCCGACACGGTACGCCGATCGCCGCCACGCCTTGCCGACCGCCCTGCTGAACTTCCGCGGGGAACCTACCAGGTTGGGCCCCCGCCCGAGGGCCGTTGTCCCCAGGTGGCCGGACGCCGGGTCCGGAGCGGGATCCCGGGCCCGTAAGGGCCCGGACGGGTCGCCCTCCGCTGCCGGCCGCGCGCCCTCCTGCGCGCGGGGCGGGTGGGGCGTCAGCTGCCGACGGCCGCCGCGATCCGGCGGGCGGCCTGGTCGGGCGTGAGGTGGGTGGTGTCGACGACCTCGGCCTCGGCGTGCAGCCAGGTGCGGGCCGCCTCGGCGTACGGTTCGAGGTGTCTGAGGCGGAACCGGGACGGGCCGAGGACGGTGTCCCCCTCGATCCGGCCGCGCAGGGTGTCCTGGTCGGCGTGGAGGACGAAGTGCCGCACCGGGATGCCGTGTTCGGCGAGGCCGGCGCTGATCTCGCGCCAGTACCGCTCGACCAGGACGGTCATCGGCATCACCAGGGTGCCGCCGGTGTAGTCGAGTACGCGGCGGGCGGTCTCGACCACGAGCGGCCGCCACGGCGGCCAGTGCTGGAAGTTGTCCGTCTCGGGCAGCCCGGGTGTGATGTCCATGAGCGTCTCGCCGACCTTCTCGGCGTCGAACACCCGTGAATCCGGGATCAGTTGCCGCAGGAGCGCGCTGGTCGTCGTCTTGCCCGCGCCGTGGGTGCCGTTGAGCCATACGATCACGGGCCCGATGCTAGCGCCGTCCGGGGGCGCGCCCGCCGAGGCCGCCGCGGCCGCGGGTGCGCGCGTCGGCCCCGGATCCGCCCGGGGCGCGCGAGAAGTCGGCCCCGCCGACTTCCTGTGCGGCGCCGCCCGTACCGCACGGCACGGTCGACAAGGCCGGCGGCCCGGCTGCGGCCGGTCAGTGGCGGCGGGCGGCGGTCAGCGGCGGTCAGCGGCGGGCGGCGGACAGGGAGCGGAGCTGGACGTGGACGGCGCCGGGTTCGGTGCCGGTGAGGGCGGCGATCTCGTCGGCGGACAGGTCGAGGACCAGGTGCAGCAGCAGGACGTCCTGCTGGGTGGCGGTGAGGTGGGCGACCGGGCCCAGCGGCCGGGGGCCGGCCAGGGTGCAGACCCGGCGGCGCACCGCCTGCCAGGCGCAGGCGGCCGGGCTGGCGGTGGCGAGGGCGTCGAGCCAGTGGCCGCCGAGCTCCTCGAAGGCGGCACGGACGGCCAGGGGGGCGTCGGCGGGCGGCAGGAGCAGTTCGGCGTAGTCGAGGTAGTGGCGCAGGTGGAGGTCGTGCAGCGCCCACAGGCCCAGGGCGGGCCCGGGGGCGGCCGAACGGCGTGGTGGTGTCGGCATGGTGGTGTCCCGAGGTGGCGCGGGTGAGTGCTGGGGCACGGGTGAGTGCCGGTACGCGGGCCGGTACGACGACCGCTACGAGGGCACGCCCTGGTCCGCGGCCGGGGCGCGGGTGGCGCGTCCCGGCCGCGGACCGGGTCACACGAGCACCGACGGGTTGTCGTCGGTGCCTTCGCGGCCCGATGCGGCGGGCTGGCCGGGGCCCTCGTCCCGTTCGGCGGCGAGGCTGTTGCGCAGGGTCACCCACATCCGGAACAGGATGTCCGTCGGGGTGCCGGCGCTGGAGGACTGCATGGCCCGGGCGAACTCGCTGTGGTACGTACGCGAGTTGACCGGCAGCGGGGTGCGGGCGTTGTTCGTCCGGTCCCAGGCCGCCGCCCACAGCTCGCGGCGGGCCTCCCTGACCCCGCAGACCTCCATGTAGGCGAGGAAGACGGGTTTGCGCAGCGGGGCCTCGCCCTTGAGGACCAGGGCCAGCGTGCTGGAGGGCAGGCGTCCGCCCCGGTCGCGGGCCCGGCGGTCCAGTTCCCGCAGGGACGGCCAGTCGGCCTTGCGGCGCATCTCGTGCATCGCGCGGCGCAGGTCGGCGAAGGAGTCGGCCTGTTCGGGGTCGACCCGTCGGGGTGCGCGCAGCCGCCGGCTGCCCGAGGGGCGGGGCACGTGGGCCCAGTAGTTGGCCTGGACCCACTTGCGCCGGGCGGTCTTGAGGTCGCCGCCGCATTCGCGGGTGACGGCCTCGACGACCTTCCAGCTCGGCACGGAGCGCCCGCCGGCGGCCCGTTGCAGGGTGGTGGCGTGGTAGTTGGTCCGAGCGGCAAGCTGACGGTACGTCAGATCGGCCTGCTCGCGCTGCTCCCGCAGCCAGGTGGCCAGCCGGCCCAGCGCCGGCTCGGTCGCCTCGACCGGATTCTCTCGGCGTCCCATCGCAGACAGGCGCTCTCCCCTAGGCCCGCTCCCGTCGAAGCCTGGCGGCCAGCAGCCAGCCACCGGCGGTCAGTTCGAGAGCCGTTCCGGCCGACATGCCGGTCGCCACCAGAGCGGCCGTCAGCACGACCGTCAGGACGACCACGACGACGAGCACGGTCGTCTGGCCGGCCACGGGCGGCCGGGGCGGACGCGGGCGGCGCGCGGGCGTCGGATCGCCGGCCGCACAGGGGATGGGGACGCGCTTGTTTCGCTTCCTCGTCATCGAGGAACCTCCTATATCACTGTCCACTCCAACAGGTGGGCACTTGTGCGGTTGGCGTCGCACGGAATGCCCGTCGGTGACACTCTGTCAGGCGTATGGGTGAATCCCAATCGGTTCGGCGAACATCGCGTGGATTGATGCCCGACAGTCCCGGCCGCTACCTGAAATCTTTCGAAAGCCCTACCAGAAAGCCGCAGTTCAGCGAATCGAAACCGGATATTGATGCGCCTTTGTGCAGCGCGCCCTTGTAAGCCGTCCTGACCGGATGTGACGATTGACGGCGGCGTCACCCGGACCTGCGGGTCCGGAACCCGGGGGGCGCTGTTCACTCCAACATTCTCGGGAACATCGGCAGCGGGCCGTGTTGGCGCATGGGCCCGCCCGGACAGCAGAGACCGCCCGGCCCTGGTGGCCCGAGCGGTCTCTCTGCGTTCCGGCGCCGGAGCCCGGCGAAGCGGCGGCAGGGCATAGAGGGCATAGAGTGCGTCCCATGTCCGAGGAGTGGGGAGAGCCGCAGGCTCCCGGGAGCGCGAAGCCGGCGACCTACGAGAACGTGCGTGCCGCGATCCTGGTCTCGCTCGACTTCGCCAACCTGGACATGGAGTTCCCCCGCATCGCGCACTGGCTGAGCCGGCTGCCCGCGGCGGACCGCGACCGCCTCCTGGGCGAGCTGGAGGCGATCGCCGCGACCGACGCGATCCGCCGCGGCGACGCGACGTACCTGCTGGACGACCTCGGGCTGCGCCGCGTCCGCTGGGAGCAGCCCTGAAAGGTCATCCCACGAGGCCGGGCACCGGGTCGAGGCCGGTCAGCTCGCGGCTGGCCGCCCACAGCCGCGCGGCGGTCGCGGTGTCGGTCAGGTGGTCCCACAGCGGTTCGGCCCTGGGCGCGCCGCGCAGTCCGAACGCGCGGGGGCTCCACATCCGGCCGCCGCGCACGCCCGGGTCGAGCACGGCCCGGACGGCGGGCCACGCGGCGGCGTCCTTGCCCTGGACGACGAGCCCGAGCGGCAGGTGGCGCAGCCGCTCGCCGGTGGTGCGGACGTGGACCGGCGGGCGCGAGGGGGTGAGGGAGTCGAGCGCGCCGCCGGGGTGGACGAGCACGCTCAGCGTCGTGCCGCCGGCGGCGCGCAGGCGGCGGTCGAGTTCGACGGCGAAGAGCATCTGGGCCAGTTTGGAGCGCGCGTAGGTGCGCTTGGGCCGGTAGTCGCGGGTGCTCTGGAGGTCGTCGGGGTCCAGGCGTTCGGACTTGGCGGCGAAGCTGCCGGTGGTGACGATCCGGCTCCCTGGTGCGGCCGCGAGCAGGGGTGCCAGGTGGTGGGTCAGCGCGAAGTGCCCCAGGTGGTTGGTGGCGAACATCAGCTCGTGCCCGTCGGCGGTCTCACGGCGCGGCGGGTGGTCGAGCGCCACGCCGGCGTTGTGGACGACCGCGTCGAGCCGGTCCAGGCCGAGCGCGTCCACGGACGGGCCGAGCGAGGCGAGGTCGGCCAGGTCCAATGGCAGGTGCGCCACCCTGGCGCCGGGGACGCGCGCGCCGATGGAGGCGATCGCCGCCTCGGCCTTCGCCCGGTCGCGGCTGCCGAGGACGACCGTGGCCCCGGTGGCGGCGAGTTGCTCGGCGACGAAGTACCCGATGCCCGCGTTGCCGCCGGTGACCAGGACGTTCTTCCCCTCGGCACGGGGCGGCCGGTGGACGTCCCACGGCGGGGGCGGGGGCAGGGAGGTCATGGCGGGCTCCTGGAACTCGGAGGGGCGGATCCGGCGGTACGGGCGGGCCCCGCGCATCGCGGCCGGTCACGCCCGCCTCCCAAGGTCCCGGAGGCCGCTCACATCCCACCGGCAGCTCACCGTCCGCGCTGTCGGCCCACCGGCACGGGGCGGACCCGGCGCGAGGCGAGGGGCGCGCGATAAGGGCGCGCGACGTGACGCCGCGCCAGCAGGAGTTCGCGTTCCGACGTGCGGGGTGCGACACGACGTCGCACCCCGCACGCCCCTGTCGCCGGCCGGCCCCGCTACTCGCGCGGGCGGCCCAGCAGGGCGGCGGAGGCCGGGTCGCCGACCCGGGTCGCCACCGCGCCCTTGAGTACGCTCAGCGCGGCCGGCAGTGCCGCCACCGCCGCCGCCTTGAGCGCGCCGATCGAGGTCAGGTCGAACTTGTCGGCCAGCAGCAGGCCGAGGAACGCCGCGGCGTACGTGGCGACGGTGCGCTCGACCAGGTCGAGGATGAACTTCCGCATGGTCAGGACTCCTTCGTGGCGGAGGCGGTGAGGTGCACGGTCACGGTCTGCGCGCGACGGTCGCGCGGGCGTCGGGGTCGGCGTTCGGAGGGCATGCGGCAAGCGCCGTCGGGGAGTTGCCGCCCCTCATGTACACGTTCGCGCCGCCGGATCCGACGACGCGCCCGGTGGACGAATCCCGGCGGCCCCTCGGGGCGCCTCCTCACCCCGGCGGGGTGCTCAGCTCCACGGCCCGCAGAGCCGCCGCCAGGGCTGGCGCGTCGCCGACGTCGAGGGCGGTGTCCGCCAGCTTGATGACGTGTTCGTCGCCGTGTGCCAGTGCCCGCTCGAAGACCTCCTCCGGGGTGAACGCCCCGGGCGGCACGTAGGCGACCGGCTCCGCGGGCGTGTACATCGCCGTCACCGCCGCGCAGGCCGTCCAGGCCGCCCGCAGGCTCGCCGGCCACAGCGCCCGCGGGAGCGCGGGCAGCGTGCGCAGCACGGCGTTGGGGGCGGTGGCCGCGTGGACGAGCATCGTCTCCTCGCCGTGGCCGTAGGCGGCGTACCGGTGGGTCGCCGCCCGTACCAGTTCGGTGAGGCGGCCGTGCGCCTGCCCCGGTTCCGTCGCCTCGGCTCCGGTCCACACCGGCAGGGCCGTGACGTGGACGAGGCGGTCCGGGAAGCCGCCGTCCTGGGCGGCGATGGCGGGCACCGCGTCGAGGGCGGCTGCCGCGCCAGGGGCGCCGGGCAGTCGGGCGGGCGCCGCGACCGGCCGGTGGCGGGCGGCCCAGTAGCCGAGGCCGTGGGCGAGTTCCGCCAGGCGCGGCCGGGTGCTCTCGCCGGCCAGCAGCGTGCGCACCGCGTGCCCCACCCGGATCACCGGGTGCGTGGAGCCGCCGTACAGGCCGGGCAGCAGCCGGGGCCACCACCGCTCCAGCACCTCGCGCCAGGGGTGCTCCGCCACCTCCCGCTCGAAGTGGCCGATCCAGTCGGCCGCACGTCCCGAATCTCCCAGTGCCGAGCGCCAGTTGGCGTCCGTGACCGGCTCGACGCGGGACGGGAGGTCCTCCAGCTTGCGCGCGTACAGGTCGAGCCAGCGGTGCACGGCACGTGCCTGTCCGCGGGCGGTGAGGGCCTCGACGGCCATCGGCGCGTGGTTGGTGAGCCGTCCGAGCCGTTCGGGCCCCGTGGTGTGCAGTCGTTGGAGCGCTTCGTCCAGAATCCCTGTCGTGTCCACGGGCAAGGACCGTAGGCGGGATCCCGGAGCGGCGTATCGGGCCGCGGACCTACGCCCGGTGCGGGGCCGTCCACCTGCCGATCTACGCTTGCGGGATGACCGAAGCTCTGCTGAACCGCTACCGCCGTGCCGTGGAACCCCTGCTGGAGCCGGGCGAGCGCCTGCTGGACGTCGCGACGGTGGTGCCGGTGGCCGGGGCGCGCGGGGTCGGGGACGGGGCGGGGGCGCGGGTCGGCAACACGCTGGGGCGACTCGGCGCGGTGTCGGGGCAGTCGGGCAGCCTCGCGAGCGGCTTCCCGACGACGACGGGCGAGGTGCGGACCAGGCTGCTGGCCGTCACCGACCGCCGGACCGCGTTCGTCACCGCGCTGGACGTCCGCAAGGCCGGCCGGCTGCTGTGGCACGCCCCGCGGCAGGCGGTCCTGCGGGTGGAGCGGCGCCCGAGGCTGCAGGCGATGGCACGGTTCCGGCTGCACTTCGCGGACGGCTCCGCGGTGTCGCTGTACACCATGCGCCGGCGCACCATCGAGGCCCTGGCGGACCACCTCGGACGCTAGGACGCGTCTCCGGAGGGCTCAGTAGGTGTACTCGATGCCGCGGTACTCCTCGCCGTGGCCGAACAGGGGATCGACCTTCGCCAGCCCCAGGTACCGCCGGAAGGCCGGGTCCCAGTCGTGTTCGTGGAGCCGTTCGACGGTGCGTCGATAGCGCTCCGAGGTGGTCGGCGGCCCCGCCTCCGCCGCCATCCGCGCGGCACCCCTGAGCGCCAGCATGGCCTCGTGCTCCAGGACGGTGATCAGGACGAAGGCCGCCACGCGCACGGTCACCTCGGGGGCCTTCAGCTGCGCGTAGTACGTCTCCAGGCCCGCCCACACCGCGTCCGTGACGCGCCGGTCGAAGCCCCCGGCGCCCGGGCAGTCCTCCGCCCAGAGCGGCCCGCCGGCGCCCAGGTACACCAGGAACCCCAGCGCCACCGCCCGCACCCCGGCCCGCTCCGAGGAGGCGAGCCGCACCAGCTGCGGCGCCACCTGCTCCGCCGGGAGCAGGTAGCCGCCGGAGTGGTCGTGGAAGACCAGCTCGTACAGGCGGTCGGCCCACTTGCGGGCCTCGGCATGGTCCTCCGCCCCGGCCAGTCCGCGCAGCACCTCGGGAATGTCCGCCCCACCGCCCGGGTAGTGGTCGGGCCCGCTGCACAGGTGCGCCCAGCGGGCGGGGTCGAGCTCGTCCTCGAGGAGTTCCATCGGGCCAGGTTAGTACTCCAGCTGTAGTTCTTGATCTGCTGCGGAGCGACCTGTCGTTGCCGCCGCCCGTCGTCGATCATGGGTGGCCTCATCCGTGCCGCTGCGCCGGGCGGACTGGAAGGCTGAGCTCACGGCTTCGAGCATCGTCTCCAGTACACCGAGTATCTGCGGACTGGTACGAGCGCCCTCTGGGTTCGGTTGCGGGAGCTCCTTCAGGACCAGGGGCTTGACCCTGAGGCGACGGTCGTCGTTGGCCTCTTGCAGGAGGGCCCCGATCACGAGGATGGCCAAGTCTCCGGCGACGGCAGGGTCTACAGGTCCAGCCTCTTCTATTGATCAGAAACGGCTCGGGTTCTCATCAACATGAGGGGTCTTCACCGGGGTCGCCTGATCCGCCTCGATGGTCCTGGCCGCCTCGGCTGCTTCCCGGAAGGTGACGACCGCCTCGCCGTTCTCCCGCGCCCATGCGGTGAGCATCCTGATGGGCTCCTCCAGGGTTCGCCCGAGATCGGTCAGGCCGTACTCCACGCGCGGCGGCGCCTCGGCGTACGCGTGCCGCTCGACGAGCCCGTTGGCTTGGAGCCGGCGCAACGTCTGGGTCAGTACCTTGCGCGAAATGCCACCGCTCAGCTCGACCAGCTCGCCGTGGCGCAACGGGCCGTCGGTCAGCGCGAAGAGCGTGACCATGGACCACTTGCTGGCGATGATCTCCATGGCCAGGAGAGCGGGACAGTCGGCGAGGAAGGCAATTCCGGGTCGCAGGCTCATGCCCCGAAGGTTACCTGGAGGTACCTGATGGCCGCCTATCGTCGTCGAGGTGCGCACGCCCCCTTACTCGCATTTCGCACGATTGAGGTTTCAGCCATGTTCGTCTCCCTTGCCGTCGTCACCGTGTTCATGTCGGCGCTTCTCCTGGTATCGGCCGGGGCCAAGTCTCTGCGGACGCGGCACATCACCGAGCAGATGTCCACCCTCGGAGTGCCGCAGAGCATGATGGCTTTCCTGATCGGCGCTCAGATCGCGGGCGCGGCCGGTGTGATCGCCGGACTCTGGTGGGCACCCGTCGGAATCGCCGCCGCGATCGGCCTGACGCTCTATTTCGCTGGGGCGGTCGCCTTCCACCTGCGCGTCGGCGACCGCAAGGGCGCGTCTCCGGCGGTGGTCCTCACCATGGCCTCCGTCGCCCTGATCGTGCTGCGTGCCGCCACCCTCTGACAGCGGACAGCCAGTCTGACGCTGGCCTTGATCGTGCTGAGTGAGGTTGGTCTCCGATGCGTCCGTCCCGTGCAGCCGGAAGGCCGATCTCCGGGGCGTACGCCTGGAAGATGGTCACCGTGGAGGCGGTGCGGAGAGCGCATCTCGAACGTGGGTACTGGCACGGTGACCAGGGTCGATCTTCGGCGAGCCCCGCCCCACCGGTCGTGAATGTGAAGCCGCCCGGCCATGCAGGGCCGGGCGACATGGGGGAATGCGGTGCGTGTGAGTTCCATTGCCGCGCAGTCGGACCGCGCTGCTCCAAGCTGGTCTCTCCGCTGACGGTGCCGTCACCTCCTGCCGTCAGACACCAGATCAGCCCCGCCAGGCATCGCTCGGCGGGGCTGATCTTTGTCACTGCATGGCCCTTCTTAGCGCGCGACCGGATCGAATCGAATATATAATCCCATGTACCCCATAAGTGCCAAAGCTATGGAACCCGGCACTTGAGACCCATCAGAAAGAACCGAAGAACCGGTCCCACCAAGTGGGCTCCCCAGAACCATGGAAAGGCAGAAGAGTGGATCCGTCATAGCGGATTTCGAGAAGTTCTTCCGGAACCGCCACGTACCCGGATCCAGCAAGAACTTGCTCTACCTTCTCAAGGTCACTCGCGTCGAGCTCGCCTTCAGCGAGTGCCTCGTCCGTACCCAAGAAGGCGCCAGGGTTATCGGCCGCCACCATCGCCAATGGCTTGAACTTGCTCACCAGGACAACAATCCTCGTCCCGCAAACCGCGACTTCCCCCGGCACCTCGATTCGTCCGTACTGGGCAGAGTCCTGGATGTCTCGATCGATCACACAAGGCGCCGAGAAGCGAGAACCCAGCCGCACAGCCAGGCGACTGAATGAAGCTGCGGCATCGGCTGCATCGTAGTCAGCTGGCGCTTCTGTCCATGCCGGATCATCCAGACGATGCAGAATTTCCATCAGGCTTTCATTTCTCTCCACGATCCTCCAATCACCGAATATTTCACACCCTGGAATGATCAAACTACGCCCTCATTGCGGGAACGCCGTGAGCACCTTTCCAGTGAGAGGTTCGTAACGCACCAGAATCCTTACCCCTCCTACGGTCCCGATCACGTCCTGAACCGCAGGTTCGCCCCTCCTGGTTTTAAGGGTCCTCTCGGCATGAACGGCAGACCCCTTGTACCAGGTCCTTTGACTATTCGGACTCGTCACCACGTCAGCGACAGCATCCAGAATCTGGTCATCATCCCATCCCTCCGGGAAAGCGTCCTTGCCCGGAGCCCCCGGGTGTTTGTGACCTTCAAGGATGTGGTCTGACCTCTCGTCACCGATCAGCTCCCGGCCGATTCCACACTTTTTGCCACTGCTGTCGCACGACTTCTTGGCCAGCCTGGCCAGGTCGTCCGACTCCTTTGCGGCGAGGCGGGCGGCATCGTCTCCGGTTCGGGCCGCCCCGGTGGCGAGCTTCGATCCTTCCTCGGCGAGCTTGACGCCCTTGGCGACCTTGCCGACCGGCAGGAGGCCCGCGACCGCCATGACGCAGCTGGTCGCGTCCCCGTTGACGCAGCGGCGAGCGTCGTTCACACCGCTGACTTCGGCCACGACGTGGGCGATGGCGTGCCAGGTGGGGTTGTCGTTGTACCCCAGCACTTCGGACGTCCACGAGAGGGCGGGCTTGCGCCTGTCGGTTCTGGCGTTGAGGTTGACCGTGTTGTCGATGCGGACTGACGGCTTCCCGATCGCCGAGTAGACGATGCTCTGGTGCCAGTTCCAGCCGCCGTTGCCATCGGGCGACCAGGTCTCGGTGAGCCCGTGGGCCACCTGGTTGCTGAAGCCGCCGGCCTCGCCGTCGGGGCGCAGGCCGGTGGGGTCGCTGAGGGTGAGCGGGTTGTTGTTGCTGTAGGTGTAGCCGGCCAGCGACTGGGGGTCGGTGCCGACCAGCACCGGGTCCACGCTGATGAACCGGCCGGTGGCCGGGTCGTAGTCGCGGGCGCCGAGGTGGGTGAGGCCGGTGGGCTCAGCCGTGCCGCCGAGGAAGCCCCGGGTGCCGGCCCAGGTGGCGGGGGTGGTGCCGCGGGTGCCGCCGAAGGGCAGCGAGCGGCGCTGGTCCACGGCGCCGGTGGCGGCGTCGATGCCGACCTCGGCGGTGCCGTGGTGGTCGTTGACCTGGAAGGTCAGCCTGTTGTCGTCGGTGCGGACGGCGGTGGCCGCGCCGAGCTGGTAGTAGCGGGTGGCGGTGGCCTTGGCGGCGCCCTTGACCAGCTTCAGTTCGGTGCCGCCGAGGTAGAGCGTCCAGTTCTCGGCGGCCGGGTCGGCGGTGTCGAGGGTGTGGCCGAGCAGGCGGTTGCCGCCTGCGTCGTACAGGTAGTCGGTGGTCTTGTTGGTGGTGGTGACGGTGGTGCCCGCCGTGGTCTTGACGGTCTCGGTGAGGCCGGCGAGGCGGCCTTCGGTGTCCCAGGTCAGGGACTGGTCGCCGGTCCGGTTGCCGGAAGGCGACAGGTGCCGCCCAGTGGTGTGGCCGCCGGCGTCGTAGTCGTAGCTCTCCACGACCGGAGCGCCGACGGCGCCGGTCACGGTGGAGGTGGAGCTCAGACTGTGCGGGCGGGCCGCGGTCGCGGCGGGGTAGGTGTAGCTGGTGGTGCTGTCCTGACCGGTGTTGCCGGCGGGGTCGTGCCGGGTCTCGCCGGCCCGGGTGCCGTCGGTGTTGTAGGTCCAGCTGGTCCAGTACGGTGCCGGACCGCCGAGGGCGGAGCCGCTCGGAGCGGCCGCGCAGTCGGCACCGGCGGGCGTGAACGCGTCGGTGAGACGGGCCAGGTAGTCGTACCGGAAGCACTGCCGGTCGGTGCCGGAGCGCGAGGTGTCGGTGACCGAGGTGACGTTGCCGGCCTGGTCGTAGGTGTAGGCGGCGGCGCGCGCGGCCCCGGTGACCCCGTACTGGTCGGTGCGGCTGGAAGCCAGGCGCTGGGTGCCCCACTCGTAGCCGTTGGTGACGTACACCTCCTTGCCGGTGGTGCCGTTGCCGAGCGTGGTCTGCAGGGGCTTGCCGGTGAGACTGTAGGTCTGGCCGGTCTGGTACTTCGTCAGGCCGTCGGAGCCGATCGGCCGGTTCATGGCGTCGTAGCTGAGGGCCACCGACTCGCCCGGCAGGTTGCCGGCCGCCGGGTAGGCGACCGACCTGGTCTGGCCGTCAAGCCGGTAGCTGGACCCGCTGATGTAGCTGCCCGCCAGGGCCTCCTGGCCCGGGACGGACGGGACGGTCACCGTGGTGCGGGTGGGCCGGGCGAGGGCGTCGAACAGCGAGTAGGTGGTCTTGTACTGGTAGGTCGTACCGCCGACGGTGCTGTAGCGGGTGCTGGACGACAGCACACCCTTGTTGCCGGACGGGTCCCAGGCCTGCGAGGTCAGCAGCGGCCCGGTGACCGGACCGTCGTGGGTCTCTACCAGGCGGCCGAGGTTGTCGTAGACGCGGCTGACGGTCTTCCCGCGGCCGTCGGTGGAGCCGGTCAACTCCCCGAGGTCGTTGTAGACACGTACGGAGGTCCCGGTGTCCGGGTCCACGGCCGTGGCCTGGCGGCCGAGCTGGTCGTAGAACCAGGTCCAGACGCTGCCGGCCGGGTTGGTCAACCTGTTGAGGTGGCCGGCCGGGTCATAGCCGTAGGTGGTGGCGTCGTAGGCCCCGGTGGGGGTGGCCGCCTTGTACTGGCGCAGCTCGACGGTCCGGCCCGCCGCGTCGGTGATGGTGGTGGTCGGGGTGCCGCCGGTGGGCGGGGTGACGGTGACCCGGTCGCCGCCGTACTCGGTGAGCGTGGTGGCGAGCGGGGTACCGACGCCGTTGCCGGCCAGCACGGTCGACTTGACGACTCGGCCGAGCCCGTCGTAGACGTTGGCGTTCTGGGTCTCCACGCCCGTGGTGTCGTCCACGGTGCGCAGCACCGGCGACGGGGCGCCGGTGGCGTAGTAGGGGGCGTAGGCGAGGGCGGCCTGGCCGCGCTCGTCGTAGAAGGTGTCGGTCAGCACGCGGCCGCCGTTGTCGCCCGGGGACTGGCTCTGCCGGGCTCGGCCGAAGCCGTCGTAGAGGGTGAACAGG
The DNA here is from genome assembly GCF_042721415.1 of Kitasatospora sp. NPDC058444. NCBI lineage: Bacteria > Bacillati > Actinomycetota > Actinomycetes > Kitasatosporales > Streptomycetaceae > Kitasatospora > Kitasatospora sp. NPDC058444. The sequence goes on along the minus strand of NZ_JBHXLL010000007.1, from coordinate 2,870 downwards.
CTCCGCTGGGTGGCGTCCTCGTTGAGGGTCTTCGTCGTGACGGCCGTGATCTGCCCGTCCGCCATGGCGTAGACGTACTCGTAGTCGGGGTTGCCGCCGGACTTGGGACGGTCGGGCAGCCAGACCTTGAGGGTGCGGCCGAGCGCGTCGTACTGGAGGTCGGTGCGGCGGTTGTTGGTGTCGAGGGTGTCGACGGCCAGGCCGCGCAGCAGGTCGTAGTCGGTGGTGTTGGTCTGGGTGGTGGTGGCATCCCCGGCCTTGGCGGGCGGGGTGGTGTCCACGGACCTGGTGGGCCGGCCGGTGGCCGGGGTGTAGGCGGTGGTCTTGGCCCGGGCGCTCGGCGAGGCCGTGGTGACCGGGTTGGTGGCGCCGGTGAGGTCGTAGACCGTGGTGGAGGCCACGGTGGTGGTGCCCACCGTCCGCCCGTAGCCGTCGTAGGCGGTGGCGTTGTCGAGGTAGGTGGCGCTGTTGCCGGTGCGGCTCTTCAGGGTCTGGGTGAGAGTGACGTCGCCCTTGGTCGGCGCCGCGCCGAAGCCCTGCCCGTCATAGCGGTAGCGCACGTCGAAGAGGACGGCCGAGGTCCCGTCGGCCTGGGTGTCCCGGTTGACGGCGGCGCCGCAACTCGCGGCGACCGTCTCCTCCTGGACCTTGCCGGCGAGGAACCACGCGGGCACGTTGTCTGCGTAGCTGAGACGGGTGCACCTGTCGTCGCTGCCGACGGCGACGTCACCGAGGTCCTCGATCACGGTGTTGCGGCCGTAGCCGTCGAAGGTGACGTTGCGCCGGGTCTCGCGCCAGCTGTTGCCCGCGCCCTTGTCGAGGGAGGTGAAGGTGCGGGTGACCGTGGTACCGGTGAGGTTGGCGGTGGTGGTGCCCCAGTCGCGGACGCGCTTGGCAGTCTCCTGCTTCCACGGCGTGTTGACGGTCTTGGAGAGGATGACGCCGCCGGGCTTGTCGTACTGCTCGGTGCGGTACTCGTAGCCGGCCCATGCGTTGTCGTCGGTCAGGACGGTGCCCTGCCCGTCGTCGACGGTGACGGCGCGCTTGCCGTTCTTGTCAGCGGGGTTGTTACGGTCCTGGTCCATGCCGCGCAGGAAGTAGTGGTCGGCCTGCGTCGTCATGCCCGTGACGCCACCGGTCTCCACCCGGGTGCGGGCGTAGCCGCGCCACTGCGACCAGGTCTTGAGCTTGTCCTTGGTCAGGCCGTCCTCGTCGTCGAAGTGCCAGGCGGCGTCGCCGAGGTAGGTGTAGTGGGTGACCATGTCGGGTGCGCCGCCGGTGCGGTCGGTGGCGATGACCGCGTCGACGACGTACTTGTTGAACCACTCGGTGGTCACCGGCACGTCGTTGGACGGCTGGTACATCTGCGGGAAGCAGCGGGTGGTGTTGGTCTGCGGGGTGGGCAGGTTGTTCCAGTCGCAGGCCGCGGCCGAGTAGTTGACGTCGATCTGGCCGCCGAGCTCGTCGGTGACGGTGCCGAGCCGCTGCTTGATGAACGGCATGCGGCCGTCGCCGACCTTGTCGAGCCGGTTCGCCAGCTGCTTGTAGGCGAAGGTGGTCTTCGGCAGCGCGACGGACGGGGTGGCGGAGGAGCCGGTGTGCTTGATCGAGTCCAGCAGCAGCTGGTAGTCGAAGTCGGCGGTGCCCCACTTGTGGGTCAGGTCCCAGGTGTCGACGGTGGCGTAACTGCCGTCGCCCTGCAGGGTCTTGGCCGCGATCTGGGTGAGGCGGGTGCGGGTGAAGAAGGTCGGCGAGTACTGACCGGTGCAGTCGGTGCCGTCCTTGCAGTTCTGGTCCCACGGAGTGTCGTACCAGTACTGCCGGTTGGCGTCGATCTTCGCCGGATCACAGGTACCGGCCGTGGTCTCCAGGCAGCGCTCGGCGGTGCCGAAGTCGACCCGGCCCATCGGCTTGACGGAGGCCGAGTACACGTCCTGCTGCTGCTGGCCGTACTCGATGTGCTCCAGACGGCCGCCCCGCACGTACGGGGTGCGGTCGGTGGCCTTCAGGTTGCGGCCGTAGTTGTTGGTCTCCGGCGTGTACCAGTAGGTGATGTCGTTGCCGTGGGCGTCGACCACCAGGTCCAGGTTCCACCGCCAGCCCTGCTGGCACCACGACGACGCGAAGTCCGCGCCGTTGCACGGCTCGCCCGCGTTGTTGCCGTAGACCGGCACCGTGTACACGGACTTGGTCTCCGGCTTGCCCGCCGACCAGTTCGGCAGGCGGTTGTAACCGAAGTAGTAGCTCGTGCCGTCCGTGGTGGTGGCGCGGAAGTACTCGCCGTCGTTGTCGCCGTTGCCCCGGCCCGTGTCACGAACACGCACGACCTTCGTCGCGTCGTCGTTCTTGATCCGCCACTCGTCACCGGAGACCGGGATCAGCTCACCGGAGTGCCCGGCGAAGCTGATCGTCGCGTTGTCCGTCCCCCAACACTGGTCGCCCGGGCTGTTGGTGCCGGTCTTCGGGGCGCCGTCGTCGGCGCAGGCCTTGTAGCTGCGCTCGACGAAGCCGGGCGACAGGTCGAAGCCGTCACCCGCCCAGGAGGCCTGGTTGTTGCTGTTGGCCGTGCGGCCGTCGATCGCACCGGAGTTGTACGACAGGCCGATCTTCGGGGTCAGCCCGCCGGGCATCGTGGTCAGCGGTATGTCGTACGACCAGGTGAACGCGCCGCTGTTCAGCGCCGTCGACCACGACGACGCGCTGGAGAGCGGCGTCGCCTTGTAGTCGCCGCTCGGCCCGGCGCTGCCGGTCGTGGCCGCCAGCACCATCGCGCCCGGCGCGGACGCCAGGCGCATCGACCCGGCCGGGGCCGTGGTCAGCGCGTCCGCGGCGACGGTCTGCTTCGCGACGTCGTTGCCGCCCGGCAGCGG
>NZ_JBHXLL010000006.1:275263-287002 GCF_042721415.1 Kitasatospora sp. NPDC058444 | reverse complement strand
ACCTTCAACGCCCAGGCCGCCGCCCTGGACAACACCGTCGTGCTGTGCGTCTCCGCCGACCTGCCGTTCGCGCAGGCCCGCTTCTGCGGCACCGAGGGCCTCGACAACGTCAAGACCCTCTCCACCCTGCGCGCACGCGACTTCCACGACGTCTACGGCGTCAACATCGCCGACGGCCCCCTCGCCGGCCTCACCGCCCGCGCCGTCATCGTCCTCGACGAGAACGACACCGTCCTGCACACCGAACTCGTCGCCGAGATCGCCGACGAACCCAACTACGAAGCCGCACTCACCACCCTCAACTGACCCCACCCCCACACGGGCACCCCCCGCGCCACAACGCGGGGACGGGAAAGGCCGGGGGCGGGCCACCATCGCGGTTACCCGCCCCCACCACCCACACGCGCAACGGCCGACGGCGACAGCGACGACGGCCCAGCCGGTCATACCTCCGGCACGAGGAGCCAGACCTCGGAGAACGCGAGACCGTGCTCGCGGGTCACCGCCCCGCACGGGCAGCGCAACGTGATCCGGCGCCAGTCACAGGACACCGCCCACGGGCCCTGCGCGGCGCCGCAGCCCGCGCAGGCGACGGTCGTCGCCGTCCGCAGCCCCGGGCCGGGCCTGCCATAACAGCGCAGCCGGCCCGCGTACCGGCCGTACCAGTGCACCGCCACAGGCGCGGACGGAAGCGTCCCGGGCGGACACGCCGCGGTGGTCGTGGTTACAGCGGCGAGCAACGCGACCAGACCCGGCAGCAGCGCCTCCCCGGCGTCCGTCGGCGCCACCCCCACGCCACCCACCGGCCCGGGCGTGGCCCCGTAGGCGGGCGCGGGCGCGGTGGCCGGCGGGTTCGGGTGCGCGTGCCAGGGCACCAGCGCCCGCGCCACACCGGCCAGCAGAGCCGCGACAGGCGCACTGACGGCACCCGCGTCGAGATGGTGCACCGCGGTGCGCAGGACGCGCTGCAGACGCCGGTCCCGGTCCAGGAGAGGTGCCGGTGCCGGTACGGAGCGGCGGGCGGGCAACGGAGCGCTCAGACGGGCCAGCACGGCCGCCGCCGCCTCGATGTCCGCCGCGCCCGGGTGCCACTGCCCGGCGGCCAGAAGCCTCCGGACCCGCGCCGACTCCCGCACCAACGCGCGCGTCCACAACTCCCTGGAACCACCCACACCCACGTCCCCGACCATGCCGTCCTCTCCCCTTGCCGGCGCAGATTCCATCACACGAGCACCCCGCGTGCGGGACACGCTCGCGTGCCGGCAACAGGCGAAGACTGCGGCGAAGGCAGCGAAGCGGTCCGGCCTGTGCTCGCAGCGGTGTGGAGCCGACGACCCCACCTGGCCAGGCCGTGGTCCGCTCGATCACCCGGTGGCATCGGCCGAGGCGTATGAAGGGCCGCGGGATGCCCGCGCGGGCAGCCGGACGGGCGGGCGGGTGACGGCCCGGCGGAGTCCTCGCGGGCTCAGCCGGACGGCGGGGCCGGGGCGCGCAGGCCGAGCCACTGCTCGGCGCCCCAGGCCTCGAACCGCTCCACCTCGGTGAAGCCCAGACTGGCCGCCAGACGCATCGAGGCGGTGTTGGCCCTCTGGGTGGTGAGCACCACCGGCTCGCCGGGAAGCACGCCGGCGAGCCACTCCAGTGCCGCCGCGCACGCCTCCCGGGCGTACCCCGATCCCCACGCCCGGGGCAGGAACAGGTAGCCCAGATCGGCCTTGCCCGCGGCAGCCGGACGGGAGTGCCCTGTTGCCCTCCTGAGCAGGACCTGGCCGATCATCACCCCGTCGAGGTCGACGACGAAGCTCCCGGGCCACTCCTCGGGCACCCCGGGCAGTTCGCGCTCCAGCTCGTCACGCGACCGCGGGCCGCCGAGGTAGGCGTGCACCTGCGGGCAGGCGAGCAGCTCGATGAACACCGCACGGTCACGGCCCTCGGGTGCACGCAGCACGAGGCGCTCGGTCCTGATCGGCTCGGGCGGCCAGGCGACGGGTCCAAGATCTTCCATCCGCGCACGCTAGCAGAGGCTCGCAACACCCGGCCGTCCGTACCGGTTCCGGGGGCGTGCACCGCGGGGGTGGTCACCGCGCTCACGCCGCACCGGGTGCCGGGTCGCGAGTGCCGGGTGCCTGTAGCCGCCGGGCGGCGGGAGCCCGGCGGCGTCCACAGGGTTGAAGTCGACGAGCTTGTACGGCAGTTGAACGTCCGCTGCTCAGTGGGCCAGCGCGCCCCCGGGGGTGAGGGCGAGTTCGGTGAAGCGCTCCGCGATGAGGCGGTGCGCCTCCGGGGAGGGGTGGAGGCCGTCGGGGAGCGGGTGGGTGTCGTGGTCGGGCTCGCCGTAGAGGGCCAGGCCGTCCAGGTGGTGCAGGTGGTGGTCGCCGTCAGCGCGGCGTTCGGCGACGATGCGGGCCAGTTCGGCGCGGATGACGGTGAGGGTGAGCCGGCCGGCGGCGACTTCGGCGGGGTCGCCGGTGGCGCGGAAGCGCAGGGTGCCGTCGCTGAAGTCGGGGGCGAGCGGGCCCGGCACGGTTTCGTGGAGCGGGCAGTACACCGGGGACACGACCAGCAGCGGGGTGGTCGGGTGGCCGTCCCGCACGGTGTCCAGGAAGCCGTGGACGGCCGGGGTGAAGGCGCGCAGCCGCATCAGGTCGGCGTTCACCAGGTTGACGCCGAGCTTGAGGCTGATCAGGTCCGCGGGGGTGTCGCGGATGGTGCGCGCGGTGAAGGGGTCGAGCATGGCGCCGCCGCCGAAGCCGAGGTTGGCCAGGTCCAGGCCGGCGCCGACGGCCACCAGGGCGGGCCAGGTGCCGGTGGGGTGGGCGGCGTTGGAGCCGTGGCTGATCGAACTGCCGTGGTGCAGCCAGCGCTTGCGGGCGCCGGCCGGGATCGGCTCGATCGGGGCGTCGGTGTCGAGGGCGATCAGTTCGGTGGTCTCGGTGTGCGGGAGCCAGATCTCGACGGTCTTGTCCCGGTCCGGCAGGCCGGTGAACCGGGCGCTGCCGGACGGCCCTTCGGTCAGTTCGAAGGTGCCGGCGGCGAGGTCGACGGTGCGCAGGTTGCCGCCGGGGACGGAGGTCTGGGCGGTGAGCCGGCCGTCCACCAGGAGGTCGTAGACGCCGTCCGGCACGTTCGGGACGCCCGGGTAGGCGCGCTTGGTGGGGACGGTGTGCAGCGTGACGGTGGTGGCGCGGGTGCGGAAGACGAGCCGGACGCCGGAGGGCTGGGACTCGGCCATCGCGAGGTGCCCGTCGGGGATCCGCCGGCGGGCTTGGGTGGGCAGGCGGTGCGGCAGCAGGCCGCGGGCGGTGCGTTCGAGGTCGAGGTGGCCGTGGAGGAGGTCCTCGGTGACGGGGGTGGTGATCGTCGTCATGGCGCTGCCTTCGGTTCGTCGGGGTGGGCAGGACGTGCGGGACGCCGGGCGCCGGGCGCGGTCGGGGCGTGGATCAGTCGGCCGGACGGGCTCCGCGGGCGCGCAGCAGGCCGTCGAGGGAGTCGATGATCCAGTCCCAGGACTGCCGTGGGTCGACGGCGGTGTGGCTGAACCCGCCCGCCGCCTCCAGGCTGATGTAGCCGTGGAAGACGCTGCCGAGCATGCGCACCGCGTGGGTCTGCTCCGGTTCGCCCAGGTCGTAGCCGCGCAGGAGCGCCCTGGTCATCCGGGCGTGCCGGACGCCCGCACTGGCGGCGGCCGTCTCGGCGTCCAGGCGCAGGCGGGTGGCGTCGTAGCGGCCGGGGTGGCGGGCCGCGTAGTCGCGGTAGGCGTCGGCGAAGGCGGCGAGGGCGTCGCGGCCCGCCCGACCGGCGAGGGCGTCGGCGACGAGGTCGGCGAGTTCCTCCAGGGCGTACAGGGAGATCCGGGTCTTGAGGTCGTGGGAGCTCTTGACGTGGGAGTAGAGGCTGGCCGTCTGCACGCCGAACCCGCGGGCGACGGCGGCGACGGTCACCTGGTCGAAGCCGACCCGGTCGGCGAGCTCGGCGCCCGCGACGACCAGCCGTTCGACGGTCAGCCCTGCCCTGGCCATGTATGTCCTCCCGCGTGGTCACGTCGTGCATCTACGGGCAGTATGGAATTACCTAAATGGATTAGGCAAATGAAAGATCTGTTCAGCCTGCCAGGATCACCGTCTCCGCCGGACCCGAGAAGCCCGCGGGCTGCGGCGGGGTGCCCGTGGCGGCCAGCCGGCGGTGCTCCTGCGGGCTGATGCCGCGCACCCGCTTGAAGGCCGCCGAGAGGGCGAAGGCGTTGCTGTAGCCGACCTTGCGGGCGGCGAAGGCGACGGTGCACTCGGGCTCGCGCAGCAGGTCGGCGGCGACCGCCAGGCGCCAGCCGGCCAGATAGGCCATCGGGGGCTCGCCGACCAGGGCGGTGAAGCGGCGGGCCAGGCCGGCCCGGGAGACCCCGACCCGCCGGGCGAGTTCGGCGACCGTCCAGGCGGTGGCCGGGTCGTCGTGCATCATCCGCAGCACCGGGCCGACCACCTGGTCGTGCTGGGCGCGGTACCAGGCGGGGGCGCCGGAGTCGGGGGCGGCCAGCCAGGAGCGCAGCACGGAGACCACCAGGAGGTCCAGGATGCGGTCCAGGACGAGTTCCTGGCCGGGCTCGTCGCGCCCCATCTCGGTGGCCAGCAGGTGCACCAGGGTGTCGTCGGAGCCGGTGCCGGTACCGGCCGGGCGGACCAGCAGGGCGGGCAGGCAGCCGAGCAGCCGCCGGCCGATCTCGTGCTCGGCCTGGTAGGTGCCGGACAGCACCACCGAGGAGGCCCGGTCGTCCTCGCTGCCCCGGCCCCAGGTCCGGACGCCGAGCGACATCGCCTCGGAGACGTCCACGCCGCCCTCGGTGCAGACCTGGCCCGGGCCGACGACGACGTCGACCGGGGTGTCCGGGTCGTCCGCCACGGTGTACGGCTCCGGGCCGCGCACGATGGCCACGTCGCCGGGATGCAGCAGCAGCGGGGTGCCGTGCTCGGGCAGGATCCAGGCGTCGCCGCGGACCGTCGTCACCACCGAGAGCGGGGCCCGGTCCTCGATCCGCAGCGACCACGGCGGGGTGAGGATGGAGCGCAGCAGGAACGCACCCCGGGCCTTGGGGCCGCCGAGGAGTCCCGTCAGAGTGTCCATGCCACCAAGTGTAGACGGATGGACATCATTTGACGCTCCATCATTTGAGAGACTCTTGAGCGAAGGAGACGGCCCGCGCCGCCCGGATGCCGGATGATCGGCGCACGGGGGCACGGACCGAGACACGGCGAACGAGACACGACGACCAGGACACGGCGACCGCGGTACGGCGACACCGGCCGCGAGAAATGAGGGGCTCACGACGATGGAAACGGCACGCACACTCGTCCTGGTGGCGGCCACGGTCACCTGTGGACTGACCGCGGGACTGTTCTACGCCTACTCGTGCTCGGTCATGCCGGCGCTCGCCCGGGTCGACGACCGGACCTTCATCGAGGTCATGCAGCACGTCAACAAGGCGATCCTGAACGGCTGGTTCTTCCTCGGCTTCGTCGGCGCCCTGCTCGCCACCGCCGCGGCGGTGGCCCTGCACCTGCCCTCCGACGGGCACGACGTCCTGCCCGCGACCGTCGCCGCGCTGGTGCTGTACGTCGCGGTGATCGGGATCACCCGAGCGGTCAACATCCCGCTGAACGACGAGCTCGACGCCGCCGGGTCGCCCGAGCGGATCGCCGATCCGGCCGCGGTGCGCGGCCGGTTCGAGGCTCGCTGGGTGCGCTTCAACGTGCTGCGCGCCCTGCTGTCGACCGGCGCCCTGGCCTGCCTCGCCTGGGCGCTCGTCCTCAACGGGCAGAGCTGACCGGGCCGGACCCGCCCGACGGGCGGTCGGCCGGGCCGCGCCGCCCGAGCCCGCCGACCGCACCGCGCCGCCCTCCGCCGCTGACCGGGCTCAGCCGCAGAGGGTGGCGAAGCCGTACCCGCGCGACTTGAGCGTGGAGATGATCGTCGGCAGCGCCGCCACCGTCTGGGAGCGGTCGCCGCCACCGTCGTGCAGCAGGATCACCGACCCGGGACGGACGTTGTTCAGCACCCGCGAGCTGATCGCGGCCGTGCCGGGGCGGGACCAGTCCGCCGGGTCCACCGACCAGAGCACGACCTGCTTGCCGAGCGTGGCGGCCTTCGAGCGCACCGTGCTGTTGACCGCGCCGTACGGCGGGCGCAGGCAGTTCGGGGTCCGGCCGGTCTGCGCGCGGATGGCCTTGTCGGTGTCGGCCAGCTGCGCGTTGAGCGCGGCGGCGGAGAGCCTGCGCAGGTCCGGGTGGGACCAGGAGTGGTTCTGCACGCTGTGGCCCTGCTTGGCGACCTGCGCGGTCACCGAGGGGTGGGCGGCGACGTTCTGCCCGATCTCGAAGAAGGTCGCCCGCACCCCGTACCGGGAGAGCGTGGCCAGGACCTTGGGCGTGTAGGCGGGGCTGGGACCGTCGTCGAAGGTCAGGTAGACCACCTTGGCGCCCTTGGCTCCCTTGGCGCCGGCCGCCTCCGCCTCGGCCGCCGGCAGGGCGACCGCCGCACCCGCCGCCAGGGCGACGACCAGTGCGCCGATCGCGGTCCGGAGCCTGCCGACTGCCATGCGCCTGACGGGTCGTACGGTCATGCCTGCCCCCTGCGGTCGGAACTCCCGTGAGCGGCCAGTCTGCGCCCGGCGGCCCGTCCGCCGCGACCCTTCGTCGGTCGCGAGCGAACGGAATCGGCCAGTCGGCGCGGGGTGCCGGGCGCCGCGGACCGGGGCCTCCGGTGACCCTTGAGCACCGGGCGGGCAGCGGAGGCCGGCGCCGGAACGGTGTGGCGGACGGCGGCGCGGGGCGCTATGCTCCCCGGCGATGACCACTCACGCTGATCACAGAATGGGGGTCCCGTCCGCGAAGAGTGAGTGCTGATGCCCACTCACCCCGCGTACGGGAACGAATCCCGACTCTCCTTCTGGCGGCGCGTACGCGAGTACGCCGTGCCGCCCTCCATGATCGAAACCGCCACCTCCCGCCGCCTGGCCGGCGACTGGGCCGGGGCCTGCGCCGCGGCCAACGTCGAGGTCGACTTCCGCCTGCGGGACGTCGCCCGCGTCCACGGCCGGGAGCTCGCCGACCGGGTACGGGCCGATCTCCGCTGCCTGGCACCGGAGTTGCTTCGCTGGCACCTGCCCAGGTCCGCCCCCGACGGGCTGCTGCGGCCCGGGCTCACCGTGCCGCTGGCCCGCTACCAGGGCGAGCGGCCGGTCTTCCTGGTGGTCCGCACTCCGCCCGGCTGGGCGGAGTACGGGCAGCGGGTCGGCCTGGAGCTCTGGGACGGCTCCGGGAACGACGCCCGGTCGCCGCACCCGCATCCGCGCCCCAGTCGCCGGTTCCGCTACGACCTGCACCGGCACCTCTGGGACGCCGGGCGCAGCGCGGAGCTGGCCGTGCGGTCCGGTTCGACAGATCCGTCAACCGGCTTGCCGGGCAGGGATCTTGGCGATCCTGCGCTGCGCTGCGCCACCGACCGCTGGGCCGCCGAGGCCGAGCTGCTGCTGCGCGCCGACGGACTCCCCGCCGGGCCCGTCGTGGTGCGGCTCGGGCGCCGGCACCGGCTGCTGCTCCGACCGGACGGATCGACGGCGGAGCCCACCGGGGACACCTCCGGACTGCCGCTGCTGCCCGATGCCGCGACCTGGGTGCCGCCCGACCTCGACCTGCTCCGCAGCGGCGCGATCGAGGCCGACCGGTTGCATCCACTGGTCGCGGCCGCGCTGGCCCCCGGGTACGTGCCCGGCCCGGCCCCGCGGACCGACGCCCCGCCCTCCGCCGAGCGGGTGGTGGACTGCCGAGGTGCGCGGCACCGGATCGGGCTGGTCGACGGGGTGCTCGCCCCGCTCGACCACGACCCGGCCGAGCTGCGCCGCGAGGACCTGCTGACCGGCCTGTCCGGCACCCCGCTGCCCTGCCTGCGGGAGATCGACCTGGCGCACCGCAGCCCCCACCAACTGGCCGGTGTGCGCGAGCGGTTGGACCACGGCGACATGGCCGGGGCGCTGGCCGCGGTCGAGGCCCTGCTCGGCCCGGAGGCGGTGCTCCGCGAAGGACCGCTGCGGGACGAGCTGGCGGCGGCCGCCGAACGACGGATCGCCTACGGCCTCTACCGCGAGGGCCTGACCGGGCCCGAGCGCATCGACCACCCGTTGCCGCGCGTCCGTCACAGTTGGCGTCCGAAGCACGCCGCTTTCCGGCCGCGGCCGCGCCACGCCTCGTTCCGGGCCCACCCGCGCCTGGCCTCCCTCAGCTGACGCCGTCGGCCCGACGGCCCGCGCCCTGAACCGAAACCCCATCCGCACCAGGAGGTGCCCACCCATGCCCATCCGCACGCCCGAAACCACCCGCCTCGACCTCGCCGGCGCCGGCGTTGGCCTCGGCACCGCCGACGTCGACGCCACCCGCCTCGACGTCGCCCGCCGGCTGCTCGACCTGTTGGCCGACACCGCCACCGAGCCGCGCGCCGACACCCAACTGGAAGCGCTCACCCTGGCCGTCGCCGCCGACCTGCCCGTCCTGCTCTGGGGCGAGCCCGGCATCGGCAAGACCGCCGCGCTCACCCAGCTCGCCGAAGCCCTGGAACTGCCGCTGACCACGGTCATCGCCAGCGTCCACGAGCCCTCCGACTTCTCCGGGCTGCCCATCGTCGGCGACGACCCCGCACAGCAGGGCGTCCCGATGGCCCCGCCGGACTGGGCGGTGCGTCTGGTGCGGGCCGGGCGCGGGCTGCTGTTCCTGGACGAGCTGTCCACCGCGCCGCCCGCCGTCCAGGCCGCACTGCTCCGGCTGGTCCTGGAACGGCGCGTCGGAGCGCTGCAACTCCCGCCCGGCGTACGGATCGTGGCCGCCGCCAACCCGCGCTCCTCGGCGGCCGACGGCTGGGAGCTGAGCCCGCCGCTGGCCAACCGCTTCGTCCACCTCCAGTGGGTGCACGACCACGAGGTGGTGGTGCGCGGCCTCGGCGGCGTCTGGCCGGTGGCCGCGCTGCCCCGGCTCGACCCACAGGCGCTGCCGGCGGCCGTCGCGCTGGCCCGCCGCTCGGTGTGCGGGCTGCTGGCCGCCCGCCCCGCGCTGGTGCACCGGCTGCCCACCACCGAGTCCCGGCGCGGCGGCGCCTGGTCGTCCCCGCGCAGCTGGGACATGGCGCTGCGGCTGGTCGCCTTCGCGACCGCGGCCGGCTCCTCCCGGGAGGTGCTGTCGCTGCTGGTGCGCGGCGCCGTCGGCGACGGTCCGGGGCTGGAGCTGATGGCGCACATGGATCGGATGGACCTGCCGGACCCGGAGGACCTGCTCGCCGACCCGGCCGCCGCCGTGTTCCCCGAACGCGGGGACCTGCGCCAGGCGGTGCTGGACGCCGTGGTCGCGGCGGTCCGCACCCGGCCCGACCGGGCGCGCTGGGACGCGGCCTGGACGCTGCTCGCCCGGGCCCTGGAGACCGGCACGCCGGACCTGCTGGTCGTCCCGGCCACCACGCTGGCCTCGCTGCGCCGGGAGGACTGGGAGGTTCCGGCGGCGATCGAACGGCTCGCCCCGGCACTGGCGGTCTCCCGCCGGGCCGACCTCGTCGGTGCCCAGAAGCCTCGGACGGTACGGCGATGAACAGCCCGGCGGGCGCAGCGCCGAACGGCCCGGCGGGCACAGCGGCGAACGGCGTGCCGACGAGCACAGCGCCGAACGCACCGTCCACGCCGCTGGACGTCGAGAAGCTGTACGCCGCCCGGCTGCACGCCGCCCGCGTCCGGCCGTACCTGGCGACGGCGCTGTTCGCACTCCACCTGGTGGAGTCCCGACAGGTGCCGACCATGGCCGTGGACCGGTACTGGCGCTGCTACGCCTCGCCGGCCTTCGTCGCCCGCACACCCGTCGAACAGCTGGCCGGTGTCTGGGTGCACGAGGTCTCGCACCTGCTGCGCGACCATCACGGGCGCGGCGACCGGATCGCCCGGGAGCTCGGCCTGGAGGGCCGGGCCGCGCGGCTTCGGATGAACATCGCCGCCGACTGCGAGATCAACGACGACGTGTACGGGGACGGCCTGGACCGCCCGGCCGGCGCCGTCCGGCCGGGGATGCTCCTCCTGCCGGACGGACTGCTCATGGAGGAGTACCTGCGCCGGTACCACTTCCACCCGCGCAGCCTGCAGGCCGCCTGGCTGGAGTGCGGCAGCGGCGCCGACGGCCTGGACCGCCCCTGGGAACTCGGCCCCGACGGCTCCCACGGGCTCACCGCCCAGGAGCGCGACGCCGTCCGCTTCCGGGTCGCCGAGGGCATCCGGGCCCGCCCCGGCAACGCCCCGGCGGGCTGGAAGCGCTGGGCCGAGGAGGCGTTCCACCCGCCGCAGCCGTGGCGGCAGTTGCTGGGCGCGGCGGTGCGCTCGGCGGTCTCGGGCCCCGGCGCGGGCGAGGACTACAGCTACGGCCGCCCCGCCCGCCGCTCGGCCGGGGTGCCGGGCGTGCTGCTGCCGAGCCTGCGGCGGCGCCCGCCGCGCGTCTCGGTGGTCATCGACACCTCCGGCTCGGTCTCGGACGACGAGCTGGGCAGCGCGCTGGTGGAGGTCGCGGCGATCGGCCGGGCCGTCGGCGGCCGCCGCGACCAGGTCACCGTCGTCCCCTGCGACGCGGCCGCCCCGGCCGTCCACCAGCTCTGCCGGGCCGAGGGCATCCCGCTGATCGGCGGTGGCGGCACCGACCTTCGCACCGGCTTCAGGACCGCCCTGCGCGGCCACCCCCGCCCGGACGTGGTGGTGGTCCTGACCGACGGCCAGACCCCGTGGCCCTCCGCCGCCCCGCCCTGCCGCACGGTGGTCGGCCTCTTCCCCAGGCCGGCCCGGTACAGCGAGAACGACCCGGAGTACCGGCCGGACGCCCCACCGGAGTGGGCCCGGGTGGTGACCATCGGCTGAGCGCGCCGCCCGGTGCGGATCGGCGCGCGGCGCCGCCGGGGAGTGGGCGGAGTCGGCGGAGGGGGCTGACGGGAGGCGTGCGAGGATCGGTCGGGCGTGGCGGCCAGGGTCCCTTGGCCGCCGCAGAGCGGAAGAGACGGACGAGGAAGAGGAAGAGCTCGGTGACCGAGACAGCAGCGGCCGGTGCGGAAGGCTTCGAGGTCGTCGACGTCGTCGAGGGGTTCGAGGACTTCGAGCCGGACGAGCACGTGCGGTTCGCCCGGTACCGCCGGGCGTTCGCGGAGGTCGCGCCCGAGGATGCGGCCGGCCTCGCGGCCCGGGTGCTGACCGACCCCGAGACCTCGATGGCGAGCTGCGCGGTCTGCGAGTACCTGAACCGGCGCGCGGCGGAACTGCTGACGGAGCCGGACTTCCCGGCCTGGCACCGGGAGCTGGCCGGCGTCGTGGCGGGCGACCCCTTCTCCGTCCGGCGGCTGCGGGACTGGGCGCTGCTGCGGAGGATCGCCCTGGGCGAGCCGTGGGAGGAGGAGCAGCTGCTCGCCGCGGAGAACTGGCTCCAGGAGCGCCTCGCCGAGGAGTCGTCGGCCCCGGCCCTCCTGGACATCCTGGCCGGCCACGGCCGGACTCGGCGCACCCGCAACATCGCGGCCTCCCGCCTGCGGCACCTGCGGTAGCGGTGGCCCAAGGCGCCGTGGCCCGCGACGCGGACGGCGCGGGCGGTGCGGGCGGAGGAGTCCGGCTGCCGGACACCACCGCCCCCCCCCCGGGCGGCAGCGGACCAAAGCCCCCCCGCCGCCCCCCCCCACCACCCCCCCCCCCCG